>CAZPXM010000073.1:0-18528 GCA_964591015.1 uncultured Gemmatimonadaceae bacterium
CAGCGAGTTCTGGCGCCGCCGGTACGCCCAGTTGCTGCACGCGGCCGCGGCCGCGCGCCTGCGCAGCGAGCGCGCGCTGCGCATCATCGACGCGAACCTGGCCCGCCCGCTCCGCCAGCGCTACGATCTGGAGGTCTACCGCACGTGCGCCGAGCTCATGCGCCACAACGCGGACCTGGTCGGCATGCTGGGCGAGCTGGAGGCGCAGATCGAGGCGGCCCATCGCCTGCATTTCGCCGACCGCAGGCAGGCGCTGGACCATCTGTGCCAGGGCGTCACGCTCATCGAGCGGCACCTGACCGACCGCGAGCGCGTGTTCGCCGACCTGGTGGCCGTGTGGGAGCGGACGCGTCTGCCCAAGGGGATCGGCGACCAGCAGCGACCGTACGCGTTCGCCCAGGACCGCGCGCGCCATTTCGCCAACCGCACGCCGGACATGCGGTACCTCATCCTGGACGAGGAGCTGCTGGACCTGGAGGGGTACCTGGAGAAGCTGCGCGCTTACTGCGCGGAATACGCGGCGCACCTGGAGGAATGAGCCAGGTCCGTCCCCCGCCGGACATCGCCGAGGCGGGCGGGCGCCGAGGACCTTTGCGTCCGGAGGATCGCCGCTTACCCTTCGCGCCCGCTGGCGCCGCCAGGGCGAGGCCGGGCCGATCGGGAGCGTGCGGCCGGCCGGCGCGCGCCGGCGCCTGCGCCCGATCCCCATCGACAGCTTCGACCCGGAGGCATGCCTGCGAGCGGCCCGGCAGCAGGCGCCGGCCAGCCTCGGGAGCTCGATTCTCGCGCTGCAGTGCGCTACAACTTGTAGCCGATCCGGCGCAGGAACGCGTGCCGCTCCGCGGACTCGGCCTCGCCCTCCACGCCGGCGGGGCTGGAGCCGTCGATCACGCCGAGAATGCCGGCGCCCTGCTCCGTCCTGGCGACCACCACCTGCGTCGGGTTCGCCGTGGCGCAGAAGATGCGGCACACCTCGGGCACCGCCTTCACCGCGTTCAGCACGTTGACCGGGAAGAAGCCCTCGCCGAGGAACAGGATGAACGAATGGCCCGCGCCCACGGCGCTGGCGTTGCGGGCGGCCAGTTCCACCAGTTCCGGCGCGGTGCCCGAACAGCGGACCAGGCACGGCCCGCTGGCCTCGCAGAAGGCCAGCCCGAAGCGGATCCCGGGCACCGCCTGCACCAGCGTCTCGTGGAGGTCCTCCACGGTCTTGATGAAGTGCGACTGACCCAGGACGAAGTTGAGGTTCTGCGGATTCTCGATGGCGATGGTCTGCAGCTCCACGGCTCACCTCCCAGCGGTGCGGTAACAGCCAGGACAGCGGCTCCGGCGCGGACGGCCAGGATCGCCGCCGCCCGGCATGGCCGGCCGTACGCTGCCAGATACTGGCCGTGCTGTCAACGCGTTCGCGTGGCGAGCTCGCCGGCGGCCACCGCAAGCCGCGCGCCGCAGCGGGCCGCCGCCGGACCGGCCGCAGGCGCCTGGACCGGGCGCTGCCAGCCCTTACCTTGTGCTCCGCAGACCGCGGCGTCTCTACCAGAGCCGCCCTTCCAGTCCCGTCGCGTCCAGGAGCCGGAACCGTGCCAGGCCGCTGCCGCATCCGGGTCGAGACCATCTACCGCGAGCTGAACGATGCGTACTTCTGGTTCCACCCCTACCTGACGGCCGTGCCGGCTGCCGGCGGGCAGCCGCCCGCCGTCATCCTGCTGACGCAGAAACACCTGAACGCCGACGACCACTACTCGGGCTCGTACGTGCTCCGCTCGGACGACCTGGGGCGAACCTGGCGGGGCCCCGCCGAGATCCCGGCGCTGGGCTGGTGGCGCCAGGGGCAGCTCCATGTGTCCGTGGCCAGCCTGGTGCCCAACTGGCACGCCCCCACGGGCCGGGTGCTGGCCATCGGCCATTCCTGTCTGTACGACGATGGCGGCCGGATCATCGACCAGGCCGGAGCGACGCGGGTGTACTACACCGTCTACGACCCCGCGGCAGATGCCTGGACTTCCCTGCAGGCCCTGGACGAACCAGCGCCGGGCTGCCACGGCGCGGCTGCCGGGTGCGATCAGTGGCTGATCGAGTCGGACGGTACGGTGCTGCTGCCCGTGTATGTCGTGGACCGACCCGGCGAGTCCTGGTACGTGACGGTCTGGAAGTGCGCGTTCGACGGCCAGCGGCTGGCGTGCACGGAGACCGGCAGCCGGCTCGCGCGGCCGGCGGGCCGCGGTCTGCACGAGCCCTCGCTGGCCCGGCTCGGCGGCCGGTACTTCCTGACCATCCGCAGCGACGACAGCGCCTTCGTCACGGCGGGCGACGACGGCCTGCACTTCGAGACCCTTCGCCCGTGGACGTTCGACGACGGTCAGCCCCTGGGCAGCTACAACACCCAGCAGCACTGGGCCTCCTGCGGGGGCGACCTCTTCCTCGTGTACACGCGGCGCGGCGCCGGCAACGACCACATCTTCCGCCATCGCGCGCCTCTGTTCATCGCCGCAGTGGATCCGGAGCGCCTCGCGGTCCGCCGCGCCAGCGAACAGGTCCTGCTGCCCGAGCGCGGCGTGCCCATGGGCAACTTCGGCGTCGCCGCGGTCACCGCCGAGCAGACCTGGGTGACCGTGGGCGAGAACATGTGGAACTACGGCCAGTACTCGCCCACGGCGCGCGGCGCCGAGGGCGCCATCCTGCTGGCGCGCATCGAGCGGGACTGAAGGCATGCCATGAAGGCGCACCGTCATCCGCACCCTCACCTCGATCCGCGCCAGCCCCGCCACCGGACCCGCCCGGGCACCAACCCGCCCGTGTTCGCCTGGAAGCCGCTCGAGCACGCCAGCGGCTATTCCCTGTGCCTGGCCCACGACGCGCGCTGCTGCCGCGTCTGCCTGGCGCTGGACGGCCTGCGCGAGCCCCTGTATCTGCCCGAGCGCGCCCTGGCGCCCGGGCGCTACTACTGGAAGTGGGCGGCGGACGGCCTGGAGTCGCAGGTCTTTCGCTTCGACATCGACGCGGCGGCACCGGTCGTCGAGGTGCCGGCGGCCAGCGAGTGGCTGCGACGCCTGCCGGCCGCGCACCCGCGCCTGGGCGTACGGCCGGACGAAGTTCCGGCCCTGCGGGCCTCCCGGAACCACGCGCGCCAGGCGCTGTGGTCGGTGCTGCAGCAGCGGGCCGAGGAGCTGCTCGCGCAGCCGCACGAGCTGGCCGAACCGCCCTTCCTGCCCGACTGGCAGCAGGACTACGAGAAGGCGTTCCGCGTCTGGGCGCGGATCCTCGCCGAGTCGCGCGCGTTCCTGTCCGGCGCCGAGACGCTGGCCCTGGCGTACCTGGCCAGCGGCGAGGCCCGCTACGGGCGGGCCGCCTGCCGGCGCCTGGCCTCGGTGGCCGCCTGGGACCCGTCCGGCGCGACCCACATCGCCCACAACGACGAGGCCCACATGTCCGTGCTCTGGTACGGACCGACCGCCTGCGACTGGGCCTGGGAGCAGTTCACCGACGAGGAGCGCAGGGCGGTGGTCGAGCAGTTCCGCGCCCGCGGCCAGATCACCTTCGACTACATGCACAACCGCGGCTCCTACGGCGTGACGCGCTTCGACTCCCATGCGGGGCGCGAGATCGTGTTCCTGGCCTGCACGGCGCTGGCGCTGCACGAGCACATCCCCGAGGCGGGCGCGTGGCTGGAGTGGCTGCGGCCCGTGCTGGCCGGCATCTGGCCCATCTGGGCCGGCGACGACGGCGCCTGGGCCGAAGGGCCGGACTACGGCCTGGCGTACGTGCGGATCATGACGCGCTTCGCCACGGCGCTGAAGCGCGGCACGGGCGTGGACCTGTACCGCCGGCCGTTCTGGGGCAACCACGCCCGCTGGCGGCGCGACGCGGTCCCGCCCGACGCCGAGATCCCTGGCTTCGGCGACGTCAGCCGGCAGTCGGCCGGCACCCTGCGCGCCGGCGCGGACCTGGTGGAGACGATCGCGCGGGAGACCGGCGCCGCCGACCTGCGGGAGTACGTGGCCGCGCTGCGACGCGCCGCGGCGCAACCGGCGTCCGCCCGCAGCGGCAGCGGCGCCGGCGACGTGGATGCTCAGCGGTACCTGGCGCCGCCGGCCGCCCCTGACGCGGGCGGCACGGCCACCGGCGGCGGCGAGACCGAAGGATCGGCCCGCGCCGACCGCCGCCTCCTGCGCGTGTACGCGGCGGCGGGCCAGGCCATCCTGCACACCCATCCGGAGGACCCGGAGCGCGACGTCGCCCTCGCCTTCCGCTCGTCGCCGTACGGCGCGATCAGTCACTCCCACGCGGCCAACAACGATTTCATCCTGCACGTTGCCGGCCGGGCCCTGGCCCTGCCCAGCGGCTACTACGCCGGGTACGGCTCGGACCACCACACGCACTGGCAGTGGCACGCCAAGGCCCACAACTGCGTCACCCTCTCCGACGCCCCGCAACTCATGCGCTCGCACGACTCCGCCGGCGCCGTGGAGAACGCCTTCGAGGACGAGCGTCTGGTGTACTTCCGGGGCAATGCCGACGCCAGCTACCGCGACCGGGCCCTCCGCTGCCGGCGGCACGTGCTCTTCCTGAAGACTGCCTCCGCCTTCGTGCTGGCAGACGAGTTCGTGGCCCGGCCGGGCGTCGCCTCCGCGCTGCAATGGAACCTGCACTCGTGGGCGCCCTTCGTGATCGACGCCGGAGGGAGGCGCTTCACGACCGAACGCGACGGCCGCGTCCTGCACGGGCACGTAATGTACCACGCCAACGGCTTCTTCTCGTCGAGCGAGGGCTGGGATCCGCCGCCGCTGGCGCGCGAGGGCGTGGTCTGGCCGCCGCAGTACCACCTGCGGTTCACCTGCAGCGGGCTGGCCGCACGGCGAAACCTGGGCGTGGTGCTGTGTCCCGAGCATGCCGGGCTGCGTCCTGCCGAGGTCCGCACGGAGGGGGACGCTGCTGCGGAGCGCGCCTGGATCGGCGGCGCGCTCGTGCTGCTCGGGCAGGGCGCGCCCCTCGAGCACGACGGCTGGCGGACGGACGCGCTGCTGCTGGCGGTCGTGGACGGCGCCCGGTACGAGATCGCCGACGGCGGCGTGCGCGCCGCGGCAGCACGGGGAGCCTAGGATGCCAGGAGCGAACGCCAGGCAGCCCGCGGCGCCGGTCTATGCCGACAGACTCGACCTGGGCGTGTACCAGGACGCCGAGGGCAACCTGTGTCCGGTCCGGACCTGCGAGGACGTCGGCCGCCGTCAGGCACATACGCTGGCCAACATGCAGCGGGTGATGGGCCCGCTGCCGGGCCCCGAGCGCCGCGTGCCGCTGGACATCCGCTGGGGGCCCCGGGAGCGCGCCGGCGGGTGCACGCGCCAGCGGCTCAGCTTCGCGGCGGAGCCAGGCGACCGCGTGCCTGCGTACCTGTGTCTGCCGGCCGAGGCAGGCGACTGGCCGCCGGAGCGCCGGCGGCCGGCGATGCTCTGCCTGCACCAGACCACCGCCTGCGGCAAGGCCGAACCCGCCGGGCTGGCCGGTCTGCCCAACCTGCACTATGCCTGCGAGCTGGCAGCGCGCGGCTACGTGACACTCGCTCCCGACTACCCCGGGTACGGCGAATACCCCGTCGATCCCTACGCCCTCGGCTATGCCAGCGCGACGATGAAGGGGATCTGGAACCACGCGCGGGCGCTCGACCTGCTGCAGGCCCTGCCGCAGGTGGACTCCGGGCGGCTGGGCTGCATCGGTCACTCCCTGGGAGGCCACAACGCGCTCTTCCTGGCCGCCTTCGACGGCCGGGTGCGCGTGACGGTGACCAGTTGCGGCTTCAACTCCTTCGCCTGGTACTGCCAGGGCGATCTGACCGGCTGGTCCCACCGGGGCTACATGCCGCGCATCGCCGCGGAGTACGGCGCGCGCGCCGAGCGTCTGCCCTTCGACTTCGCCGAGGTGCTGGGCGCGATCGCCCCGCGGGCGCTGTTCGTCAACGCGCCGCTCCATGACGACAACTTCGCCATCGACGGCGTGCAGGCCTGTCTGCGGGCCGTGGCGCCGCTCTACCGCCTGTGCGGCGACCCGGCGGATCTGGGCGCGGCGCATCCGTGTTGCGGTCACGACTTCCCGCCGGCGGTGCGGGAGGCGGCCTATGCGTTCGTCGATCGCGTCCTGCGGGCGCCGTGAGGCGCCGCCGGCGCCCGGCCGCGCCCGACCTGGATCCGCACCTCTGGCGCGCGCCGGAGCGGACGCACAACCAGGAGTCCGACATGCCACGCGACCGGATGACTCCCAAGGAGCGCTGGCTGGCGGTGGTCCGCCGCCAGCGGCCGGACCGCATCCCCCTGTACTATCGCGCCACCGAAGAGGCCACGGCGAAGCTGATGGCCTTCCTCGGTCTCGGCGACGTGCCCTCCCTGCTGGCCCGGCTCCACGTGGACACGATGGTGCACGTGGCGCCCCGCTTCGTCGGACCGCCGCCCCCAGCGGGCCAGGACCTGTACGGCCGCCGGTTCCGCGACGTGCAGTACCCGGGCGGCACCTACCGCGAGTGCGTGTACCATCCGCTGGCGAGCTTCGCCTCCGTGGCGGAAATCGAGGCGCACTACACCTGGCCCACCGCTGACTGGTTCGACTACAGCGTCCTGCCGGCCCAGGTCGAGGGCGCCGACGACCGGGTCATCGCCGGCGGCGGCTCGGAGCCCTTCCTCGTGTACAAGGATCTCCGCGGCGATGCCCAGGCCTTCCTCGACCTGGTCGAGCATCCCGACATCGTGCACTACGCGGTCGGCAGGCTGTACGACTTCTGCCACGAGAACACCCGCCGCATCTTCGCGACCATTCCGGGCAAGGTGCTGGTGACCTCGATCGCGGAGGACATGGGGGCCCAGGACCGGCTGCTCTACTCCATGGCGCACCTGGAGGAGTTCTTCCTGCCGTACATGCAGCGCATGATCGATCTGGCCAAGGAAGCGGGCGTGTACGTGAACACGCACAGCGACGGGGCGATCCGGCCGCTCATCCCGCGCCTCATCGACATGGGCGTGGACATCATCAACCCCGTGCAGTGGCGCTGCGCGGGCATGGAGCGGGAAGGCCTGAAGCGCGATTTCGGCGACCGGCTGATCTTCGAGGGGGCGATGGACAATCAGTACACCCTGCCGTTCGGCAGCGTCGAGGAGGTCCGGCAGGAGGTGCGCGACAACCTGCGCATCCTCGGCGCCGGCGGCGGGTACATCCTCGCGCCCTGCCACAACATCCAGGTGGTCGGCCCGCCGGAGAACGTGGTCGCCATGTACGACACGGGGTACGAGGAAGGCTGGCTGTGACGGCGGGCGGCAGCAGTCCGCGCGCGACCGGAGAGAATCCGTTCCGGTAACGACTGGAGTGAACCATGATCGAGGAGGCGCTCGACCGCGTCAGCATCGCCCGGCTGCGGCACGACCTGTTCCATCTGTGCCGGGAGCCGCTGCCGTTCCGCAAGGCCAACTACACCCGCCCGGGGCAGTCCGTGCACTCGCTGGCGGAGGCCGATGCGTTCATCTGCGGCCAGCTGGAGGCGGCCGGGTATCGGCCGACCCGCACGCAGTGCCGGGTGCAGGCGTTCCGCTGCGATCCCACCCGGCCGTTGCATCACTGGTACTCGCCCCCCGAGCCGGGCGATCCGGTGTTCGCCGTCGCCAACCTCGAGGCAGTACGGACAGGCAGCGAGCGACCCGAGCAGATCGTCCAGCTCATCGCTCACAAGGACTCGATGAGCTGGATCGACTCGCCCGGCGCCCATGACAACGGCGCCGGCACCGTCGCCCTGCTGGAGGTGGCGCGCGCCCTGGCCGCCTGCCGGCTGCGGCGCTCGGTGCGCCTGCTGTTCTGCAACGAGGAGCACACGCCGTGGACCAGCCGCGTGGCGGCGGCCGCCGCAGCCGAGCGCGGCGACCGGCTGGCCGCTGTCCTCAACGTGGACGGCCTGGACGGCAAGAGCGACGAGGACATGGCTGCCGGCCGCCTGCTGCAGGCCATCGGCTACAGCACGGACGAGGGCCGCGGTCTGGCCGAGTTCGCCGCGGCCTGCGCCGCCCGCCACACACCGGAGCTGAACGTCACGGTGTTCTTCAAGGAGCGGGTCAACGACGACGACGGCATGTTCATCAACGAGGGCTTTCGCACGACCATCATGAACACGGGCTCCTGGCCGTACGGGGACTCCGAGTACCATCTGCCGGGCGACGTGCCCGAGCGGGTCGACCTGGAGAACCTGCGGCAGAGCACCCGGATGCTGGTGGCCACGATCCTGGAGATCGACCGCGCCGAGTCGCTGCCGTTCTAGCGGCCCGGCCCGTCCCGCAAGACCTCGGTCCGGCCGGCGGGCGTGCGCCGCGCGGCGCGGCGCCTGGCGGCGCGGGCCTGTCCGGCCGCCCGGCGGCCAATCCTGGGAGGAGAAGATGTCCGCGAAGCTGAAGAAGGGCGTGTGGATGCACAACGTGCCCAAGGAGAGCCCCGACGAGGTGAGGCGCCACGCGGAGAGGCTGGTGCGCGGCGGGTTCGACCTGTTCATCCCGTGCGTCAAGAATCCGGACAGCATGCTGGACTATCACACGCGCATCGGCATCGTCAGCCCCGAGTACCGTGCGTGGGACCCGCTGCGGGTCTTCTGCGAGGCGCTGGCCGGCACCCCCGTGCGCATCCATCCGTGGCTGTGCCTGGCCCTGGAGGCCAGGACCGGAGCGCTGCTCCAGCGCAGTCCGGAGCTGCAGGCCATCGACCGGGCCGAGCCGTTCCCGCGGCTGACGTCGGCCTGCATGTCGCAGGACGCGGTCCATGACTACGAGCTGAGCCTGTACGAGGAGTTGCTCGACAACTACCCGATCGCCGGCGTCCACCTGGACTACGTGCGCTACCAGAGCGGCGGCTGCTGCTTCTGCGACTACTGCCGGAGCACGTTCCGCCGGCTGGCCGGCGTGGATCCGATCCGCCTGCAGGAGGGCGACCGGGAATGGCCGGCGTGGGTCGACTGGCGAGCCGCCAACATCACCCGCTTCGTCGAGCGCGTGCGCGCCGCCACCGCCAAGCGCAGCCGGGAATTGTCCGCGGCCGTCTTCGCCGGATATCCGGAATGCATCGCCAGCGTCGGCCAGGACTGGGTGGACTGGGAGCAGCGCGGCCTGCTCGACTTCGTCTTCCCGATGAACTACACCATGACGACGCGCATCGCCCGCCACCGGGCCCTGCATCACCTGGCCTCGCTCTCCGGCAGAACGCCGGTGTACGAGGGCCTGTGGTACCGGCCGGCCCTGGCGCCGCAGGACTTCGTGGCGCAGGTCGAGGCCGTGCGCGAGCTGGGCATCCCGGGTTTCGTCATCTTCGAGTACTACCGGCTGACGGACGCCGATCTGGACATGATCCGGGAGCTGTAGACGCCGAGCGCGACGGCCGCAGCGGTCGGCACGTCTGCGGGGCCAGGCGGCCGGGCCGGACCGAGGAGCAGCGCCATGTCGTGCTGCGAGGCAGTGGCCACCTTCCATGTGTCTCCCGCCGGAGACGACGCCGCGCCGGGAACGCGGGAGGCGCCGTTCGCCAGCGTGCAGCGGGCTCGAGACGCGGTGCGCGCCCTGGGCGAGCCGTCGCAGCGCAGCGGGCCGGTCCGCGTCTGGCTGCGGGGCGGCAAGTACTACCTGCCGGAGCCGCTCGTCCTGACCGCGGCGGACAGCGGCACCGGCACCGCGCCCGTGATCTACACCGCCTGCCCGGGCGAGGAACCGGTCCTCAGCGGCGGCTGTCCGATCACCGGGTGGCAGCCCCACCAGGGCGCCATCCTGGCAGCCGAGCTGCCCGACGCCCGGGGCGGCAAGTGGCCGTTCCGCCAGCTCTTCTGCAACGGCCGGCGCCAGGTGCGGGCGCGCTGGCCCAAGGCCGACCCTCGGGACCCACTGGCGGGCGGCTGGGCCCTCATGGAGGGACCGGCCGCACCCGGCGCCACCGATGCCTTCGTCTACCGCCCTGGCACGTTCCGGCACACGTGGGCCAGGCCGACCGAGGTCGAGGTCGTGTACTGGGCGGGCAGCGGCGGCTGGGGCAGCCGCGCCCCGATCCGCACCCACGACCCGGGCCGGCGCCTGATCCGCCTGGCGCACTCCGGCTGGCAGTTCGATGTGCCCGGATGGTACCTGTCCGTCCCCTTCGCGGCCGACAATCGCTTCTATGTCGAGAATGCCCTGGAGGAGCTCACCGAGCCCGGCGAGTGGTGCTTCGACAGCGAGGAGGGCCGCCTGTTCTTCTGGCCGCCCGCCACCGCAGAGGCGTCGGCGGAGGTGGTGGTCCCCCGCC
Source organism: uncultured Gemmatimonadaceae bacterium (assembly GCA_964591015.1). GTDB lineage: Bacteria > Latescibacterota > UBA2968 > UBA8231 > UBA8231 > SLHA01. Next base: position 10,285 of record CAZPXM010000073.1, read on the forward strand.
TGAGCAGCCTCATCGAGCTGCGCGGCACGCGCTGGATCACGCTGGCCGGCATCACCTTCACGGAGACGGCGGACGGCGACAACCTGCACCGCGAAGGCGTGGAGGGCGCCGGCGCCATGCAGCCGCGGCCGGGCTGGCGGTACTGCGGCGAGGCCGTGCTGCTGCGGGATGCGGAGCACTGCGCCGTGCAGCAGTGCCGCTTCGAGTCAGTGGGCGGCAACGCGGTGTACCTGGACGGTGCCTGCCGCCGCAACCGGATCGCCGGCAACCAGGTGGCGCGCAGCGGCGCCAACGGGATCTGCCTGCTCGGCTCGCGGCTGCGCCACCCGTTCGCCAACCGGGTGACCGCCAACCACATCCACGACGGCGGGCAGCTCAACAAGTACACGGCCGGCATCTTCTGCGGCGTCAGCGATGCGAACTGGATCGCCAACAACCGTCTCGAGCGCTTGCCGCACCACGCCATCAACCTGGGCAACAACCCCTGGGGCCGCAATCGGGTCGAGTTCAACGTCATCCGCTGGGTGGACCAGGAGACCGCCGACTCGGCCGCGATCAACTGCTGGATGGAGGAGCCGCCCGAGCGGAACTCGGCGCGCTGCGGGCACCTCATCCGCGGCAACTGGATCGCCGACGTGTACGGCTGCGAGGTCATCGACGGCCGCGTGCAGCGCAGCCAGCGCCTGCCCACCAGCGGCATCTATCTGGACAACTACAGCAGCAACTGCACGGTCAGCGGCAACGTCATCGTCCGCTGCACCCACGCCGGCATCCTCGTCCATGGCGGGCGCAACAACATCATCGAGGACAACATCGTGGTGGACTGCGCGGCCAGCCTGCGCTTCCAGGACTATGTGTCCGGGATGGAGTACTGGCAGCCCATGCGCGGCTTCATGACCGGCAATGTGGTGCAGCGCAACATCAGCTACCACGGCCGGCGGCCGGGCGTCGCCCTCAGCCTCCATGCCTTCGACGAGCGTGTCCTCGCCTGGTGCGACCACAACCTGTTCTGCGGGCCGGACGCCGACGCCGCTGCCGTCGAGCTGGTGGACAGCGGCCGGACCATCTCCCTGGCGAAGTGGCGGCGGCACGGCCACGATGCAGCTTCCGTCGTCGCCGATCCTGGCTTCGTCGACCCGGATCGCGACGACTTCCGCCTGCGGCCCGGTTCTCCGGCCCTGCTGCTGGGCTTCCGTCCCGCGGAGGCGGCCCTGGCCCAGCAGCGATGCCGGCAGACTCCCGCAGAACTGCTCCGTGCCGAGGCGGTCTGAAGACCCGAGGCCCCCACCGCTGCAGACCGGGATCGGCCGTGCCAGGGCGCAGGGCGGCTGGCCGGGGCTCGTCTCACTCCGCCCAGGGCAGGAAGCCGATCTTGATCGCCTCCTTGCGGCGCAGCAGGTCGATGCCCTCCAGGTAGCGGTGGAACGGTAGCCGGGCCGAGACGAGGCAGGCCAGGTCCAGCCTGCCGGCGGCGATGAGCGCCAGGGCCTCCTGCGCGGCAGCCAGGTTGTGGGGCTCGTACCCCAGCAGCGAGCGCCCCCCCCAGTACGCCGCCCGGTACTCGATGGTCTCGCGCAGCACGCCGAAGATGCACACCGCCCGGCGGGTGCGCTCGAGCAGGAACTCGATCGACGCCTTGAGGCCCGTGCAGTCGATGGCCGCATCCACGGCGCCGCCCACTCGCTCGTCCCAGGCTGCCGGCGTGGGCTCGAGCGCCAGCTCGGCGCCGAGGGCCTGCGCCAGCTCGCGCCGCGCCGCCAGCGGATCCAGGCCCACCACGCCGGCAGCGCCCTGCGCCCTGGCCAGCTGCACCGCCACCAGGCCCGCGGGCCCCAGGCCGCCGATGGCGAGGCGACGCCCCGCCAGGCAGTGGTTGCGGCGGAGCTGCTCGATGGAGACCTGCACGCACATGGCCAGCTCCAGGCTGCTGGCCTGTTCCCAGGAGACTCCCTCCGGAAGCGGCAACACGTTCTCGCGGGCCATGACCACGTACTGGGCATAGCAGCCCGGCCGGTGGTGGCCGGCATCTCGCCAGCAGGCCACCCGCGCCCCGATCGCCAGATCGCCCACGCCCGCCCCCACGGCCACCACCTCGCCAGCGGCCTCGTGCCCGGGCTGGCCCGGCGTGTACGGGTACTGGAGCGCCGCGCCCGGGAACATGGGCACGCCGTCCACCAGGTGGAGGTCCCAGTGCGGACAGGTGTTGACCATCGCCACCTTGACCAGCACCTCGCCGGCCCCGGGCGCCGGGACGGGGCGCTCGGTCCACACGACCTGCCCCGGGGCAACGATCTGCAGGCACCGCATGCTCTCTACCATTCGAGGATCACTCCGAGCACGGCGTCGCGCCTGCCGCGGATGAGCTCCCAGGCAGCGGCCGCGTGCGCCACGGGAAGACGATGCGTGATCAGCGGCAGGGTCTGCAGCGTGCCGTTGGCGATCAGCGCCAGGGTCTGGTCCACGCGCGGCCCGGTCCAGCCGGAGACCATGTGCACCGACAGCTCGGCGGCGCGCAGCGGCTGCAGCCCCAGCAGGTCCGCGGTGCCGTAGAAACCGGCCGACACGAAGTGCCCGCCGTGCCGCATCAGCGGCGTGAGGTCGGCGAGCGCCGGGATCGAGCCCACCGTGTCCACGGCCACGTGCACCCCGCCCGGCAGAAGCCGCCGCACCGCCTCCAGCCACGGTTCGCGCGCGGCATTCACCACGTGGCGAGCCGGCCCGACCGCGAACCGCCCGAGTCGGTCGGCGTGGCGGCCGACCAGCAGCACGTTGGCGCCGCGCCAGGCCAGCGTCTGCGCCGCCCAGTGCCCCACCATGCCGTCGCCGATCACCACCGCGCCGGCGCCGATGGGGCAAGGCTGCGGCCGCTGGCCGCAATTGTACCCGACCTGGGTCAGCACCAGCCCGGCGAACGCCAGCGGCTCGACGCCCGGCGGCAGCTTCCAGATCTGGCTGCGCGGGCTGACCGACGGCGACACATGGCCGCCCATGGGCTGGAACATGCCGTCCACCTTGCCCAGGGCGCAGAACACCGTCTCGCCGACCTGCAGGTCGCCCACAGCCGCTCCGACCCACTCGACCACGCCGATCTTCTGGTACCCGGCCACGATGGGAAACGGCCACGGATCGTCGGGCCGGCGGGCAGTATCCCCGGCGATGCGCTCGCCGCGCAGGAACGAGCCCTCGGTGCCGTTGCTGATCCACGAATGCGTCACCCGCACGACCGCGTCGCCCGGGCCAGGATCGGGGCAGCTCACCTCGCGCACCTCCACCTGCCCGGGTCCGGCGAACACCACTGCCTGCGCCTGCATGGCCCCTCCCGCGCTTACCTGGAGCGTCGCTCACCAGGGCCCGGCGGGCGGACGCGCCCGGCACGCTGCGGGCCCCTGGAGCGCGAATGTCGCGCCCCTGCCAGGCCCCGGCAAGCGCCCGCGCGAACCCATGCGCCGGCTGGACGCGACCCGGCCGCCGCCGTACTCTTCGGCGCAGCCGCCTCCTCGTCCGGTCCGGCGCAGCCGGCCCGCGCGCCTGGCCCCCCCGGGCGGCGGCGGCGCCCTGACCGACATCCGGAACACGCAGCCATGCATGATCGCGACCTCCGTGCCTCGTTCGTGCTCGGTGCCCTGATCTGCGCCGGGCTGGCCCTGCTCGGCTACCTGGTCGGCGACGGGATCGCCCGCTTTCGGGCCCTCGGCCGCACGGTGGAGGTCAAGGGCCTGTCGGAGCGCGAGGTCGCCGCGGACATCGCCATCTGGCCGATCCGCTTCCGCGAGGCGGACAACGACCTGAACGCGCTGTTCTCGACCATGCAGCGCCAGGACGCGCGGGTCGTCGAGTTCCTGCGGCAGAAGGGATTCGCCGCGGACGAGATCGCGGTGGCGCCGCCGGCCGTGGTCGACAAGCAGGCGCAGGAGTACGCGGGCCCGGACCAGGGTCGCTTCCGCTACGCCGGCGCCTCGACGATCACCGTGTACAGCCGCAACGTGGACCTCGTGCGCCAGTCCATGCAGGACCTGGTGGAGCTGGGCAAGGTCGGCATCGCCATTCTCGGCGACACGTACGAGGCGAAGACGCAGTTCCTCTTCACCCGGCTCAACGACATCAAGCCGGAGATGATCGAGGAGGCTACCCGCAACGCCCGCGAGGTGGCCGAGCGCTTCGCCCGGCACTCGCAGAGCCGGCTAGGCAAGATCCGGCGCGCCTCCCAGGGGCAGTTCTCCGTGGAGGATCGCGACAGCAACACGCCGCACATCAAGAAGGTGCGGGTGGTGTCCACGGTCGAGTACTTCCTGGTGGACTGAGGCGCATGGCAGACCGAGGCGCGGTGTCGCCGCCGGCGGCGGCGGCACCGCGGTGGGCTGCCGGCGTATGGGCGGCCGCGGGCACGGCGGCCCCCCGCGGGCATCCAGGCACACGCGTTGGCCGGGGCGAGGGGTGAGCAGATGGAAATCCGCCGGCAAAGCTTCTTCGCAGCGCCGTCCTTCTGGATCTCCGGCTGGGAGGAGGTCAACCAGTTCCTCGATCGGCTCGAGGTCGGCCGGGTGTGGGAGATCGGCCGCTCGCAGGGAGGCCGCCCGATTCGCGCGGTGGCGTACGGCGAGTTCGAGCCGATCGAGCGCCGCACCACCTACTCGTCGGCCATGGCCTCGGGCCATCCGGAGGACTTCTACGACCCGGCCAAGCGCCGCAGGCCGGTTCTCCTGCTCATCGGCGCGATCCACGCCGCCGAGATCGAAGGCACGGTGGCCTGCCTCAATCTGGCGCACCTGCTGGAGTGCGGCACGGATCGGCGTGGACGCCGGCACGACGCGCTGGCGGCGGCGGCCCGGCAGTTCCGTCTCGTGATGGTGCCGCTGGCCCAGCCCGATGGCCGCATCCGCGCTCCCGTGCGCAACCTCATCGGCGGCTCCGAAGACGACCTGTACTACTACGGCCAGGGCGTGCTGGCAGACGGCAGCATCCTGCGCTGGCCGGAGTGCAAGCGGCTCCAGCCCGTCCCGGTGCACGCCATGCGCTTCGTCGGCGGGTACTACAACGATGCCGGCGTCAACATCCAGCACGACGACTTCTTCGCGCCGGCCGTGGCGCCGGAGACCCGCGCCCTGCTGGATCTGGTGCGCGCCGAGACGCCGGACTGCTTCCTGACCCTGCACTCCTGCGGCAGCGGCCCCTTCCTGATCGCGCCGGAGAACCACCTCAGCCCGCGCTGCCAGTTCCACCAGGTCCGGATCGGCGCGCTGATCGCGGCCCGCCATCGCCGCGACGGGCTGCGGCCAGGCGGCAGCACCGGGGTGGAGCCACGCGGCGGTTTCTACCTGCACACGGCCCTGCACTTCGCCTGTGGCGCCCTGCCGCTGCTGTTCGAGATGCCGCACGGACTGGCGACCAAGCCGTTCTCGTTCGACGAGATCCTCGACATCGGGCTGAGTCTGTTCGAAGAGGTCATGCTGTACGGGTTGGCGTGCCGCTATGCGCCGCGCTGACGAGTCCGCCCCGCTGGTCTCGCCCGCGCTCAGCCCTGGGTGACGCTGGAGACCCGCCGCAACCGCGGCACGATCTCGTCGAGCGCCGCCACCACCGCATCGATGTCGGCTGCCTCGGTCTGCTGCCCCAGCGACAGGCGCACGGCACCCTGCGCCACGCGCGGGGGCACGCCCATGGCCAGCAGCACGTGGGAGGGTTCCGGATCGTGGGTGGTGCAGGCCGAGCCGGTGGCGGCACAGATGCCCTGCAGATCCAGGTGCAGGATCACGGACTCGCCGTCGATGCCGGCGAAGCTGACGTTGGTGGTGTTCGCCACCCGGGGGGCCGTGGCGCCGTGCACGCTCACGCCCTCCAGCCGGCGCAGCCCTCGCTCCAGCCGCTCGCGCAGCGCGGCCAGACGCGCAGCCTCGGCCTCCAGATGCGCCGTCGCCGTGACCGCCGCCAGCGCCGCACCCAGACCGACGATGCCGGCCACGTTCTCGGTGCCGCCGCGCCGATCGCCTTCGTGGTGCCCTCCCGTGAGCAGCGGCGCCAGCGGCGTTCCCCGACGCACGTACAGCAGCCCCACGCCCTTGGGTCCATAGATCTTGTGGCCGCTGCAGCTCAGCAGGTCCACGCCCAAGGCGTCCACGCGGACGGGCATCTTGCCGACCGCCTGCACCGCGTCGGTGTGCAGCGGCACGCCCGCGGCGCGCGTGACGGCACCGACCTCGGCCAGCGGCTGGATCACCCCGGTCTCGTTGTTGGCCGCCATGATGCTGACCAGGGCCGTGTCGGGACGCAGGGCGCGGCGCACCGCGCCGGGATCCACCTGGCCGCTGACGTCCACGGGCACGTAGGTGACCGCCACGCCCTCGTGCGCCAGCGCCTGCGCCGTGCGCAACACCGCGTGGTGTTCCACCGCCGACACGATCAGATGCCGGCAGCGGTCGCGCCGCGCATGCACCACGCCGCGGAGAGCCAGATTGTCCGCCTCCGTACCCCCGCTGGTGAAGACGATCTCCTCGGGATGCGCCCCCAGGGCGGCGGCAGCTTGCTGCCGCGCCTGTTCCAGGGCGGCACGGGCCGTGCGCCCCAGCTGGTGGTAGCTGGAGGGGTTCCCGAACTGCTCGGTGAGATAGGGGATCATGGCCTCCAGCACGGCATCGGCCAGAGGCGTGGTGGCGTTGTAGTCGAGGTAGATCACCGGCCCGCCGCCGCCTGGACCGCGTCGGTCGCCTCGCGGACCTCCGCCCGCTGCTGGTAATCGCGAATGGCGGCGTGCAAGGCGTTGATGGCCAGTAGCGAGCAGTGACGCTTGTTCTCCGGGATGCCGCCCAGCGCCTCGATGACCTCGTCGTCGGTCAGCGCGAGCGCCTCCGCCAGCGTCTTGCCGCGCGCCAGTTCGGTCGCCATGCTGCTGGTCGCGATGGCCCCCGGGCAGCCGAACGAGCGGAACCGGATGGCGGCGATCCGGCCGTCTTCCACCCGGATCCACAGCTTCATCTGGTCACCGCAGCTCGGGTCGCCGACCACCGCGTACCCGTTCGCCTCGTCGGCGGCCATCTCGCCCACGTTGCGCGGATCGACGAAGTGGTCGATCAGCGTCTCGGTGTAGTAGAGGACCGGGCCGGACATCGCGCCCGGAGGCGCCCCTGGCCCGGCACCGGCACGGCCGTCCGCGCTGGCGGCCCGCTGCCGGGCCTGACGGGCGCGGAGACGCCGCCGCAGCAGCTCCTCCACCTTGTCCGCCAGCCTGTCTCTCCAGTTCATGGCCTCGCACCGCTCGCCCGCACCGACGCCCGCGGCCACAGCCAAGTAAACGCTCCGCCGGATCGCGTCAATCGCCACGCACCGAAGCGGGCCGATTCCAGGCTCTCGTGGGCGAGGCGCTCACTCCCGCCCACCGTCGCCCGCACCCCTGGCGCGGCAGCTGGCCTAACGCCGCCGCGCCGAGCCGTCTGAGGCTCAACCCCGGGGCGGACAGGGGTCGGTACACGGGCCCGCTTCGGCTGCCGCCGGCAGCTTGCCTTGCTGGTAGTCTGTCAACACATCCGCCACTCGACCGCTGGCCTGGAGATAGACCTCGATGCCCAGTTGCCCCAGCATCTGGATCGCCTTGGCCCCCATACCCCCGGCCAGGACCACCTTGACCCCCAGCTCCGCCAGTTGCTGCGCCGGCGTCTTGCCGCTGGCGTGCCCCGCGTTCGCGTGGGCCACTGCCGTCCCGGTGTCCGTATCGATCACCGTGAAGAACGGCGCCTGCCCGAAGTGCTGACAGACCGTAGCCTGCAGACCTCCGTCGGTCTCGGAGGGAATACCGATTTTCATCGTCCTCTCATCTCCTCTGCGCGCGCCATCGACCGCGGCGTCGGTGCCTTGCTCGGACCGGTCCGCGGCCGTCGACCCGGATTTGTGGCGGCGGCGCGGCCGCGCCGCCGTTCCTCACTCGTCGCTCATGCCAGTGAGATCGCGCCGCTGGGGCAGGCCTCCACGCACTGGCCGCAACCCGTGCAGCGGGCCGCATCCACTCGGGCCACGTGGCGAACGAGCGTTATGGCTAGGACCGGGCACTCGTCCACGCACACGCCGCAGCCCGTGCAACGCTCCTCGTCCACCTGCGCGCGTCCGGCAGCCGCCGGACCCACCGCGTCCTGCTGCGCCGGATTCGCCGGCCCGGAGGCCACTGGTGGACCGCTCCCCGGCCCAGACACCGAGCCTCCGGCTGCCGCGCCGCGGCCGCCACCCAGCCCGCCCGCACCCGGGCCGCCCCGGCACCAA
>CAZPXM010000074.1:0-6628 GCA_964591015.1 uncultured Gemmatimonadaceae bacterium
GGCCCTGCAGGGCCAGCATCGCCAGCTCCTGCGTGGCATCGTGCAGCTCGACCCCCGGGAACTCGCCGGCCAGTTGCTCCAGCCACGACCAGTCGCGGGCCCGGTTGGCCGCGTTGACCACCAGCAGGTAGGACTCGGGCCCGCCGCAGTAGAGGAATGCGTCGTCGATCGCGGCGCCGCCCTCGTCCGCCAGCATGGTGTACTGCGCCCCGCCGGCCGGCGGCAGCCGCGCCGCGTCGTTGCTCAACGCACGGCGCAGGAACGGCAGCGCCTGCGCACCGCGCACCGCGAACCGCCCCATGTGGCTGATGTCGAACAGACCGGCTGCCGCGCGCGTCGCCAGGTGCTCGGCGAAGATGCCGGTGTACTGGATGGGCATGGCGTAGCCAGCGAACTCGTGCATGCTGGCCCCGGCCTGCTGGTGCCAGTCGAACAGCGGCGTCCGCTGCAGCCTGGCTGCGTCCGTGGTCCCTGCCATCGCTCTCCCCCTCACGTCGTCGTGCTGCCGCGCCACCGGGCCAGCTCGCTGCCCGGGGACGCGGCGCGCACCCCCGGCCGCTCGCCCCTCAGCCGCCGGCCACCGGCAGCGTCCCGACGATCAGCAGTTCGGCCCGCACCCGCACCGGTTCGTCGAGCTCCCAGCTCTTGGTCTCGGCGCCCAGCCTGGCCACGCACCGATCGCTCAGCGCATGGAAGGGCGGCCTGCCGGGGTCGGCCAGCACGATCTGCTGGATCCCGGCCTGCAGGGCGCGCTCCACCAGCTCCAGCAGCGGCTGCGTCAGCTCGTCCCAGAAGCAGATGTCGGCGCCCAGCATCACCTCGTGCCCCCGCAGGGCCTCGCCGTCCAGGTCGCTGAAGCTGGCCTGCCGGGTGCACACCTCCACCTGGTTGAGCGCGGCGTGCAGATGCAGGAACGGGAACACCTCCGGATCCGCATCGACGGCGGTGACGCGCGCGGCGAAGCGCCGCGCGCAGAAGATGCCCGCCAGGCCCCAGCCGCAGCCGACGTCCAGCACCCGCGCTCCACGGGGCAGGCCCTGCTCGGCCAGGTAGTCCATGATCGCCCAGCTCGAGCTCCAGAGCCGGTGGCCGTGCAGGCTGGGAGCGTGCTGCCCCCTGAGCTGCCGCACGCGCCGGTCGGCCGCCGTGAGGATCGTCAGCCCGAAAGCCTGGCGCGCGGCCGTCCGCTCGCGTTTCTTCTTGGCTGCCTGATCGCTGGTCATCTGCCTGCCGTGCCGGGCGCGGCCAGCCGCCGTCGGCCCGGCACGCGCCGGTCGCTCGGCTGAGCGCGTGCCGACAACCTAAGGAACACGGCGACATGCCGGCAATCGACCGTCCCGTGCGCATCGGCATCTTCGGTGCGGGCAACTGGGCGCGCAGGACCCACATCCCCAACCTGCGTCGCCTGCCCGGCGTCGAACTGGTTGCCGTCTGCGACGCCGATGCGGCCCGGGCTGCGCAGGTGGCCGCCGAGTTCGGCATCCCGCGCGCCTACACCGACGGCCACCAGATGCTCGCCGCCGAGCGTCTCGACATCCTGTTCTCGATCGTGCCTGCCTACGCCCGCACCGACGTCGAGGCAACGGCCGCGGCGCAGGGCATCCACCTGTTCAGCGAGAAGCCGCAGGCGTGCGACATGGCGACGGCCCGGCGCATCGACGCGGCAGTGCGGCAGGGCGGCGTGCTCAACACCGTCTGCTTCCGCGAGCGCTACCGGCCGCTCTTCCAGGAAGCCAGGCGCCTGCTGGCGGACCGGCAGATCGTCCACGTGCGCTTCCAGAGCAGCCGGGCGCTGCCGGAACTGCGGGAGGCTCTCTCGCCGGCCGAACGCGAGGACTGGCACCACGACATGGAGCGCAGCGGCGGCCCGGCGTTCGACTGGGGCGTGCACGCCGTCGACTACGCCCGCTTCCTGACCGGCCTGGACGTGCGCACGGCTCAGGCGTTCTACTTCCACCCGGCGGAGTTCACCAAGCCTCTGTCGTACTCGTTCAACTTCCAACTGGCCGGCGGCCCCACCATGAGCATGTGCTTCACCGCCGCCGGCGGCGCTCCGGCCGACGAGGCGCCGTTCACGGTCTTCTTCCGGGGCGGCTGCCTGCGCCTGTACCTGTACGACCGGATAGAGATCGATGGTCGGGTGGTCTACCGTGCCGAGGAGTTCGATCCCTGGTTCGAGCAGGACCGCGTGTTCGTGGCAGCGGTCCGCGCGGGTGACGGCAGCGGCATTCGCAACGACTACCACGACGGTCTCCAGTCGCTGGCGCCGGTCCTCGCCGGGTGGGAGTCGGCGCGCCGCGGCGGGGAGCGCATCGACGTGGCTGCCTTCGCCGCGGCCTGAGTCCAGTGTCCGGCTACCTGCGTCGCCGCTGGCGAGCCCCGGGCGGCTACCGCCAGTTTCTGGCCATCGCCTTGCCGCTGATCATCACCACGGCCTCGTGGAGCGTGCAGCACTTCGTCGACCGGGTCTTCCTGGCCTGGTACTCCACCGAGGCGCTGGCCGCCTCCATGCCCGCCGGCATGTGCAGCTTCCTCATCGTCAGCCTGTTCACGGGCGTGGCAGGGTACGGGAACACCTTCGTGGCTCAGTACACGGGTGCCCATCGCCCGGAGCGGGTGGGCCCGGCAGTCTGGCAGGGGCTCTACCTGGCCGTCGTCGGCGGCGTGGTATCCGTCGGCGCGGCGGCGCTGGCCGAACCCCTGTTCGACCTCATTGGCCACAGCCCGGCCGTGCGCCGCGAGGAGATCGCCTACTTCCGCGTCCTGTGCTACGGCATCGCGCCCCACATCGCCGGCACCGCTGCCTCGTGCTTCTACAGCGGCCGCGGCCGGACCTGGGTGCTGCTGACCGTCGGCGTGACGGCCGTGCTCGTCAACATCGTCGCCGACTACCTGCTCATATTCGGCCGCTGCGGTCTGCCGGAGCTGGGTATCCGCGGTGCGGCCTGGGCGACGAACCTGGCGCTGCTCACCTCGGCGGTAGCCTTCGTGGTGCTCTTCCTGCTGCCCGCGCACCAGCGGCGCTACCACACCCTGCGCGGCTGGCGGCCGGACTGGGACCTGTTCCGGCGACTGCTCCGCTACGGCGGCCCGAACGGTCTGACGTTCCTGCTCGACATGACCGCCTTCACCGTGTTCACGCTCATCATCGGGCGCCTGGGCACGCTCGAGCTGGCGGCCAGCAACCTGGCCCTGAACGTCAACCATCTGGCGTTCATGCCCCTGATCGGCTGCGGCATGGCGATCTCGACCATGGTCGGCCAGCGCCTCGGCCGCAACGACCCCGCCGAGGCCGAGTACTGCACCTGGACGGGCCTCCACGTGGGCGGCAGTTACATGGCTGCCATGGCCCTGGGCTACCTGCTGGTGCCCGAGTGGTTCCTCAGCCCGTTCGGGGCCCGCGCCCAGGATCCCGACTTCGCGGCCGCCCAGCTCATCGCCGTGAACCTGCTGCGCGTGGTGGCCGCGTACTGCCTGTTCGACGCCTTCTACATGACCTTCACCGCGGCGCTGAAAGGCGCCGGCGACACGCGCTACATCCTGTGGATGTCGGTCTTGCTCGGCTGGAGCATCATGGTGGCGCCCGCGCTCGTCGCCATCGTCTGGTGCCGTCCGAGCATCTACCTGCTGTGGGCCTTCCTGTGCGCGAACGTCATCGTCTCGGGCGTGGTCTTCTTCGTCCGCTTCCGGGCCGGGCACTGGAAGAGCATGCGGGTCATCGAAGCGCCCGCGCTCGCCGGCGCCGGGCTGGCGGCTGCGGGAACGGATCCCGACCCGGGCAGCCATGAGCAGAAGCTGGCATGGACGAACTGATCTGGGGCATCGACCTGGGTGGCACCAAGATCGAGGGCGTGGTGCTCGCCACCACGGAGCGGGCGGAGCCTCTGTGCCGGCTCCGGATTCCCACGGAGGCGGCCGGCGGGTACGAGCACATCCTCGGGCGGGTGGCGGCGCTGGTGCAGCGCCTGGCCGCTGCCACCGGCACCCGGCCGCGGCGAATCGGCTTCGGCACCCCCGGCGTGCTCGACCCGACCTCGCAGACCCTGAAGAACAGCAACACGACCTGCTATATCGGGCGCCCGCTGAAGGCGGACCTGGAAGCGGCCCTGCACGTGCCGGTGGTGCTGGCCAACGACGCGAACTGCTTCGCGCTGGCCGAAGCGCGTCTGGGGGCCGGACGCGGCGCCGCCAGCGTCTTCGGCGTCATCCTCGGCACCGGCGTAGGCGGGGGCATCGTGCTGCGCGGCGAGGTCGTGCACGGCTGTCAGGGAATCGCCGGCGAATGGGGCCACAACATCGTCGACGAGCGCGGCGAACCCTGCTACTGCGGCCGCCGCGGCTGCGTGGAGACCTTTCTCTCCGGGCCGGCGCTGGAGGCCCACTACGCCCGGCAGAGCGGCCAGCGGCTGCCGCTGCGGGAGATCGTGGCGCGCCACCGGCGCGGCGACGATCCGCACGCGACGGCCACGGTGCAGCGGCTGCTCGCCTACTTCGGGCGCTCGCTGGCGCAGGTGATCAACATCCTCGACCCCGAGGTGGTGGTCCTCGGCGGCGGCGTGAGCAACGTCGAGCTGCTCTACACCGAGGGCGTGCGGCAGCTCGGCCGCTGGGTCTTCAACGACCGGGTGCAGACGCGCGTCGTCCGCCACCAGCTCGGCGACAGCGCCGGGGTCTTCGGGGCCGCCATGCTCGTCGCCTGAAGCGGGTCCGTGCCGGCACCGACGCGCCGCGGCGCGCCCCCGCGCTCACTGGCTGCAGCCCCGCGCGTGCACCGGCCAGCGCGCCTCGACCCGGCCCTGACGCACCGCCACGATCCAGTCGTGCTCGTTGACGCACGGACACGGATGGACGGGCACCACCTGCACGCGGGCGCCGAGCGGGGGCTGGTCGGCACAGGCGCTGACATCGACGTGGCCGTGCTCCTCCGAGGCCCCCGCGAAGCGCGCCGCCGGGAACTCGACAATGTGGCCCATGCTCGGGCCGGCCTCGGTCTGCAGCACGCTGGCGCTGAAGGTCTTGCTGCCGCCGTCCAGGATCGCGCGGCCGGCATCCGGGCGGCTGACCACGGTCGTGAGCACGCGCAGCGCGCACTGCGCCAGCGTGTGGGTGCCGCGCCGCAGGTGGGCTGCTCCACCCACGCAGTACTCGCCCGCCCGGTACTCGGTCAGCTCTGGAAGCTCGTGCGCCGTGAAGGCCGTGGGCGTGCTGCCGCCGCTGACGATGGGATGCGGGAGGCCGTGCCGGTCGAACAGGGCCAGCGTCTCCTGCAGCAGCGGCCGCACCGCCGGCGGCGACGGCATGATCATGACGCCGCGCAACTGGAGACTGCCGGCGGCGTGGATGCGCTGGGCCAGTTCCAGCGCGGCGGCCGGAGTCGGCACGCCCGTACGCCCCTGGTTCAGTTCGACGACCACGCCGACCTGCACGCCCGCGGCGGCGGCAGCGGCAGCCAGACCATCGACGGTGGGCGCGGCGTCGGCGGCCACGGTGACGGTCGTCTGGCGCGCCAGCGCGGTCAGCCGCTCCAGCTTCCGGGCGCCGACGATGTTGTAGGGAATGAGGATGTCGGCGGTCACCCCACCCGCCACCATGACCTCGGCCTCGGCCAGCTTCTGGCAGGTGATCCCGCGCGCCCCGGCGCGCACCTGCGCGTGCGCGATGGCCAGGCACTTGTGGGTCTTGACGTGGGGCCGCAGGGCGATGCCGCACCCGTCGAAGTAGCGCTGGTACCGCTGCAGGTTGTCCTCCAGCCCGTCCAGATCCAGGATCAAGACCGGCGTATCCAGCTCGTCGATGTGCATGCCCTCGCCTCGCCGCCGTCTCTCGCGTATGTTGCGGCCGGCGCGCCGCCGCGGGGCCGGCCGTCCGGTCCCCATCCCGCGCCGTCCGTCGAGCGGTTGCCGGGGACGCGGGCGGCGACGTGGTTCGTCGCCGCCCGCCCCCGCCGCCAGGAGGTCAGTGGTGCCACTGGAGCTGCGACCCGCCGAACCTGCCGCGCTCGTCTGCGCGGTGCTGGCCCGCCCGGGCGAGACGCTGTCGGCCGCCTGCCAGCGACTGCAGGCGCTGTTCGGTCCGGTCGCCCATGCCACCCCCACCTACCCGTTCTCGTTCTCGTCCTACTACCAGCCCGAGATGGGAGCGGGCCTGGTCAAGCAGCTGGTCTGCTTTGCCGAGCGGACAGACCCCGCCGCCCTGGCCGCCGCCAAGCAGCGCACCATGGCGGTCGAACACGAACTGGCCGTGGGCACGCCCGGCTGCCGGCGGCGCCAGGCCAACATCGACCCCGGCCTGGTCACAGTGGAGAGCCTCGTCCTGGCCACCACCAAGTACTCCGGCCAGCGGATCTGCATCGCCCCCGGCCTGTACGCAGAGGTCACGCTGATGTACCAGCGCGGGCAGTGGACGTGCTTGCCGTGGACCTACCCGGACTACCGCCTGCCGCTCGTGCACGACTTCCTGGCGCGCATCCGCGCCGAACTGCTGGCGGCCCGCCGCCAGCGCGCCCGCGGCGCGTGAACCGCCCTCGTTGTCCTCACGTGCGGATGGTGGCCTCGCGCCCGGGGCCGACCGACAGCAGCGTCACCGGCGTCCGGCTCAGCTCGGCCAGCCGGCGCACGTAGGCCTGGGC
>CAZPXM010000074.1:6638-18500 GCA_964591015.1 uncultured Gemmatimonadaceae bacterium
CAGCTCCTCGAAGCGGCGCGCCTCCGCGCTGGGCTCGCCCCACCCGGGCAGCTCCTCGTAGATCGGCTCGCAGCGGGCCAGGACCCGCGGATCCATCGGGAACTCCTCGAGGAGGGCGTCGCCGCAGCGGTAGGCCACGCACACCTTGAGCCGCTCGAGGCTGTCCAGCACATCCAGGCGCGTCAGCGCCAGGCTGGTCAGCCCGTTGACGCGGCGCGCCAGGCGCACGACCACGGCATCGAACCAACCGCAGCGGCGCGGCCGGCCGGTGGTGGCGCCGTACTCGTGGCCCAGCGCGCGCAGCCGCTCCCCCTCGGGCCCGGTCAGCTCCGTGGGGAACGGTCCGTTGCCGACCCGGGTCGTGTACGCCTTGGCCACGCCCACCACCTCGTCGATGCGGGTCGGGCCGATGCCGGCGCCCGTGCACGCCCCCCCGGCAGTGGTGTTCGAGGAGGTGACGAAGGGGTAGGTGCCGTGGTCGATGTCCAGCAGCGTGCCCTGCGCTCCCTCGAACAGGACGCGCTTGCCGGCATCGATCGCCTCGTTGAGCAGCAGCGAGGTGTCGGTCACGTAGGGACGCAACCGCTCGCCGTGCGCGATGGCCGCGGCCGCCACCGTCTCCACGTCCAGCGGCTGGCGGCCGTAGATGCGCGTCAGCAGCGCGTTCTTGTCGCCAATCACCCGGGCCAGCTTCTGCCGCAGGCCCTCCGCATCGAGCAGATCCAGCACCCGGATGCCGCTCGTCCGCTCCACCTTGTCGCGGTAGGCCGGACCGATGCCGCGGCCGGTGGTGCCGATCCTGGCGCCGCCCTGGCTCTCCTCTCCCGCCAGGTCGAGCAGCTTGTGATAGGGCATGACCACATGCGCGCTCTGGCTGATGAACAGCCGCCCCGCCACGGACACGCCCTGGCGCGCCAGCTCCTCGATCTCGCCGATGGCGCCCTCGGGGTCGAGCACGACGCCGTTGCCGATGACGCAGACCTTGTCCGGATGCAGTATGCCCGAGGGGATCAGATGGAAGACGAAGCGCCTGCCGTCCGCCTGCACCGTGTGCCCGGCGTTCGCGCCGCCCTGAAAGCGCACGACGATGTCGGCCTCGCCGGTCAGGTAGTCGACCACCTTGGCCTTGCCCTCGTCGCCCCACTGGGCCCCCAGCACGATCCGGGTCGGCATCATTCCCTCGCTCTCTGCCAAGGCGCTGCGTGGCCACGGCGCCGGGCCGGCACGGCGCCGGCGGCACCGCCCGTCACGGCGGCGGCCGCGACGCCGCGGTCTGCACGGTCTCCGGCCGCAGCGCGCGCCCGATCCACGCGAGCACGTCGGCTCGTCCCTGGCCCGAGACGGCCGAGAATGGCACGTACTCCGCCTCCGCCAGCGTTCCCTGGCGGTCCAGCTCCGCCAGCATCTGCTCCAGGCGGGCAGGCGCGAGCTTGTCCGCCTTGGTGAACACGAGCAGAAACGGCAGCCCGCGCTCCCGCAGCCAGGCCACCATCCGGTGGTCCAGCTCCGTCGGCCCATGGCGGGCGTCGATGAGCTGCACGATGGCCCGCAGCGTCTCGCGGCGCTGCAGGTAGCTCTCGGTGATCTCGCCCAGGCGCTGCCGCAGGCCCGGACCGCCGCGGACGAACCCGTACCCGGGCAGGTCGATCAGATAGTAGCGGTCGTCGATCCGGTAGCAGTTGATCTGCTGCGTCTTGCCCGGCGTGCCGCTGGTGCGCGCCAGCTGGCGGCGCCGCACCAGGCGGTTGATCAGCGACGACTTGCCGACGTTCGACCGGCCGGCGAAGGCGACCTCGGGCAGGCCGTCGGCGGGCAGATCGCTCATGCGGACGGCTCCCACGACGAACTCCGCGCGCCGGATCTCCATGGTCAGCCGTTGCCGGCGCGCAGCCGCCGCGCCTCAGGCTCGCCGGCGGTCCGCATCGCCCTCCTCTTCGTAGCGGCGCACCCCCTCGCGGATCATCGCGGCGGTGATCTCCAGCGCGGACACGCCCGGGCGCGACGGCGTCTCGAACATGATGTCCATCATCGCCTGCTCCATCACCGAGCGCAGCCCACGGGCCCCGGTCCCCTTCTTGACGGTCAGCGCCACGATCTCGCGCAGGGCCTCCTCGGCGAAGGTGACCTTCACGCCGTCCATGGCGAACAGACGCTCGACCTGCTGGACGATCGCGTGCCTGGGCTCGGTCAGGATGCGCAGCAGATCTTCCTCCGTGAGCGCATCGAGGGTGGCCAGCACGGGCACCCGGCCGATGAACTCGGGAATCATGCCGAACTTGAGCAGGTCCTCCGGCTGGACCTGCGCCAGCAGCTGGCTGGCGGTGGCTTCCTGCGCCTCGGCCAGCGACGCGCCAAAGCCGAGCGTCCGGCGTCCCACACGCTGGCTGATGATCCGGTCCAGCCCTTCGAAGGCGCCGCCACAGACGAACAGGATGTTGCGCGTGTTGAGCTGGAGCATGGGCTGCTCGGGGTGCTTGCGGCCGCCCTTGGGGGGAATGCTGGCGACCGTCCCCTCGAGGATCTTCAGCAGCGCCTGCTGGACGCCCTCGCCGGACACGTCGCGTGCCGCCGACGGGCCGGCGCCCTTGCGGGCGATCTTGTCGACCTCGTCCAGGTAGATGATCCCCTTCTCGGCGCGCGAGACATCGTAGTCGGCTGCCTGGAGCAGCCCCACCAGGATGTTCTCGACATCCTCGCCCACGTACCCGGCTTCCGTGAGGATCGTCGCGTCCGCGATCGAAAAGGGCACCTGGAGCACCCGGGCCAGGGTCTTCGCCAGCTCCGTCTTGCCGACGCCCGTGGGACCGATCAGCAGGACGTTGCTCTTCTCCAGATCGACATCGTCCAGGCTCACCTTGCTGCGGATCCTCTTGTAGTGGTTGTAGACTGCCACCGAGAGGATCATCTTGGCCCGTTCCTGGCCGATGACGTACTCGTCGAGCGCCTGCTTGATCTGGACGGTCTTGGGGATCTCGCCCGTCTCCCACGGCTGCGCCTGCCGCTGCTCTTCGTCAAGGACTTCGTTGCAGAGCTTGACGCACTGGTTGCAGATGTGGACCGAGGGGCCGGTGATCAGCTTCTCGACCTGGCTGGCGCTGAGTCCGCAGAACGAACAGCGCGGCTCGTTCCTGGTCGGGCGTCGTCGCATCGATGCGTCCCTGCGGGAGGCTGCGCCGGTTGGCTAGCTGGCCGCCGCGTCCCGGGCGGAAGAGGGAGCGATGATCTCGTCGATCAGGCCGTAGGCCTTGGCCTCCTCGGGCGCCATGAAGAAATCGCGCTCGGTGTCCCGCTGGACCCGTTCGAGGCTCTGGCCCGTGTCGTGGGCGAGGATCTCGTCGAGCTGGCGCCGGATCTTGAGGATCTCGCGGGCATGGATCTCCATGTCGGCCGCCTGTCCCCCGATGCCGCCCAGCGGCTGATGCAGGAGGACGCGCGAGTTCGGCAGAGCCTGCCGCTTGCCCCGCGCCCCTCCCGCGAGCAGCACCGCTCCCATGCTGTAGGCCTGACCCACGCAGATCGTACAGACGTCGGTCGGAATGTACTGCATGCTATCGTAGATGGCCATGCCGGCCGTGACCGATCCGCCCGGCGTGTTCAGGTACAGCATGATGTCCCTCTTCGGATCCTCCGAGGCCAGGAACAGCAGCTGTGCGATGGTCAGGTTGGCCACCAGATCGTTGATGGGAGTTCCGAGGAAGATGATGCGGTCGCGCAGCAGGCGTGAATAGATGTCGTACGAGCGCTCGCCGCGGCCGGTCTGCTCGATGACGATGGGGATGAAGGACATGCCGCTCTCCTTGCGGGTGTCTCAGATCGTCTCTTCGGTGATCCGGGCTGCGGCACTCAGCGCCGCGAACACCTTCTCCTCTTCCAGCTCGTGGCGCAGCTGCTCCACGCGCCCGGCGCTCCGCAGGTTCTGCGCGGTGGTGCCGTGCTCGGCAGCCCAGCGCTCGACGTAGGCGTCCAGTTCGGCGTCTGCCACCTCGATCCCCAGCTTCTTGCGCAGCGCCTCGATCAGCAGCGCCTGGCGCAGCCGCCGTTCGGCGTGCTTGCGTTCCTCGTCGGTGGGCTCCGGCTCGGGCTCCGCCGGACGCCGGTCCTCGCCGCGGACCCGGCGGCGCAGCAGCCGCACATACGCGTCCACGAGGCCGGCAGGCACGTCGAAGGGATTCGCCATCACCAGCCGCCCCAGCAGTTCGGCGCGGAACCGCTCCTCCAGCAGGAACTGCCAGCGCTGCTCGAGCTCGCGGCGGACATGCGCGCGCAGCTCGTCCAGAGTCTGGAACTGCTCGCCGACATCCTTGGCGAACTCGTCGTCCAGCGCCGGCAGCTGGCGCGCGTGGATCTCGCGGGCCGTCACCAGCAAGTGCTCCTGCGTGCCCGCCAGCCGCTCGTTGTCCAGATCCTGGCGGTAGGCGAACCGCACGTTGCGCGTCTCGCCGGCACGCATCCCGAGGACCCGCTCGTCGAACTCGAGGCTGGGAGCGTCGGGCTGCCCCACCAGGATCCGGCGCTCGGTGTAGCGCGCGCCGACGATGGGCAGATCGCTGGCGTCCAGGCGCTGCAGGTCGGCGATCAGGACGTCGCCCTTCTCCAGGGGACGCGTGACGACCTGTTCGGTGGCATGGCGTTCGCGCAGCTCCTGCAGGCGCTGCTCGACCTCCTCGCTGGTCACCCGATGGGTGGCGCGCGTCACCGGCAGGCCCTCGTAGTTCTGGACGTCGACTTCGGGCCACACGTCCACGCGCGCGGTGAACTTGAGGCCGGCGCCCGGTTCGGCGCTGATGTCGGCGATCGTGGGCGGCGTCACCGCCACCAGGCCGGCGGCCGTGGTGGCCTCGCGCACCAGGTCCGGCAGCAGATCGCGGATCACCTGCTCGCGGATGGCCTCGCCGTAGCGCGCCTGGATCAGGCGCAGCGGCACCTTGCCGCGGCGGAAGCCCGGGATCTCGGCCCGTCGCTGATAGTCTCGACAGGCCTTGGCCACCTCCGCCTCGATGCGCTCGGCTTCCACCTCGACGGCCAGCTCGCGCTCCCACCGGCCTTTCTCGACCACTTGCGTCTTCACTGCGTCCGGACCCGGTCTGAAGGGGACAAGAACAGGACTGCTCCACCTTCGAGGCAGCCGGTACGGCCCGACCTGTGGCCTCGAGAGTGGAGCAGACCGATCAGCGGCGGAGTTGCCTCAGGACCAAGCGTCATCTGCGAAAGGGGGGACTCGAACCCCCAAGCCCTTGCGGGCACCAGATCCTAAGTCTGGCGCGTCTGCCAGTTTCGCCACTTTCGCATTTCCGCGCCAAGATAATAGGCCGGCCACGGGGCGGGGTCAAGGCGCCCCGGCCGGGGCCGGACAAAGCGCACCCCGCTGCCGCGCCCGGCCCGTGCCAGGACCCGGCATGGCTATTCGCCGGGCGGCTGCCAGGCGGCAATCCGGCGCTCGACCTCCGCCAGCACGCCGTCCAGCGGCACGCGGTCCTGCGCCATCGTGTCGCGGTCGCGGATGGTCACGGAGCCGTTGCCCAGCGTCTCCGAGTCGATGGTGACGCAGAAGGGGGTGCCGACCTCGTCCATGCGCCGGTACCGGCGGCCGATGGCGCCGCTCTCGTCGTAGAAGATCGGCAGGTGGGGCCGCAGCCGGTCGACCAGCCGGCGCGCGATCTCCGGCATGCCATCGCGCCGCACCAGCGGCAGCACCGCCACCTTCAGGGGCGCGATCCGCGGATGGAAGCGCATGACCACGCGCAGTTCGCCGTTGACCTCCTCCTCGCGATAGGCTTCGCACAGGCACGCCATCAGCGTCCGGCTGGCGCCGATCGAGGTCTCCACGACGCAGGGCAGCACCTTCTCCCGGGTCTCCTCGTCGAAGAAGCGCAGCGCCTTGCCGGAGAACCGCTCGTGCTGCGTCAGGTCGAAGCTGCCGCGGTTGTGGATGCCCTCGATCTCGCCCCAGCCGAAGGGAAACTCGTACTGCACGTCCACGGCGGCGCTGGCATAGTGCGCCAGCTCGTCGCCCACGTGCTGGTGCCAACTCAACCGCCTCTCCGGCAGGCCGATCTGCCGGTACCACTGCCAGCGCTCCCCGCGCCAGTACTCGAACCAGTGGTCCTGGGTGCCGGGCTTGACGAAGAACTGCATCTCCATCTGCTCGAACTCGCGGGTGCGGAACAGGAAGTTCTTCGTGTTGATCTCGTTGCGGAACGCCTTGCCGATCTGCGCGATCCCGAACGGGAGCCGCTGCCGCATCGCCGTCTGCACGTTGAGGAAATTGACGAAGATGCCCTGCGCCGTCTCGGGCCGCAGGTACACGCGCGCGCTCTCCTCCTCCAGCGGCCCCACGAACGTCTTGAACATCATGTTGAACGGCCGCGCCTCGGTCAGCACCTCCCGCTGGCCGCACACCGGACACTGCCCCGCGGCGCGCTGCGCCTCGGTCAGATAGTCCTCGCGGAAGCGCGCCTTGCAGTGGCGGCAGTCGACGAGCGGATCGGTGAAGTTGTCCACGTGTCCCGAGGCTTCCCAGACGCGCGGGTGCATCAGGATGCTGGCGTCCATGCCCTCCACGTCCTCCCGGTAGGTCATGGCGCGCCACCAGGCCTCCTTGATGTTCCGCAGCAGCTCCACGCCCAGCGGACCGTAGTCCCAGCACCCGTTGAGGCCGCCGTAGATCTCCGAGCTCTGAAAGACGAACCCCTTGCGCTTGCACAGCGACACGAGCTTCTCCATCACATCCGCCATCTCGCGCTCCGTTCCAGACAGACAGGTTTCCGGCCTAGATCGAGGTACCGCGTCGCTCGGCGGCGCCGGCCGCGCCGGCGTCGCCAGCGTCGCGCTCGCCGCGAGCCCCGGCCGGAACGGGGCTCGCCCCTGGCGGCGGCGGGCCGTCGTGGACCGCGCGCAGGAAGTCCAGGGCGCGCAACGAGGTCCGGGCGCCGCCATGGTACTCGAGGAAGCTGCCCAGCGCGGCGCGGATCTCGGCAGGCGGCGGCGTCGCCGCCGGGATGGACTCGCGCCGGTACCTGCGCAGCCCCTGCAGCTCGACGAGGAGACGCCGGCTGGATTCGGCCAGCCGGATGCCGCGCCCGGCGCCGCAGTCCGGGCAGAGGATGCCGCCCGCCGCCGCGCTGAACCACCACCAGGCGCCGACCTGCGCCCGCCGGCAGGCGACGCAGGCAGCCAGCTCGGGCCGGAAGCCCAGCGCCGCGGCCACTCGCAGCTCGAAGTACCAGAACAGGGCCTCGAGCTGCCCCAGACCCACCTCGGCCAGCGCGGCCAGCATGCCGGTCAGGCACTGGAACAGGCGTGGGTTCGGCTCGCCCTCCAGGGTCAGCCTGTCGATCAGCTCGCAGGCGGCGCTGGCGTAGGCCAGGCGCTCCAGACTGGCCAGCAGCGCCCCGTGCTGCGCCACGATGTCGCACTCGCCGAGCGTCTGCAGCTCGCGCTCGTCGCGCAGATAGCAGATGGCCTGCACCTGGGTGAACAGCTCCAGCGCTGCTCCGTACCTGCTGCGCGGCTGCCGCGCTCCCTTGGCGGTGACCTTCAGCTTCCCCTGCTCGGCCGTGTACAGCGTGACCAGCTTGCTGGTCTCGCCCAGTCGCCGCGCGCGGATGACCACGCCGTTCACCCGGACGATCTGCCGCCCCATCTCACGGCTGCTCCGCGGCCCGCTGGCGCTCGGCCGGCAGGCGGAAGATCAGCTCGGAAGGCCGGCTCATGCCGTACTCCTCGCGGGCCACCTTCTCGACGTACTCCAGGTCGTTCAGCAGCAGCCACAGCACCAGGCGCAGGCTGTCTGTCTCCGCCTGGAGCGCGGCGGCCGCCTGCTGCGCCGCCAACAGGCGCTGCCGCCGCGCCCGCACCTCGCCGAAACCGCCCGCGTGCGTCCAGTAGGCGGCGCCGCCGACCGCCAGCGCCGCCAGCAGCCACAGGAACCCCCACACCCAGCGGGACAGACCCGCCCCGCCGCCGCGCTCCGTCGTCTGTCGCACTGCCATGGACCGATGGTCCCGTTCGAGCGGCGCGCCGGCGCGCCGGCGCGCCGCCACCCGGGCCGCGGGCGCGCCACACCGTGGGCGGCGCGCGGTGGACGGCGCCACCGGCGCTGGAGCGCCTGCTCGCTCAGATCAGCAGCACCAGATCGTCGCGGTGGATCACCTCGCGCGCCGGCCGCCCCAGTTCCGCGGCGACCTGCGCCGAGGTCTTGCCCAGGATGCGGCCAAGGTCGTCCGCGCTGTAGCGGACCAGCCCGCGGGCGAACTCCAGGCCGTCCTCGTCCTCGACGCGCACCGCCATGCCCGCGGCGAAATCCCCTTCGCAGCGCAGCACCCCGGCCGGCAGCAGGCTGCGGTCTTGCTCGGCCAGCGCCCGCCGCGCCCCGCGGTCGACGACCACGCGCCCCGCGCACTCCGAGGCGAAGGCGATCCAGCGCTTGCGGTGCCGCAGCCGCTTGCGGGCGGGCAGGAACAGCGTGCCGCACTCGCACCCGTCCAGCAGGTCCAGCAGCCGGTGCCGGCGCGCGTGCGCCAGCAGGCACATCTCGCCGCAGGTCAGCATCTGCCGGGCGGCGCGCAGCTTGGTCTGGATGCCGCCGCTGCCGACGCCGCTGCCGGGGCGTCCGTCGCTGCCCTGCAGCACCGCGTCTCCTTCGCGGACCGCACGGAGCGGCTGGCCGCACGGCCCGGCGGCATCGCAGCCAGGATACAGCCCCTCCACATCCGAAAGCATGACCAGCAGCTGGGCCCCGATCAGGTTGGCCACATAGGCAGCCAGCATGTCGTTCTCGCCGATCTGGCGCTTGAGCTCGGCCACGGCCACGCTGTCGTTCTCGTTGACGATCGGGACGGCCTGGTACGCGAACAGGCTGCGGAAGGTGTTCACCAGGTTCAGGTAGCGCCGCCGGTCGCCGAGGATATCGTCGGCCGTGAGCAGCACCTGGCCCACCGCGACCCCGCTGCGCCCGAAGATCTCGGCGTAGGCGCTCATCAGCTGGATCTGGCCCACCGCGGCCATCGCCTGCAGGTCGGCGACCGCGCGCGGCCGCCGGGGCAGCCGCAGCTGCCCCATGCCCGCAGCCACGGCCCCCGACGAGACGATCGCCACCTCCATCCGGCGCTGGCGCAGCGCCAGCACATCCTCGACCAGCCGCTGCAACACCGTCCAGTCCAGCTCGTGCGCAGCCGTCGTGAGACTGCTGCTGCCGATCTTCACCACGATGCGGCGCACGTGCGCCAGCTGCTCGCGCCGCGCCGGCAGTCCCTCGCCCGGTTGCATCCCGCGCTCCGTCACGCCCGCCACGCCCGCCGGCTCAGCCGCGCACGACCACGCCGCGGGACCGCAGGTAGCTCTTCACCTGCGGGATCGTGTACACGCCATAGTGGAAAACCGAAGCGGCCAGCGCCGCGCTGGCCCGGCCCTCGGTCAGGACCTGGTAGATATGCTCCAGATCCCCGGCACCTCCGGAGGCCACGATCGGCACGTCCACGCGCGCCGCCACTGCCTGGTTCAGCGCCAGGTCGTACCCCGTCCGGGTCCCGTCGGCGTCGATGCTGTTCAGCACCAGCTCCCCCGCACCCAGCGCCACCAACTGGTCGACCCAGGCGAGCGCGTCCAGCCCGGTCGCCGTGCGCCCGCCATCGATGTAGATCTCCCAGGATGGCCGCTCGGGCGGCGCGCCGGGCCGCCGCAGCGCGTCGATGGCTCCCACGATGCACTGCGAGCCGAAGCTGCCGGCCGCCCTGCGGATGATCTGCGGATCGCGGACCGCCGCCGAGTTGAGCGACACCTTGTCCGCACCGCCCTTGAGGATCGCGCGCACGTCCGCGAAGCTGCGGATGCCACCGCCCACGGTCAGCGGGATGAAGACCCGCTCCGAGACCTCGCGCACCAGGTCGAGGACGATAGCGCGCCCCTGCGCCGAGGCCGTGATGTCGTAGAACACCAGCTCGTCGGCCCCGTCCCGGTCGTAGCGGGCCGCCAGCTCCACCGGGTCGCCGGCATCCCGGTCCGCGGAGAAGCGGACGCCGCGCACGTTGCGCCCGTCCTTGACGTCCAGACACGGGATGATGCGCTTGGCTAGCATGGACCCGGGACCTCAGGATAGCCGGGCGAAGTTGGCCAGCAGCCGCAGGCCGTTGTCCTGGCTCTTCTCCGGGTGGAACTGCACCCCGAACACGCGGTCGCGACCAGCGACGGAGGTATAGGGCAGTCCGTACTCCGTGATGCCCAGGCAGTCCGTCTCGTCCTCCGCCTCCACGTAATAGGAGTGCACGAAGTAGAAGAAGGCGTTGTCCGGGACCTCTTCCAGCAGCGCCGCCCGCCGGCGGATCGAGACCTGATTCCAGCCGATCTGCGGCACGCGCACGCCGGCCGGAAACCGCCGGCAGCGCCCGCGCAGCAACCCCAGGCCGGCGTGGAACCCCATCTCCTCGCTGCTGTCGAACATGAGCTGCAGGCCCACGCAGATCCCCAGGAAGGGCTTGCCAGCGGCGATCGCCTGGCGGATCACCGGTTCCCAGCCGGCCGCCACCAGGTTGTGCATGGCGTCGCCGAAGGCCGCGTCGCCTGGCAGCACCAGGTGGGATGCCGCTGCCCCCGCCCGGGGATCGTGGACGATCTGAGCCGGGAAGCCGAGGAACTGGAAGGCCTTCTCCACGCTGCGGAGATTGCCCATCCCGTAGTCGATGATGGCGATCAACCGGCCCCCAGCTCGCGGGCGCGCGCCGTGGCTGCCCGCACCGCGCGCATGCAGGCAGCGCGCAGACCGCCGGCTTCCAGCTCGAAAAGCCCGGCGATCGTCGTCCCGCCGGGCGAGGTGACCTGGTCGCGCAGCACAGCCGGGTTCTGCCCCTCCTCCAGCACCATGCGGCCGGCGCCGATGAGCGTCTGCGCCGTCAACGCCTGCGCCACATCGCGCGGCAGCCCCGCCGCCACGCCGGCGTCGGTCAGGGCCTGGATGATGGTATAGGCGTAGGCTGGACCGCTGCCCGCCAGACCGGTCACCGCGTCCATCAGCCGCTCGGGGACCTCGACCGTGGTGCCCACCAGGGCGAAGAAGGACCGCGCCAGGCCCACGTGCTCCGCCCCCGCGTGTGCTCCCGCGCAGATCGCCGTGGCGCCTGCTCCCAGGCGCGCCAGCATCTGGGGCATGGCACGCACGACGGGCACGCCCTGCCCCAGCCGGCCTTCCAGGCGCCCGGTGGCCACGCCCGCCATGACCGAGACGATCACCTGGCCCGCCTCGATGCGCCCGGCGATCTCAGCGAGCACCTCGTCGGCCACCTGCGGCTTCACCGCCAGCACGATCAGCTCCTGGCCGGCCACCGCCTCGGCGGCGCACCTCACGGTGCGCACACCTCGTGCCGACAGCCCCGCCAGCACCGCTTCACGGGGATCCGCAGCTGTCAACCGGGCGGGCGCCATGCCGCCCGCCTCCATGGCTCCCAGGATCAGCGCGGACCCGAGGTTGCCCGCCCCGATCACCGCGACGCGCGCCTCGCCGATCGCCATGTCTCTCTCGCCTGTGCCCGGGCTGCCACCGTTCAGGGCGCCGAAGCTAGGGTGCCCGGTTCGGCCTGTCAACTCGTCGACCCGAGGGCCAGGCTCGATCGCCCGCTGGCCCGCCCCTGCCGGCACCCGTGGCCACCGGTGCTCGAGGCGTCGGCCGGCCTGCAGCCATGCCACCTGGACGCCCGCGTGCTGCCACCTCACCTCGCCGCGGCGCGCGCGGCCTTTGCGACGAGACGGGGACCATGGTCCGGCTCTTGACCTATCGCTTTGTGCCATGCTATGTTAGGCCGCGTCAAGAGAGTGGGCCCCAGCAGCGGAACCGGCCGGGGGTTGCTCCCAGGACGCTGCGACGGCCCGCAG
>CAZPXM010000075.1:0-18349 GCA_964591015.1 uncultured Gemmatimonadaceae bacterium
CCTCACCGCCGACCACCGGGCGCCGCCCGCTCCCCCTGGCCGCCCCGGCTCGCCGGCCGCCGCCGGCGCGGGGCCCGCAGCGGCATGCCAGCAGGCCACCAGGTGGCCGGCGGCCTGCGCTGCGAGCTGCGGCTCCTCGGCCCGACATCTGGCGTCGGCCAGCGAACAGCGCGGGGCGAAGCGGCAGCCCGCAGGCAGGTCCGTGGGGTCCGGCACGGTTCCCGGTATGGCCTCGAGCCGCCGGCGCACCTGGTCCAGCCGCGGCACGGCCGCCAGCAGGCCGCGCGTGTACGGGTGGCACGGCGCCGCGAACAGCCTCTCGGTGCCCGCCTGCTCGACGATCTTGCCGGCGTACATCACGGCAACCGAGTCGGCCATCTCGGCGATCACGCCCAGGTCATGGGTGATCAGCAGCATCGCCATGCCCAGCTGCCCCTGCAGCGCTCGCAGCAGGTCGAGGATCTGGGCCTGCACGGTCACGTCGAGGGCCGTGGTGGGCTCGTCGGCAATCAGGATCTCCGGATGGCACGACAGCGCCATGCCGATCATCACTCGCTGCCGCATGCCGCCGCTCAACTGGTGCGGGTACTCGTCCAGGCGCTGCTCCGGGGCAGGTATGCCGACCAGTCGCAGCATCTCGAGCGACCGCTGCCTGGCCTGCTTCCCGCGCAACCCCTGGTGCAGGGACACCACCTCGGCGATCTGCTGCCCGCAGGTCAGCACCGGGTTGAGGCTGGTCATGGGCTCCTGGAACACCATCGCGATCCGGCCGCCGCGCACGGCGCACATCTCGCGCTCGTCCAGCTCCAGCAGGGAACGACCGCCGAGAAGAACGCTGCCGCCCTCGATCCATCCGGGAGGATCGACCAGCCGCATGATCGACAGCGCCGCCACCGTCTTGCCGCAGCCGGTCTCGCCCGCCAGCGCCAGCGTCCGGCCCGCCTCCAGCGCGAACGATACGCCGTCCACCGCCCGCACCACCCGACCCCGGCTGCGAAAGCAGGTGCGCAACTGGTGGACCTCGAGCAGGGGCGACCGAGCCGCGCCGCGCGCCGGCGACGCCAGCTCAGCCATCGCTGCCGCCCTGGCCGAGGCGTGCACCCGACCCTGCCGCGGCGGCGATCGGCGCGGTGCAGACGCTCCCCTGCGACGCTCCCACCGGCTCCGGCCCGCTCTGCCCGCGGCGCAGCAGCTCCGCCGCTTGTTCGCGCTCGGCCACGGTCAGTTCGGACGGCTCGAACTCGGCGCCCAGCACGGCCGCGAAGCCCGCGGCGATCGCCTCGCCCACGGCCGCCGGCGGCACCGGCCCGCAGGCACAGGCCCCCAGGTGCGTGCTGCACTCCTCCAGACGCCGGCGGCAGGCCGCGCGCTCCGCCGCGGACAGCCCCGCGAGCAGCTCCGCCAACAGCAGGTGCGCCGGACCCAACAGCAGGCTGCCGTGCTGCAGGATAGCCCCGGGAAACCGCCGCTGAGCGCTGCCGGCCAGCTTGCGCCCGCCAACGGTCAGCTCCCAGCGCGCCACCCGCGAGAAACAGGGCTCGGCCGGCCCGCCGCCGGCTCTGTGCCGGACCGCCGGCGCCGTGCCCCGCACCAGCCGCGCCGGCACGCCGAGCGTGGCCAGGCCGGCGGCCAGACACGCGCCGATGCATCGACTGGCCTGGCCCACCGGGCCCCCGAGCTGCGGATCGTCGGCAGGACAGACCACGCTGTAGGTCAGCTCCTCCCAGTGCAGGACCGCGCGCCCGCCCGTGGGCCGGCGCACCACGTCCACACCGAGGCGCCGACAGCGCTCCAGATCGAGTTCGGCTGCCACAGACTGGGAGTAGCCCAGCGAGACAGCCGGCGGGTCCCAGCGGTACAGGCGCAGGACGGGACGCCGGTCGCCGGCCGCCGCGGCGCGGCAGAGCAGCGCGTCGACAGCCATGTTGACGCCGCCCGCGGCCGCACCGGTGTCCAGCAGGCGCCACGTCCGTCTCACAACGCGCCCAGCCGGCGCAACGCGTCGCGTGCGGCCATCTGCTGCGCCTCCTTCTTGCTGCGGCCGCGCCCGCGCCCCAGGCTGGCGCCGGTCACCGACACCTCGACGCTGAAGGTCTTGCAGTGATCCGGGCCCTCCTCGGCACGCACCAGGTAGCGCGGGTAGCCGTTTCCCATGCTCTGGGTGTGCTCGAGGAGCTTGCTCTTGAAATTCGTGTAGTCCTCGCGAGCGATCAGCTCGTCGAAGTCGCCCAGCACCCGCGCGTGCACCAGCCGCCGGGCCGCCTCCAGGCCGCCGTCCAGATACACCGCCCCGATCAGCGCCTCCAGCGCATCGCAGAGTATGGACGGCTGGCGGCCGCCCCCGGCCCCGCGCTCCTCCGGGCTCAACAGCACCAGCTCGTCCAGACCCAGCGCCAGCGCCTTGCGGGACAGCACGGAGCGGCTCACGACCAGCGACTTCAGCTGCGTCAGCGTCCCCTCGCGCTTGCCGGGATACCGGCCGTACAGAAAGTCGGCAACCACCAGGTCGAGCACGGCGTCCCCGAGGAACTCGAGCCGTTCGTTCGAGTCGATGCCGTGGCCGCGGTGCGCGTACACGTACGACCGGTGCTTCAGCGCCTGGCCGAGCAGGGCCACGTTCCGGAACCGGTATTCCAGGGCATGCTCCACCCGCTGGCGCACTCGCCGCTCCAGCCCACCGGTCTCGCTCCCCCTCACCCAGCGACGGATGAGCGCTCCGAACGATCGCATCATCTGCTGTCAGCTTCCGCTGCCCTGTCCTGCTCCGCCTGCCGCGCGGTGGGCTGGGGACGCCACCGCGTCTGCCCGGCGCGCCGCCCGCATCGGGCGCGCTCGGGCCTGCTCAGCCGGCGAACGCTCCCACGACCAGCGCCACATTGTGCCCGCCGAACCCGAAGGAGTTGTTGACCACGACGCGCGCCCCGGTCTCGCGGCTCACGTTGGGCACGTAGTCGAGGTCGCACCGCGGGTCGGGGTGCTCCAAGTTGATGGTCGGCGGAATGACGCCGTGGCGCAGGACCTGCACGCAGGCGATGGTCTCCACCGCCGCCGCCGCCCCCAGCAGGTGTCCCGTCATCGACTTGGTCGAGCTCACGGCCAGCCGGCGAACGTGCGCCCCGAACACCGTCTTCAGCGCCGCCGTCTCCTCGATGTCGCCCAGCGGCGTCGAGGTGCCGTGGGCGTTGACGTAGTCGACCTGTTCCGGACCCAGACCAGCATCGCGCAGGGCCACCCGCATTGCCCGCGCGCCTCCCTCGCCGCCGGGAGCCATCGCGGTCTGGTGGTAGGCATCGGCGGTGAAGCCGACGCCGAGCACCTCCGCCAGGATCTCCGCCCTGCGCCGCTGCGCGTGCCCCAGCTCCTCCAGGACCAGGGCGCCGGCCCCCTCGGCCAGCACGAAGCCGTCCCGCTCGGCGTCGAAGGGCCTGCTGGCGCGCTCCGGCGCGTCGTTGCGCGTGGACAGCGCCCGCGAGGCGGCGAACCCGGCGATGGAGATCGGCGTGACCGCGGCCTCCGAGCCGCCGCAGATCATCACGTCGGCGTCGCCGTGGCGCACCGTGCGAGCCGCCTCGCCGATGGCGTGCGCGGCCGAGGCGCAGGCGGAAACCGTGGCGTAGTTGGGGCCCTTCGCCCCCGCCTTCATCGAGATCATGCCCGGGGCCATGTCGCAGATCATCATCGGCACGTAGAAGGGGCTCACCCGCCCCGGGCCCTTCTGCATGAACAGCGTGTGCTGCTCCTCGTGGGTCTGGATGCCGCCGATGCCCGAGCCCCAGATCACGCCGACCCGCTCCGGGTCCACCCGCGACACGTCCAGCCCGGAGTGGCGCAGGGCACCCAGGGCCGTGGCGACGGCGTAGTGCACGAACGGATCGTTGCGCCGCACCTCCTTGTGGTCCAGGATGGCGCCCGGATCGAACCCCTTCAGCTCGCCCGCGATCCTCACGTCGTGCCTGCTGGCATCGAACCGCGTGATCGGTCCGATCCCGCTCCGCCCGTTGACCAGGGCGTCCCAGAAGGACTCCAGGCCGTTGCCGTTGGGGGCCAGCACATCCATGCCGGTGATGACAACCCGTCGCTGCGACACCGCCTCGCTCCCGCTCGTCAGCTCGCCTGCCCCTCGCCTCCACACCGCCCGTCCCCGACCGCCCGCGCGGCCGGGACTCAGGCCTTGCAGTTCTCCTCCAGATACCGGATCGCGTCCGCCACGGTCGACATCTTCTCGGCGTCCTCGTCCGGAATGTCGATCCCGAACTCTTCCTCGAACGCCATCACCAGCTCCACGGTGTCCAGGGAGTCGGCGCCGAGGTCGTCGATGAACGAGGCCTCGGGTTTGACCTGATCCGCATTGACGCCCAGTTGCTCGACGATGAGATCGCGCACCCGCTCTTCGATGGAAGCCATGGTTCCCTCCTGTGGGTGGTGGTGTCGACCGCCATCACTTCCTGGTGTGGCCGCCAGCGACAACGGCCACGAATTAACTCGGCCACATCGTGACGGGCAAGCGCGAGCGCGCTCAGGCCGCCGCGTCGCCCAGCATGGCCGTGATCTCGGCCTCGGCAGCCACCTGTCCCTGCACCGAGGCAGTGCCCGCCAGCCTGCAGACGGCGCCGCGGGCCTTGAGCACCTGCACCGCCAGGAGCAGCTGATCTCCTGGAACGACCTGGCGGCGGAAACGAGCCCGCTCGATGGCGGCGAACAGCGGTATCTTGCCCGGGCTGCCTCCTTGCCCGTGAAGCATCATCACCGCCCCGGCCTGCGCCAGAGCCTCGACGATGAGCACTCCCGGCATGACCGGATAGGACGGGAAGTGGCCGGCGAAGAAGGGCTCGTTCGCCGCGACGTTCTTGAGGGCCAGGACACGCTGCCCCGGCACGAGCTCCACCACGCGATCGACCAGCAGCATCGGGTACCGGTGAGGCAGCAGCGCTTTGATCGCCTGGATGTCCAGGGCGACCGTCTCGGTCGTGGGCATCGTACGGCCTCCTGATCGAACCCCCCTGAGGCGACGCCGGGACGGACGGCGGCGACCGCCGGCGGCGCCGACGTGGGTACTTCGCTACATCGCCATGCCGCCGTTCACCTGCAGCACCTGACCGGTTATGTACCCCGCCTCGTCCGAGGCCAGGAAGAGGACCGCGCGCGCCACGTCCTCCACCGTCCCGGGCCGCCCGAGCGGCACCTGCTGCAGCATCGCCTGCCGCGCCTCGGCCGGCAGCTTGTCGGTCATGGCGGTCGCGATGAACCCCGGCGCCACGGCATTGACGGTGATGTTGCGGCTGGCCAGTTCGCGCGCCAGGCTCCTGGTCAGACCGAGCAGCCCCGCCTTCGAGGCGGCGTAGTTGGCCTGTCCAGGATTGCCCGTCAGGCCGACCACGGACGAGATGCTGACGATCCGCCCCTGACGCGCCTTCATCATCGGACGCACCGCCGCCTTGCAGCAGTTGAAGGCTCCCTTCAGGTTGACAGCGAGCACCGCATCCCAGTCCTCTTCGCTCATGCGCAGCAGCAGCGCGTCGCGGGTGATGCCCGCGTTGTTCACCAGTATGTCGAGGCGGCCGAACGCGTCCACGACCTGCTGCACTCCCGCCGCGGCCGCCGCGAAGCTGGACACATCCAGCGCCAGCCCGAGCCCTGGCACGGCGAGCTCGCCGGCGACCTGCTCCGCCGCCGCCCGATCGACATCGGCGACCGCCACTCTGGCGCCTTCGGCCGCGAACAGCTCGACGATCGCCCGCCCGATCCCCCGCGCCCCGCCGGTGACCAGCGCGGTCTTGTTGGCCAGCCGCTCTGCCATGGCGTCACCTCCTCCCGCTTACGAGTGATGTCCGGCCCCTAGCCCGAACGCCGCGCCGCCAGAACGGCGGCCAGCTCGGACGCGGTGCCGGTGGTCCGCACGGCCATGCCGGCGTCGATCCGCCGGACCAGTCCCTGCAGCACGGCTCCGGGTCCGACCTCCAGGGCATCCGCCAGACCCAGGCGCGCGAGCGCCTGCACCGTCTCCACCCAGCGGACCGGCTGGATGAGCTGTCCCAGCAGATTCTGCCGGATGGTCTCCGCGTCGCTGGCCGGCGCTCCGGTCAGGTTGGCCACCACCGGCACCCGCGGCGCCTGCAGCGGGGCCTCGAGCAGCAGCGGGCGAAGCCGCTCGGCGGCAGGAGCCATCAAGGGCGAGTGAAAGGCACCGCTCACCGCCAGCGGGATGGCGCGCCTGGCACCGGCCCGCTCGGCCAGGCCGCGCACGCGCTCCACCGCAGCCACATCGCCGGAGACGACGAGCTGCCCCGGTGCGTTGATGTTGGCCAGCACCGCGACCTGGTCCCGCTCCTGCGCCTGCCGGCAGAGGCTCAGCACGGTGTCCACGTCCAGACCGATGAGGGCGACCATCGCCCCGGGTCGGGCCGCCGCTGCCTCCTGCATGAACCGGGCCCGCCGCTGCACCAGGGCGAGTCCGGCGCCCAGCTCCAGCACGCCCGCCGCGACCAGCGCCGAGTACTCCCCGAGGCTGTGGCCCGCCACGGCCGCCGGCTGCAGGCCGGCGGCGGCCAGCACGCGCCACACGGCCATGCTGTGCACGAACACCGCCGGCTGCGTGATCTCGGTGCGCATGAGTTCCGCCGCCGGCCCGCCGAAACACAGGCGGCTCAGCGGCATCCCGAGCAACTCGTCCGCCGCCGCAAAGACCTCGCGCGCCTCGGGGTAGGCAGCGCACAGATCCTGCCCCATGCCGACGAACTGCGACGCCTGCCCGGGAAACAGCCACGCGCTCCCGCCCATGGCATACCCTTCCGTTCAGCCGGGCGATGCCGGAACCGGCATGGCCCATCGCAACAGGGCGCTGCCCCAGGTATAGCCCGCCCCCACGCCGGTGAGCTGCACCAGATCGCCGGCCGCCAGCCGCCCCTGCTCCCAGGCCTCCGACAGGGCGATGGGGATGGTGCCCGCGGTGGTGTTGGCGAACCGCTCGATGTCTACCATGACCTGTTCGGGAGCCAGCTGCATGCGCTCCGCCACGGCATCGATGATTCGCAGGTTGGCCTGGTGCGGCACGAACAGCTTCAGATCGGCGCCCGTGTACCCGTTGCGGCCGAGCAGGCTCAGCGAGACCTCCGCCATGCGCGCCACGGCGAAGCGAAACACCGCCCGTCCATCCTGGCGCACGTAGTGCAGGCGCTGCGCGACCGTCTCGGGGCTGGCGGGCGCCAGGCTGCCGCCCGCCGGCAGCGACAGCGACGGTCCCCCCGAACCGTCGGCGTGCAGCTCGAAGTCCAGCAGCCCTACCCCCGGCTCGGCGCTCGCCTCGAGCAGCACACCGCCGGCGCCGTCGCCGAACAGCACGCAGGTGGCCCTGTCCTGGAAGTCGGTGATCGCGCTCATCTTGTCGGCGCCGATGACCATCACGCACCGGTGCGCCCCTGACTCGATGAACTGCGCGGCCGTAACCAGGGCGAAGACGAACCCCGAACAGGCCGCCGACAGATCGAAGGCCCAGGCGGAGGTCGCACCGATCCGGTCCTGGACCAGGCAGGCAGTGGAGGGGAAGAGCATGTCCGGCGTGACGGTGGCGACGATGATGAGCTCGATCCGGGCCGGATCCAGCTGCCTGGCGGCCAGCAACCGGCGCGCCACCTCCACGGCCATGAAGGAAGTTGGCTGGCCGTCCAGGATGCGGCGCTCGGCTATGCCGGTGCGCGCGCGGATCCACTCATCGGACGTGTCCACCAACTTCTCGAGATCCCGGTTGGTCACGGTGCGGTCAGGCAGATACCGCTGGACAGCCGTGATGACGGCGCGGTGACCCGCGCCGCGGATGGCGTGCCGACCGCGGCTGCCCGCCGACACTGCGCGTTCTCCCGCGCCTGACCGTCGGGTTTCGGGACGTGCGCGCCTCATGCGCGCTGCGAGGTTCGTGCTGACATACGCCGGTTCAGCCCGGGCAGCGGCCAGGATGGCAGACACCCGGAGCGCGCCGTGTGAGAATCCGGCCCGGACTGGTGTGCGTGATCGCCGCTAGACTTCCGGTTCGGCGTGCTGCCGCCCCCGGTAATAGCCGCAGCTCGGACACACGCGATGGGGAAGTGCGGGCTGGCCACAATGCGCGCACTTGCTCAGCGCCGGCATGGTGGCCTTCCAGTGGGTACGGCGCTTGTCGCGACGGGTGCGCGAGATGCGTCTTTTCGGTACTGCAGCCAAGCCGTGGCCTCCTTGCGGTGGTGGAGCTCCGGCGCCCAGAGACCGGAGCGCGACTCAGTCGAACTGGATGCGGCCAAGCGCGTCCCAGCGGCCGTCGGCGCCGCGGTCCGCGCAGCCGCAGCTGCCCTCGTTCAGATTCTGGCCGCAGCGCGGGCACAGGCCGCGGCAGTCAGCGCGGCAGTACAGACGCACCGGCAGCTCGAGGACGAGCGCCTGGCGCACGATCTCGCTCAGATCGAACTCCTGCGTGCCAGGCGCGACGAGCTCGATACCGTCCTCCGCGCTGGCCGCCGCCAACTCCTCGGCGGCGGCCGGGCGCCGCTGCAGGACCAGCCCGATCGGCGCCTCGACGCCCGCCTCGGCGGGAGCCAGGCAGCGACAGCACTCGGCGGCCACGCGCGTCGCCGCGGTCCCGGCGATCGTGTAGGTCTCCGCCACCCGCCACACGTGCAGCGCCACGTGCACCGGCCACCGGAACTCGCAGTACTGATCGCGCAGAGCCAGCGTGGCGGCGGCGACATCCACGACCAGCTCCGTCTGCCCTTCGACGATCCCGTCCAGGAACAGGACCAGGCCTGGCGCCTCGCGCGAGGCATTCATCCGCGCGCCGTGCCGAAGAAGAAGGCTATCTCCGCGCGGGCGCTGGCCGGTGAGTCCGAGGCATGCACCGCGTTGCGCTGCTGGTCGGTGCCGAAGTCGCCGCGGATCGTGCCGGGCGCCGCCTCCCGGCTGTCCGTGGGACCGATCAGGCGCCGCAGGCCCGCCACCGCGTCCTCGCGTTCGAGCACCATCGGCACCACGGGCCCGGAGACGACGAACTGGACCAGATCCGCGAAGAAAGCCTTGCCGCGGTGGACGCCGTAGAACGACTCCGCCTGAGCGCGATCGAGCCGGGCCAACCGCATCTGCGCGAGACGGAAACCCTCGGCCTCGAGCCGGGCGATGATCTGGCCCACGCACCCTCGAGCCACGGCATCCGGCTTGATCATCAACAGCGTGAATTCGCTGGCCATAGGTCGAGTCGCGCGTGCTCGGTGCCGCCCGTCCTGCCGGAACCGAGGTGGATAACCTATGCCCGCGCTGCGGGCGTGTCAACCGCCAGCACTTCGCTGCCCAGGGCGCTAACCCACGGATCGAGAATGACTTGACAGCCCGACGCAGCAGAAGTAGGTTGGCCGCCCCATGGAGCCGCTGCTGGCAGCCGAAGACGGGAAGGCGATCCGCGACCCGGTCTGGGGGTACATCCAGGTCCCTCCGCCGGTGCTCCAGCTCATCGACACCGAGGACTTCCAACGTCTTCGCCAGGTCACGCAGCTCGGACACGTGCACCTGGTCTACCCGGGAGCACGCCACAGCCGCTTCGAGCACTCGCTCGGCGTCTACCATCTCGCCAAGGAGTTCCTGCGGCGCCTGCTGCGCTCGGATCCGCCGCTGCGCGTGACCGACGAGGACGTGCGCGTCTTCATCGCCGCCACTCTGCTGCACGACATCGGTCACTACCCTTTCTCGCATACGCTCGAGGACCTGCGGCCCTTCTTCGTGCCGCACGAGGCCCGCGCCCGGCAGATCATCGAGGACCCCGACGGCGCCATCCACCGCGTGCTCGTCGAGAGCTTCCGCGTGGACCCCCACCGCGTCGCCAACGTGATCGACTACGAGTCCTGCGCGCAGCCAGTACCTCCCGAGGACCTGCTGCTGGCCAACATCCTGAGCGGCACCCTGGACCCCGACAAGATCGACTACCTGCTGCGCGATGCGCTGTTCTGCGGTGTCCCCTTCGGGGAGAGCGTCAACCGCGACCGCCTCATCGCCTCGATCAGGTTCGATCCGGAACAGCAGCGTCTGGCGATCACCAGCAAGGGCGTGTCCGCCGTCGAGGCCCTGGTCTTCACCAACTACCTGATGTTCAGGAATGTCTACTGGCACCACGCCGTGCGCGCGGCCACCGCGATGCTGAAGCGAGCGGTTCAGGACATCCTGGTGCATCCCGGCTGCAGCCTGGCGCCCTCCCAGGTGCACGCGAGCACCGAGGCCGAGCTGCTCGCCCTCCTGCAGCACGAGCAGCAGCGGCTGCACCTCGCCGGATCGGCGGCCTTGCTGGCCGGCACCATCCGCCGTCGGCTGCACAAGGTGGGCGCCGTCCTCCATCCGGGGGAGCGTTCGGCCGAGGTCATGCAGATATTCGGCGACCTCTACCGGGATCCCTGCCGCCGGCGCCAGCGCGAGATCGCGCTGTGCGAGGAACTCAGTCCCGCAGTCGGACGCCGTCTGCAGGATCACGAAGTGCTGATCGACATTCCGGCGCTGACCAAGGCGCCGCAGGCTGACCTGCGCGTCTTCTACGGCCAGTTGGGTCCGGTCGACGGCGAGGAGCCGCTGACCCTGGACAACCCCGCCGTGTCCCACCTGCGCAGCTCGCTGCTGCTCAACTTCGAGGAGCAGGCGAAGGTCATCCGGATCTTCTGCGTGGATGACCCGGCCGTGCGCGCCGCCGTGCGCGCGCACGCCAAGGCGCTGCTCACGAGCCGCATCTGAGCGCGGGTCACCGGCCCGGGCGGGTGCCGCCGGCACGCTGGCGCCCTGGGTGAGCCCCGAGAGGCGGCCAGCGCGCGGCCGCGTTCCGGTGGCCGGCGGCCGCTGGCTGCGCGCGACGCGCCGGCGCGGAAAGGAGGCGTCCATGCCCCGCTCAGGAGCACTGCCGCAGGTGTCTCTCCGACGAGGCAGCGAGCGCACGCTGCTGCAGGGACATCCCTGGGTGTACAGCGGCGCGGTGGAGCGCGCCCCCGAGGTTCCACCCGGCACCGTGGTGGACGTGGTCGACCATCGCGGCCGCTTCGTCCTGCGCGGCCACTTCAACCCGCGCGCGCCCATCCGCGTCCGCGCGCTCAGCTGGGACCCGGGCGAGCGCATCGATGCGGCGTTCCTGCGCCGCCGGCTGGCCGCGGCCCTCGCCCTGCGCCAACAGGCAGGTCTGCGCGCGTTCACCGATGCCTTCCGCCTGGTCCACGGCGAAGGCGACGGCCTGCCAGGCCTGGTGGTGGACGAGTACGCGGGGTTCCTCGTGCTGCAGGTGCACACCGCGGGGATGGAAGCGCTGCGAGCCAGCCTGCTGGACGAGCTGTGGGAGCTGTGCGCGCCGCGTGGCATCTTCGAGCGCAGCGACGTCGGCACGCGCCGCGCCGAGGGCCTTCCCGGCCGGCCGACCGGGCTTCTCCGCGGCGAGCCGCCGCCCGCGCTGATCCCGATCCGCGAGCACGGTGTCCGCCTGTTCGTCGACGTGTACCACGGGCAGAAGACCGGCTTCTTCCTCGACCAGCGCGACAACCGGCTACGCGTGCAGCGGCTGGCGCGGGGCCAGCGGGTGCTCGGCCTCTTCGCCTACACGGCGGCCTTCTCGGCTCACGCCCAGCAGGGCGGCGCCGCGCGGACCCTCGACGTCGATATCGGCCTGCACGGACTGGCAGCCGCCCGGAGCAACCTGGCGGCCAACCTCGCGCCCGGAGGGCGCTGGGACTACGTCGTGGCCAACGCGTTTCCCTTCGTGGAGACGCTGGCCGAACGCGGTCCCCGCTTCGACATCGTCGTCATCGATCCACCCTCGCTGGTGCGCAAGCAGGAGCAGCTCGAACACGCCCTGGGCGTGTACACGAAGCTCAACCGCAACGCGCTCCGGCTGGTGCGCTCGGGAGGGCTTCTCGTGACGGCCTCCTGCTCCGCGCGGGTCTCCGCGGAGGACTTCTTCCAGGTCATCCGCCACGCGGCCGCCGGCGCCGGCGTCCGCCTGAGGATCCAGTGGCTGAGCCACGAGCCGCCCGACCATCCGGTGGATCCCGCCCTCCCCGAGGGGCGGTACCTCAAGTGCGCGGGCGCCCGCGTGCTCCGCTGAGCGGCGCCAGGCGCCGCACCAGCACGCGAGCGGGCGCGCCGTCAGCGCCCGCCAGCGGCAGCGGCAGGCACAGCATCTGGTACTCGCCGGCGGCCACAGCGTCCAGGTCCAGCCCTTCCAGCACCACGATCCCGGCGGCCAGCAGCGTGCGGTGCACGACCAGCTCGCCGGTATCGGGGGCATCGACGGACAGCGATTCGATGCCGACGAGCAGGACGCGACGAGCGGCCAGCCACGCCGCTGCCGCTGCGCTCAGGCACCCGCGTCCCGGGCCGCCGGCGCGCAGGCCGGCGCCTCCGCCCGTCTTGAGCAGCACTCGCCGCGCCGCTCCAGCCGAGGCGGCCAGGACCGCCGGCGTGACCACTGCGGATCGGGTGCAGTTCACGACCCGCGCTGGCCCGACGAGCGACGCGAGCGGAAGCGAGGCCGCATCGCTGCCGGCCGCGATCACGTGCAGAGGCGCGTCCACGTGCGTGCCCGCGTGCACGGACAGGCGGATGGCGGCAGCATTGAAACCGCGCGTCTCGAGGCGAGCGAAGCGCACCAGGCGCGTCGCCGGATCGCCGGGGTAGACTGGGGTGCGCGGCCCCAGCGGCAGGGTAACGTCGACGAAGCGGCCGCCGGACGCGGCGTGGTCTGGCATGGGAGGGCCTCCGGCAGACGGGGCACCGCCGTGCGGACCGCCGCGGCCCGCCCGGCAGCATCGCCGCGGTGTCTCGCGCTTACGGATCCACGCCACCAAGTTCCGCCGCCGCGCGCCTGCCGGCAACGCCCGCTGCCGCGCGGTGCTGCCTGCGGACCGCATTGCGCGCCCTTCGCTGCCGAGCGTACGTTTGCTGTGGCCGGCCGGCGGCCGCCGCCGCACGGCCGGCCCAGGCCGCGCCGACCAGGCCCTGACCCGGCTCGGCGCCGGCATGGTACGAGCCGAGGACGGGCCGGCCTGGCTCTGGCAGGAATCTGTGGCGATGAGGGCTGGATCAGGACGGCTGCCCCGCGTCGATCCGGCGCAGCTTCCGGCTGCCATGCAGGAGACGCTCGCGCGGTTCCTGGCGAGCATGCGCCGAGAGCACGGCCTGGCGGCCAACACGGTGGACGCCTACCGCCGCGATCTTCTCCGGTATCTGGCGACACTGGCCGCCCAAGGGCTCCGTGGCCCGAGCGAAGCGCAGGCCCACCATGTCGACACCTTGATGGCGGAGCTGCGAGCGGCCGGCCTGCGGCCATCCACTCTGGCGCGCAATGTCGCCTCGTGCCGGCGCTTCCATCGGTTCCTGTGCGGCACCGGGGCGGCGCCCCACGACCCCACGGAGGGGCTGGCTCCCCCCCGGCTCGAGCGCCGCTCGCCCGAGTGCCTGACGCCGGCCGAGATCGAGCGGCTCCTGGCTGCCCCCGATGTGAGCGAGCCGCTGGGACTTCGCGATCGGGCTATGCTCGAACTCATGTACGCGTCGGGCCTGCGCGTCTTCGAGCTGATCGCCCTGGAACTCTCCTCGCTGCTGCTGGACGGAGGTCTGGTGCGCGTCGCCGGCCCGCGCGGCCGCGAGCGGCTGCTGGCGCTGGGCCCACAGGCCCACCACTATCTCAGCGAGTACCTGGAGCGGGCCAGGCCGAGGCTGGTGCGCCCGGACTCCGGTCCGTTCGTGTTCCTCAATGCGCGTGGCGGCCCGCTGTCGCGCATGACCGTCTGGAAGGTGCTCCGCGCGGCCGCCAGGCGCGCCGGCATGGACCGCGAGGTGAGTCCCCTCATGCTGCGCCATTCCTTCGCCGCTCGCCTGCTCGAGCGCGGCGCGAGCCTTCCCGTCGTCCAGGAGCTGCTCGGCCACGCCGACCGGTCCACGACGCAGGCCTACACGCGCCAGACCACCCCCACGCTCCCCACCGCGGAGATGACTCCTCACCGCAGAGAGTGACGAACGAAATGCTCACCGCGGCGCCCGCGACGGTGCGGCACCGCCCGGCCGAGCCCCGCTGTCTCGCCGGAGCTCGGCCGCCGCTGCCGAGGTGACCGTGCCAGCTCTCACCGACGTGACTCTGGGCCGCTACGTGCCTGCGGACTCCATCCTGCACCGGCTGGACCCCCGCACCAAGCTGGTCAGCAGCGTGGCGCTGATGGCGGCGGTTCTCAGCGTGCCGGGATTCCGGGCGCTGGGCGCCTTCGGCGTGCTGCTGGCGGCCGCGATCGCCCTGTCGCGACTGCCGGCGGTCCTGGTCTGGCGCAACCTGCGCCCCTTTGTCTGGCTGTTCGCCCTCACGGTGATCCTGCATGCCCTCCTCACTCCGGGCACCTGGCTGGGCACCGTGCCGCTGCTGGGCTGGCGCGTCAGCCGCGAAGGCCTGGCTGCCGGCGCGTTCTACACGCTGCGCCTGGCGGCCGTGATCACCACTGCCTCGCTGTTCACGTTGACCACGGCTCCCCTGGAGCTCACCAGCGGCCTGGAGCGCCTGCTGAAGCCGTTCGGCCGCCTGGGGCTGCCCGCGCACGAGCTGGCAATGATGATCACCATCGCGTTGCGCTTCATCCCGGTGCTGGTCGACGAGGCCGAGCGCCTGCGCCGGGCTCAACTGGCGCGCGGGGCCGACTTCAGCGGCGGCCTCCTGCGCCGCACGCGCCAGCTCGTCCCGCTGCTGGTGCCGCTGTTCGTCTCCGCATTCGAACGGGCGGACCGGCTGGCCCTGGCGATGGAAAGCCGCTGCTATCGCGGCGGCGAGGGCCGCACCAGCTACCACGACTTGCGCTTTCACCGCCGCGATCTGTGGGTTGGGCTGGCCACCGCGGCGGGGGTTGCCGGCATCCTCTGGCTGCGGCCCACAGGGGTCCGCTGATGGTGGGCGAGCTCGTGGGGCAAGCGATGGCCGATCCGGGCCTGGGCGGCACGCGCAACATCTGCCTGATCGTCGAGTACGACGGCACGGAGTTCTGCGGCTGGCAGCGGCAGCAGCGGGGCCGGTCGGTGCAGGAGGAGCTCGAGCGCGCTCTGGCCACCCTGCTGCGCGAGACCGTGGGCGTGACCGGCGCGGGACGCACCGACGCCGGCACGCATGCCCTGGGCCAGGTCGCCAGTTTCCGCACCGCCAGCTCGATCGCGCTCGCGCGGCTGTGTGCCGGTCTCAACGGCCTCCTCCCGCCGGATGTGGCGGTGCGTGCCGCCCGCGACGTCCCGCCCGAATTCCACGCCCGGTTCAGCGCTCGCAGCAAGCGGTACCGCTATCGCATCCACGTCGGCAAGGCGGCGCTCGCGCGCCGGTATGTCTGGGCGGTTCCCCGCTCGCTCGACGCTGCGGCCATGCGCGCGGCCGCCGCCGCTCTGCGCGGCACCCACTCCTTCGGCGCCTTCTGCAAGCAGGACCCGGTCCCGCCGAATCTGGACTGCCGCGTCATCGACGTGGAGCTCGTCGAGCGCGGCTGCGAGCTGATCTTCGAGATCGAGGCCAACCGGTTTCTCCGGCACATGGTCCGGACCGTCGTCGGCACCCTGCAGGAGATCGGGGCTCACCGCCGTCCCGGCAGCGACATGGCCGCGCTGCTGGCCAGCGGCCGGCGCGATCTGGCTGGCCGGACTGCTCCCGCCCGGGGCCTGTGCCTGGTGCAGGTGAAGTACCCCGGCGACGAGCGGTCAGACGCCGGGGCGGCTCCGGACGGTGCCCCGGGTTGAGGGGCCGTGGCGGCGGCCCTATACTTGCCCGCCGCGAGCCTCGGCCCGCTCGCTTTCTGGAGCCCTTGCCGGAGACGCGTGCCGATGGCGTGGAGATCCGTGGGTGCTGCCGGCCTGTCGCTGGCGGCCACGCTGCTGCTTCGTCCGGCGATCGCCAGCGACGGCGTGAGCAGTTCGCGCCGCACGGCGGTGGTCCGTGCCGTCGAGAGGGTCCAGCCGGCGGTCGTCAGCATCCACGTCAGGTACCGGCAGCAGGTCCTGGTGCGCCGCTTCTACCGCGACCCGTTCTTCGATCTGCTCTCCCCGTTCGTGGTGCCCGGCGAGCGCGAGCGGACCTCGACCGGCTCGGGGTTCATCGTCACGGCCGCGGGCCACGTGCTGACGAACGCCCACGTCGTCGGCGACCCGCAGCGCGTCCACAGGATCGACGTGTCGCTGACGGACGGCAGGACGCTGTCCGCCACGCACCTGGCCTCCGACAACTCCTTCGATCTGGCCGTGATCCGCCTCCAGGGCTCCGGCCTTCCGGTTGCGCCCCTGGGTGACTCCAGCGATATTCTCGTCGGTGAATGGGCGATCGCCATCGGTAATCCCTTCGACCTCGGCCCCACTGCGTCGATCGGCGTGGTCAGCGCTCTGGATCGCGATTTCGCCGAGCCTCAGGGCGACTACTACTACCGCGACATGATCCAGACCGACGCGGCGATCAACCCCGGCAACAGCGGCGGGCCGCTCGTGAACGCCGACGGCGAGGTCATCGGGGTCAACAGCTTCATCTACACGGGCAGCGAACAGAGCATCGGCTCGATCGGGATCGGGTTCGCCATTCCCATCAACGCGGCGCGCAGCTTCCTGGAAGAGGTGCTCCAGCATGGGCAGGTGCGCCGTCCCTGGAGCGGAATCGTCTATCTGCAGGACCTCACCGAGCCGCTCGCCGAACACCTCGCGCTGCCGTCGACGGAGGGCGCTCTGGTCGTGCAGGTCGCTCCCGGCAGTCCGGCTGCTGCCGCTGGTCTGCAGCGGGGCGACGTCATCACGAGCATCTCCGGAGAGCGCGTCCGGACCGCCGACGACGCGATATCGATCCTGCGGCGACTGAGGGTCGACGACGAGTCTGTTCTCGGCGTGCTGCGGAACGGCCAGCGGCTCAAGCTCCGCATGCGTCTGGTGGAGGCGTCGGCGAGTAGACGGGACTAGCGCCAAAGCGACCGGGTGCACCCGGCGAGGCGGGATCGCTGCCGCCGGGCATCCTGCGAGGAGAACATCCCGATGATGTGTTCGTGTCTGCCCCACGTGTTCACGCTCGGCAACCTGTTCTGCGGCTTCCTGGCACTGCACTTCGTGCTGCGTGCGGAGATCATCGCAGGTTCGTTCGCGCCGGCCGCCTGGCTCGTCATGCTCGGGGCGGTGCTGGACAAGATGGACGGCCTGGTCGCCCGGCGGATGCGGCGGGACTCGCGGTTCGGCATCGAGCTCGACTCGCTGGCCGACGT
Source organism: uncultured Gemmatimonadaceae bacterium (assembly GCA_964591015.1). GTDB lineage: Bacteria > Latescibacterota > UBA2968 > UBA8231 > UBA8231 > SLHA01. The sequence goes on from CAZPXM010000075.1 coordinate 17,226, forward strand.
GTGCACGTTCGGCTTCGCACCGGCGGCGATGATCTACCGCAGCCACCTGACATCGCCGTGGGGGCTGGCGCTCGCCTTCGGCTTCCTGGTATGCGGCGCGCTGCGTCTGGCGCGCTACAACGTGCTCACCCTGAGCAGCGGCAAGGGCGAGTTCTATACGGGCCTGCCCATTCCCGCTGCCGCCGTGTGCCTGACGCAGTTCGTCGTCTTCAGCGCCAGCACCTGGCAGACCGAGCACGCCACCTTGCTCGCTGCCGTCCTGCTGGTGGCGCTGGCCGCGCTCATGGTGAGCCCCCTGAGCTACGACTCCATGCCGGATCTGCGCGCCACGGGCTGGATCGAGCGGGCCAAGCAGGCATTTCTGTTCCTCGGCATCGCGCTGGTCGTGTACGACGCCGAGCGATTCCTCTTCTTGCTGACCGGGATCTACGTGCTGTCCGGGCCCTACCGCTGGGTCCTCGGCCTCTTCAGCGACGAGGTCACCCAGCACGCATGAACCCGTTCTTCGCCTCGGGGCGCGATGCTACGCGACAAACCCCTTAGCCACATCCTCCTCGTGCTCTTCACGAGCGTGATCGGCGCCAACATCGTCGGCGAGGCGCTGCGCGCCGTGCTCCACTATCTGTCGGGGCCGGACACGATCGTCGAGCGCGCCCTGCTGCAGTACGCCTCGTGGTCGCTCGGCCCGCACACGCTGAACCTGGTCATCCTCTCGTTCTCGTTCGATCTGTCCTTGCGGTTCAGCCTCATGACGCTGCTGGGGATGTTCGTGGGCTGGTACTACTTGCGGCATACCTACTGAGCCCGCCAGCGGCGCCACAGGAGAGGAGAAGGAGCATCGCTCATGATCGGTCATTGGGAGTGGGTGATCATCTTCCTGGTCATCCTGCTGGTCTTCGGCGCCAGGCGCATACCCGAGATCGCTCAGGGCCTGGGCAAGGGCATCCGCGAGTTCCGCAAGGCCATGCACGAGGTCCAGGACGAGATCGACGTGAACCGGCCGGTGCCGCCCGCGGCGCGGCAGATCGCCGCGGCGGAGACCAGCCCGGCGGGTGCCGCCGGGCCCGCTGCGGCCGCCGGGCCCGCCGAGCCCGTCCCGCCGCAGCCCGCCCGCTCGTCCGGCC
>CAZPXM010000076.1:0-18309 GCA_964591015.1 uncultured Gemmatimonadaceae bacterium
CGGGAGAGTCTGCGCGGCGTATTCGCCGACGATCCGCCCCGACTGAACGGCCCCGCAGGGACCCCCCCATGGCCCGCGCCTCACCGCGCATGGCGAGAACCGGCAGGGCGGCGGCACTCCCCGCCGGCCTCAGCCGGGCACAGCCTGGTCCAGCCCGAGGCCGCGCAGGTCCGCCACGCGTCCCTGTCGCTCCGCCTCGTACAGGCGCCAGATCACGCGCAGCCCCTGCAGGCTCCCCGGCCCGTCCGTCAACGGAGTGGCGCCGGATTCCACGCAGTCCAGAAAGTGCGTCAGCTCGTTCTCGGTGTGCTTGCCGGCCTCGGCGTGCAGCAGCAGCTCGCCGTCGCCGGGGCGTCCTCGCAGACTCTCGCCAGCGGTCTCGCGGGTCTTGCCCGTGTGCACGTACAGGGCGCCGCCGGAGATATCCGCCTCGATCATGCCCTCCGTGCAGTGGGCGTGGAAGGAGTAGCGCAGGCGACTGCCGCGCGCCCCCCAGGTGCCGAAGTGGTAGGCCAACCGCCCACCCTCGAATGCCAGCGCCACATTGCTGGTGCCCTCGCGCTCCATCCACGGCGTGCCCGTGTTGGTGCCCACGTGGGTGCCGCTGACCGGCCGGCCCAGGTACCACAGCAGCAGGTCGATGTAGTGGCAGCCGTGGCTGAACAGCTGCCCGCCGCCCAGTTGCGACGCCCGCGAGGCCCAGTGGTCGGCCGGATAGCGGGTGAGTTGCTCGGTCCAGATGGACACCTGGAAGACCTCGCCGTACGTGCCGGCGTCCAGCAGCTCCTTCATGCGTACGACCAGCGGATGGAAGCGCATGCAGTAGGCGATCATCAAGATGGTACCGCTGGCCCGTCGCGCCCGGATGAGGTCCAGGCACTCGCTCTCCGAGTTGGCCATCGGCTTCTCCAGCAGCACGTGCTTGCCGGCCTCCAGGCAGGCCATGCCTATGGGATGGTGCAGGTGATGGGGCAACACCAGGAGCACGGCTTCCACGTCGTCCAGGATCTGGCGATAGTCCGTGGCCGCACGGCATCCCGGGAAGAGCTCGGCCACGGCGCGGGCGCGTTCCTCCACCACGTCCACCGCGGCCACCAACTGCAGCCGGTGTGCCAGCCGGTCGAAACGGCTGCGGTGAGCACCCGCCATCCCGCCGCAGCCGATCAGTCCGAGTCGGATCCTGCCCATGCTCCGTCTCCTTTCTTGGGTGCGCGCCGCCCGGCGCCGGGCGCTGCCCGCGCGACGACTGGAAGGACGACTGGAAGGATGAGTGCCATCGACTGGGAGTCGCCTCCGCCCGGGCAGCGTCGGCGCGGAGAAGATACGGCGCGCGCCGGTGGCGTCACTGGCGGCCGCGCTGGGCGAGCTCGCGGGCGCAGGCGTTGCTGGAGCTGATGGAGATCGTCGGCAAAGCGGCAAGCCGCGTCTGCCGCGCCTACCGCGTCTGCCGCGCCCGGCCGCGCCCGGCTGAGCCGCGTGGTTGTCTGCGCGCGCCGTCGAGGGTATACTGCACTCCGGTTCGCCCGCCCTCAGCAGACGCCGCCCACATGCCCCCTGACGCTGCCTGGCCTGCTGTCTTCCACCCCCTCGTCGCCGAGTGGTTCGGCCAGCGGCTGGGTGCGCCCGCGCCCGCGCAGCGGGAGGCCTGGCCCCGCATCGCCGCCGGCGAGCACGTGCTGCTGCTGGCGCCCACGGGCGCGGGCAAGACCCTGGCCGCATTCCTGTACGCGCTGAACCAGCTCGTCACCGGCGCCTGGCCCCCGGGGCAGACGTCCGTGCTGTACGTGTCCCCGCTGAAGGCGCTGAACAACGACATCCAGCGCAACCTGCTGCGGCCGCTGGTCGAGCTGCGCGGGCTCTTCGGCGGCCGCGGCGCCGCGTTCCCGGAGATCCGCGTGGCCACGCGCAGCGGGGACACCCCCGCGGCCGAGCGCCGGCGGCTGCTGGCGCGCCCCCCGGAGATCCTGATCACCACGCCGGAAAGCCTGAACCTGCTGCTGAGCACGCGCCCCGGGCAGCAGGCCCTGCGCACCATCCGCACCGTCATCCTGGACGAGATCCACGCGGTCATCGACACCAAGCGCGGCACGCACCTGATCACCGCCGTGGAGCGGCTGGCACGCCTGGCCGGCGAGTTCCAGCGGCTCGCCCTGTCGGCCACGGTCACCGACCCCGCCGTGGTGGCGCGCTTCGTGGGCGGGTACCAGCTCGTCTCCGTCGCTGCCGGCGAGCGGCCCGGCCAGCCGGACGCCGCAGGCGCGCGGCGCGGCTGGGCGAGCGCCGGCTCGACCTACCGGCCGCGGCCGGTGGCCATCGTCGAGCCGAGCGCCGACCACCCGGTCGACCTCGAAGTCCTGCCGATCCCGGCCGCCAGCGCCGCGGAGGAGGCGCTGGTGGCGCAGGTGGGGGCGATCATCGCGGCGCACCGCGCCACGCTGATCTTCGTCAACAGCCGCCGGCGCTGCGAGTCGCTGGCTGCGGCGCTGAATTCCGGGCGCCCCGAGCCGCTGGTGTACGCCCACCACGGGTCGCTGGCGCGCGAGATCCGCCTGGCCGTGGAGGCGCGGCTCAAGCAGGGCCAGCTGCGCGGCATCGTGGCCACCAGTTCGCTGGAGCTGGGTATCGACGTCGGCAGCATCGACGCGGTGGTGCTGCTGCAGTGCCCGCCCACCGTGGCCTCGGCGCTCCAGCGCATCGGCCGCTCCGGACACGCGGTCGACCGGCGCAGCCTGGGCCTGCTGGTCCCCACCCACGGCCACGACCTGCTGGAACTGACGGTCCTCGCCCAGGCGGCCGCCACGCGCGCGATCGAGACCAGCGCCCCGGTGCAGGCGCCGCTGGACGTGCTGGCGCAGGTCCTCGTCTCCATGACCGCCACCGAGGTCTGGGACCTGGACGAGCTGTATGCCTGGGTGCGCGCCAGCGCGCCCTATCACGAGCTGACCCCGGCCGCCTTCGACCTGGTGCTGGAGATGCTGGCCGGGCGGTACGGCTCGGCCCGGCTGCGCTCGCTGCGCCCGCGCGTGTCGCTGGATCGCCTCCACGGTACGGTCACCGCCACGCGCGGCGCGGTCCAGGCGCTGTTCAGCGAGGGCGGCACCATCCCGGATCGCGGCTACTACGAGTTGCGCGAGATCGAGTCGCAGGCGCGCATCGGCGAGCTGGACGAGGAGTTCGTCTGGGAGAACGGGGTCGGCAGCCGCTTCGTGTTCGGCAGCCAGCGCTGGCAGGTCGAGCGGGTCACGCACAACGAGGTGCTGGTCAGCCGCTGGCGCGGGGCGGCGGAGGTGCCCTTCTGGAAGGGCAACCAGCTCGACCGCGGCTTCCACCTGGCCAGCCGCATCGGGGCGTTCCTCGAGGCTGCCGAGGGCTGGCTGGAGGCCGGCGAGCTTCGAGCCCGGCTGGCACGCGAGTACCGCCTCAGCCCCGCGGCTGCCGAGCAGTTGGGCGCCTATCTGGCCAGCCAGCGGCGCGCGACCGGGCAGCCGCTGCCGCACCGCCACCACCTGCTGGTCGAGCACATCCGCTCGGGCCCGCAGGGCGCACCGGGGCATCAGGTGTTCCTCCATGCGCCGTGGGGCCGGCGGGCCATCCGCCCCTGGGGCCTGGCCCTGGCCGCGGCGTGGCGGCACCGGCACGGGTACGAGCCCGAGGTCTTCGCCTGCAACCATGGCCTGGGTCTGGTGTTGCGCGACCCGGTGCCGGCCGGCGAGTTGCTGCGTCTGGTGACGCCCGCAACCCTCCTGCCCCTCCTGCGCGACAGCCTGGAGGGCTCGGCCTTCTTCGGCGCCGTGTTCCGCGAATGCGCGGGGCGCGCCCTGCTCATCGGCCGGCAGCGGCGCGGCCAGCGCATGCCTCTCTGGCTGAGCCGCATCCGCAGCGTGGAGCTGCTGGAGGCAGTCTCCCGTTTCGACGATTTCCCCATCCTGCTGGAAGCCTGGCGCGCCTGCCTGCAGGACCACTTCGATACCACGGCCCTGACGCAGATGCTGGACGAGGTGCACACCGGCCAGGTGCGGACGGGCGAGTGTGCCACGGAGCGCGGCAGTCCCTTTGCCCTGACCGACACCTGGTACCAGGTCAACGAGTACATGTACCGGGACGACCGCCCCCGGTCGCGCGGAGCCACGCCGCTGCGCGCCAGCCTGCTGGACGAGGTGGTGGCCACGCCGGGGCTGCGCCCGCGCCTCAGCCGCGAACTGGTGACTGCCTTCGAGCAGAAGGCGCAGCGGCTCGCTCCCGGGTACGCGCCCGCGTCCGCACGCGAGCTGGTCGACTGGGTCAAGGAGCGCGTGCTGGTGCCGTGGGCCGAGTGGGTGGCGCTGGTCCGCTGCCACGACGCGTCGCTGGAGGCCGAGGAGGCGCTGCGGCAGCTCGAGGCGGACCTGGCGGTATTGCCGGGGTTGGCGCACCAGACAGGGCGGCCGCAGTCCGGGCCGCGCCTGGTCTGCGCTCGCGAGCAACTGGCCGCCGTCCAGGCCGCCCTGGGCGCGCCGGGCGCAGCCGCGCCGCCGGCGCACTCGCCAGCAGCAGCCGGAGCCGCGACGTGGCTGGCCCAGTGGTTACGCGCGTACGGGCCGCTGCCGGTGAGCGCCGTGCCCGGGATGCTCGGCCTGGACCCGGGCCTGTGGGCCCGCTGCGTGGCGGAGCTGACGCACACCGGCGAGGTGCTCATCGGCGCGCTGATGGAGGACAGCGACGCCGAGTACGTCTGCGACGCGGCGAACTTCGCTGCCCTGCTGCGCCTGGCACGGTCCCGGCGCCGGGTGGAGGTGGCGCCCCGGCCGGCCGGACACCTCGCGCTGCTGCTGGCCACCTTGCAGGGCGTGGCCCGGCCGCCGCAGCCGGAGCGGCCGCCGCAGCCACGACAAGCGCACCAACTGCGCCCTCCGGACCCCGAGCCGGAGGAGTCCGCTACCCAGGCGCTCGAGGAGCGGCTGGCCCAGCTGGCCGGCCTGCCGTTGCCGGCCGAGATGTGGGAACGCGACGTGCTGCCGGCCCGGGTGCCCGGGTATCGGCCCCAGTGGCTCGACCATCTGCTGCTCCAGGGCGAGCTGACCTGGTACGGGGCGGGGCCGCGCCGTATCGCCTTTGCCGCGGCGGAGCAGGCGGATCTGCTGCCGCGCACCCAGGCGGCGGCAGCGGAGCCGGACAGCGCCAGCCCCGCCGCGGCGGAGAGCGTGGCCCCGGCCAGGCTGGTCTCGCTGCTGGAGTCGGGCGGCGCCCGCTACGACTTCAGCGCCCTGTGCCGCGCCAGCGGCGTCCGTCCCAGCGCCCTGCTGGCAACGCTCTGGCGCGCGGTATGGCAGGGCCAGATCAGCAGCGACAGCTTCGCGGCCGTGCGGCGCGGCCTGCAGACCGACTTCGCCTGGGACGCGAGCGACCAGCCGCCAGCGCGGCTGGCCTGGCGGCGGACCTCGACTCTTCGGCGGCGCCGTGCCCCCCCGCCGCCGCAGGTGCCGGGCTACTGGTACCGCCGCGAGGTGCCGCCGCCCTGGGAGGACGCCGTGGAGGCTGCCGAGGCTGCCAAGGAGCAGGTCCGCCTGCTGCTGGACCGCTACGGCATACTCTGCCGGCAGTTGCTGGAGCGGGAGGAGCCCGACTACGGCTGGAGCGCAGTCTTCCGGCCCCTGCGCTGGATGGAGCTGAGCGGGGAGGTGGTGGCCGGGCAGTTCTTGGCCGGCGTCCCCGGCCCGCAGTTCACCACCCCTGCCAACCTGCAACTCCTCGAGCAACTGGACCTGGAGGCCGTGTACTGGCTGGCCGCCACCGACCCGGCCTGCGTGGCTGGCCTGGGCCTGGGGGAGCAGGCGGCGGCCTTGCCGCCCCGCCGCCCCGGTGTCCACCTCGTGTACCATGGGACCGCGCTCGTGCTGGTGTCGCAGCGCCACGGCCGCGTCCTGCACTTCGGCGTACCGCCCGCACACCCGGCGCTCGGCCGCTACCTGATCCTGCTCGACCATCTCATGTGCCGCCGGGTGGACCCCGTGCGCCTGCTGGTGATCGACCAGATCAACGGCGCCCCGGCAGCGGCCAGCCCCTACGTGCCCGCCCTGCAGGAACGCTTCGCCGTGCGTCTGGAGGGCTCCCAGGTCGTCGTGCTGCGAGACGGCTAGGGCCCGGGCGCACCGCCCCGCCGGCCCGGCTCCGGGCGCGCGCCGGCCGGCGGCCGGCGCGCCGGAGGCGCGATCGGTTGACAGGCCCCGCGCCATCGATCAGGTTCCCCACATGCCTGCCGGAGGCGCCTCGCCAACAGCCCGCCCAGCGGCCAGCCCGGCTCGGGCCGGGCCCGCCGGCACGGGTGCCGGCCGCCGACAAGCGGCACCCGAGCAGAGGCCAGCATGATCGACCCACTGCCCTCATTGCCCACCAGTTTGCGGCTGGAGCTCGACAGCCTGCCCGAGCATCCGGGCGTGTACCTGTTCAAGAACGCGCAGGGCAAGATCATCTACATCGGCAAGGCCAGCTCCCTGCGCGCGCGCGTGCGCTCGTACTTCCAGGAGTCGGCCGGCGACGGCCGCTCGCAGTTCCACACCCTGGTAGCCCAGGTCGCCTCGGTCGAGTACCTGATCACGGCCTCCGAGCAGGAAGCGCTGACGCTGGAGGCCACCCTGGTCAAGGACCGGCAGCCGCGCTACAACATCAAGCTCAAGGACGACAAGAAGTACCCGTTCCTGCGCATCACGAAGGAGGAGTTCCCGCGCATCGTGATCACCCGCGACGTGGTGCGCGACGGCTCGCGCTACCTGGGACCGTTCAGCAACGTGCGCGGCATGCGCACCGCGGTGGCGCTCATGCACAGGATCTTCCCCGTCCGCTCCTGCCATCACCTGCTGCCGAATCCCGGCGTGCAGCTGTGCCTCGAGTACCATATCAAGCGCTGCGCCGGACCTTGCCGCGGACTGGTGGGAGCGCCGGAGTACCGCCGGTCCGTGGACCAGGCGGTGCGCTTCCTGCGCGGGCAGAATGGCGCGGTGCTCAAGGAGCTGCGCGAGCAGATGGCCCAGGCCGCCGCGGGCCTGGACTTCGAGACGGCCGCGCGCTGCCGGGACCAGATCCGGGCCCTGGAGAGCATGCGGGGCCGCCAGCGCGTGGTCCTGGACAGCGAGGTGGACCGCGATGTGATCGGCCTGTGCCGCATCGACGACACCTCCTGCTGCTGCGTGCTGGAGATCCGCGAGGGGCGTCTGCTCGAGCGCAAGCATCACTTCCTCGGTCACGATCTGGAGGCAACCGAGGAGGAGATCCTCTCGACGTTCGTGCGGCATTTCTACCTGGAGACGGACTCCGTGCCGGCGGAGATCCACCTGCCCGTGGCCGTGGCCGAGCAGGAGCTGCTCAGCCAGTGGCTGTCGGACAAGGCCGGCGCGCGCGTGCGGCTGATCGTGCCGCAGCGCGGCGTCAAGGCGGCGACCATCGACATGGCCGAGGCCAACGCCGCCCAGTTGCTGCGCGAACGCTTCGCCAGGCGCGAGCGGCTGCGCGACAAGGTGCCCCAGGCCGTGCTGGCCCTGCAGCGCGATCTGCGGCTGGCCACGCCCCCGCGCCGCATCGAGGGCATCGACATCTCCAACTTCCAGGGCACCGATCAGGTGGGCTCGCTGGTGTGCCTGGTCGACGGCCAGCCCCGGCGCAGCGAGTACCGCCACTTCCGCATCCGCGGGCTGGACGGAGCCGACGACTACGCCTGCATCAGACAGGTGGTGCAGCGGCGCTTCGCCGGCTTGCTGGAGCGCGGCGAACCCCTGCCGGACCTGCTCATGGTGGACGGCGGCAAGGGCCAGCTGTCCAGCGCCCGGGAGGCCCTGGCGGCACTGGGGTTGGCCGACCAGGCGGTCGTCGGCCTGGCCAAGCGGCTCGAGGAGATCGTGGTGCCGGAGCAGCCCGAGCCCGTGCTGCTGCCGCACACGTCCGCCAGCCTGCGCATGCTGCAGGTGCTGCGTGACGAGGCGCACCGCTTCGCCCTGAGCTACCACCGGGGTCTGCGCGAGAAGCGCACGCTGCGCTCGGCGCTGGACGAGATTCCGGGCATCGGGCCCAAGCGTCGCGCGGCGCTGCTGCGGTGTTTCGGCTCGGTCAAGCGGGTGCGCGAGGCGACGGTGGCGCAGCTGGCGGCGGTCCCGGGCTTCAGCGCGGGTCTGGCCGCCGTGGTGAGCGCGCACCTGGCCGGCATTCCTGCCGGTGAGGCGGAGCAGGACCAGCCGGCCGCGAGAGTCGACGAGTCGGCTGGGAACGCCGCCCGGCCGTAGCCGGACGCCGGGCCGTGCCGCACCGGCACGCGAGGTCTGTCGCCAGGCCGTCACCGTGTCGCCGCCAGGCCGTCACCGGGGCGACGCCTGGCCGCCATCGCCTCGCGCGGCAGCCGAGTCCGGTGCTGGCGATCGGGCGCCGCAAAATTCCTCGGCGGGCTCGTTGTGGACAACTCGGGCCAGCTTGTGGACAACCTCTCTCCTGAAGTGTGGGCAACTGGCGCCGAGTGTGGATAGCGCGGACCGACGAGTGTTGATAACCTCTTTTACCTACAGCAAGTTAGTGCTTGACACGGGCAGGTCTGCCGTATAGGTTGGGGGCCGTTTCCTCCTCCCCACGAGCACAGGACCCGACCATGGCCAGACGCGACTCCTCCGTAGCCGGACATCTGCTCGAGCAGAGCCTCCAGGCCGCCCAGCGAATGCTGGCGGTGTGCAGCGCCAGCGCGGGCGAACAGGGCTGCGCGCGGGCGAAGCCTGCCCCTGCTGCCGAGAGCATCGTGGCCAACACGTCGCGGAAATGTCGTTCGGTGCAGTTCGGGCTGACGCCCCGGGATTTCCAGCGACTGCGCAAGGTCAGCGACCAGATGCGGCTCTCGCGCGCGGAGCTGGCTCGCCGCTGCCTGCTGCTGGTGATCAACTTCCTCGAGGAGCACTACCCCCAGCTGCAGAACGGCGACGCTCCGGTCCCGGCCGAGGGCCCTCTCGCCGTCGAGCAACTGTCGCTGTGGTCGGGTCTGGCCGCCGATCCGGGGCCCAGCGCCAGGGACGGAGGAGCGCCGGCCGCGGCCGACGCGGGCCAAGCAGAGGAATCCGCCCATGCCGAGCACTGAGCTGACTACCGGGGCGGCGGCCCAGCGCCAGATGGGCGCATGGATCGAGCGGGCCGCCAGCTCCCGCTTCGTCCTGCGCGCGCGGCCCGCTCCCGACGGCGGACTCGCGAGTCTCAGCATCACCGCCTTCAGCGAAGCGGCGGCCGAGCCGGCGGCGCCGACGGAGGCACCCGCGACCGGCGAGCCCGAAGCAGCGACCGACGAGCAGACCCCAGCCGACCAGCCGGCGCCACACGCCCAGCCGGCGAGCGCCGCGGCGGCAGCACCATCGCCGGGTAGCCGTCCCGGCGACGTGCTGGTCGGCAGCCGGGCCGAAGCCTTGCAGCAGGTGGCCAGCCTGCTGGGGCCGCACGGCGGCGACCGGGCGCTCGTGCGTACGTGGCTGGACGTGTCCATCGAGGTCGAACTGCTGACGGGCGCCACGGACGGCCAGCTGCTGGTGCACCAGTTCGGGCTCGTCGGGTTGCTGACCGACGTGGTGCACCGCGCCGCGGACGGCAGGTGCTTCGTGCGGGTGTTCGCGCGCATCGCCCGCCTCGAAAGCGCCGCCGAGGCCAGCTTTGCGCTGCCGATCAGCCTGGTGGCCGACGACCAGGAGGAGGTGGCGGCAGGGCATCCCGCCACGGCCATGCTGGGGGTCCAGTTCGCTGCGGGCCAGTGGGACGCGTACGCGATCGCGTCGTTCCGCCTGGCCACTCGCGGCCTGGGGCCGCATCGTCTGGAGTTGCGCACGAGCGCCGGGCAGCTCCTGTGGACGCTGCCGCTGGAAGTCCGGCCCACCCATGCCGGCTCGGCAGCGGCCGCCGCTGCCGCTCTCGAGAGCGCCCGGGAGCCAGCGGCGGGCGCGCCGGATGGAGGGGGCGAGACCTTCCCCGCCGAGGACCAGGAGCAGAACGAGGGCGGGCGCTACTGAGCCGCGCCGGCGCGCCCCGTGCCCTGCGGCCGCCGCCTGTCCGCCTCAGCACAGCGGTCGACCGCCGTCGGCCGTGCGCGGCACGCGCCCGGCCAGGGGCTGGTGCGGGTGGCTGTCGATCAGCTCCCAATCGAGCTCCACGCCCAGACCCGGCCGCGCCTCCAGATCGGCAACCTGGATGCAGCCCGCACGAATGGGCAGCGGCTCGCGCTGCACCTGCGCGAACCAGGGCCGCAGCCGGCAGTGTTCCAGCACCAGGAAGTTCGGCATGGCCGCCGCCGCGTGCGCCGCGGCTGCCAGGGCCACCGGCCCGTACGGGTTGTGCGGCGCCATGCGGATGCCGTACAGCTCGGCCAGCGCGGCGATGCGCATGAGCTCGCTGATGCCGCCGGTGTGGCTGACGTCCACCTGACAGACGTCCACCGCCTGCCGCTCGAACCAGGGCCGACAGTCCCAGCGCGTCATCCAGCGCTCGCCCGCGGCGATGGCGAGGGCCGGGAAGTCGCGCTTGAGCTGGACGTACGGATCGATCTGCCCCTGCTCGAGTGGCTCCTCGACGAACAGCATGCCCACGGACTCCAGCCCGGCGATGAGCCGGTGCGCCGCCTGCGGGGTGAACAGGCCCCCGCAGTCGATCATCAGGTCGACGCCGGGGCCGACCGCGGCGCGGATCTGCGCGAAGCTGGCGATCTCGAGCTCGGCCAGGGCGAGCGGGTCGAACGGGACCGGGATCTGGTCCTGGCCAGCCTTGAAGGCGGTGAAACCCTCGCTGACGGCCTGGGCCGCCGCCGCGGCCGCCGTGCCGGCGGCGAAGTCGGGGCGCGCGTACAGCCGCACGCGCTCGCGCACCTTGCCGCCGAGTAGCTTGTACACCGGCAGACCCGCGGCCTTGCCGGCCAGATCCCACAGCGCCTGATCGATGCCGCTGAGCGCGCTGGTCTGCACCACCCCGCGCCGCCACCAGAAGTCGCGATAGCCCATCTGCCAGATGCGCTCGATGTCCGTCGGATCCAGGCCCAGCAGGCGCGGGCGCAGCTCCGACTGGATCTGCGCGGCCACGGCCAGCTCGTGGTACTCGGTCGTCGCCTCCCCCACGCCCACCAGCCCCGCATCCGTGCGCACCTCGACGAAGACCCAGTTGCGGCGCACGGTGCGCTGGTCCGGGCCTGGCACGCCCATCACGTGCGTCCGGATATCGGTGATCTTCATCGCCTCGTCCTCGCCGCCGGGGCGGCGCTCGCCAGCCGGCGCCGGCGGGCGGGGCTCGCCAGCCGGCCGCCGGCCCGCCGTCAGTCTTCCAGCTCCGGGTACAGCGGCAGCGTCACCGGGCGGCCGTCTGCCGCGGCCGAGCGATAGGCCGCCTCCATCAGCTCGACGCAGCGCAGCCCCTCCACCCACGTCAGGCACGGCGGCCGGTCTTCCTGCACCCACCGCACGAAGTCGCCCACCTCGCGCCGGTACGCGGCCGCGAACCCCAGATCGTCGAAGCGCTCGTGGTGCGGCGCGGCCTCGTCCAGCCGCTGCCAGTACAGATCGATGTGGTCGAGGTGCGGCACCAGCTTGAGGCCACCGTGCTCGCACTCCGCCCACGGCCCCTGCGACTCGCGGTACTTGTGCAGCGGGAAGGACAGGCCGCCGGTGAGGGAGGCCAGCGCCCCGGAGCGGAATCGGTAGGTGGCGTGGAGGATGTCCGGGAAGCCGTAGCGCGGGTCGTGCTGCGGCCCGTGGACCGCGGTGACGAGGGCCGCGTCGCCGCACATGGCGCGGAACCAGTCCAGCACGTGCACCCCGTGCATGTGCAGGAAACCGCCGCTGAGCTCGGGCCGCGCCCACCAGGTGGAGAAGAAGCCGTACGCGCGGTCGTCGGCGTACTGGCAGACGGTGATCGCCAGCGGGCGCCCGAGCGCCTCCGGGCGCGTCAGCTCGATCATGCGCGCCCACGGCGGCCGCAGGCGCCGCTTGTGCCCGACCATGAGCTTGACGCCGTGCCGGCGGCAGGCGCGGACCATGTCCCAGCACTCCGGCACGGTGCGGGCCATGGCCTTCTCGCAGAACACGTGCACGCCCGCCGCCGCGGCCGCCACGGTGATCTCCGCGTGCACGAAGTTGGCCGCGGTGATCGCCACCGCGTCCACGCCGGCTTCGGCCAGCAGGCGCCGGTAGTCCGTGAAGCGGGGCACCGCCAGGCGCAGGTGCTGCGCCGTGGCCTCCATGCCCGCTTCGCTGACGTCGCACAGCGCCACGATGCGCGCCACTTCCTGGATGTACGCCCCCAGGTGCTTGCCGAAATCGCCGCAGCCGATCAGACCGAATCGCAGTGGCTCGCCCATGCCGTCGATCACCTGTCCTGGGGTTGCCCTACGCCAGCCTCGCGGCCCTCCGGCGCGCCGGACTGGCGCGCAGCGCGCCCAACCCTAGACTCTGCGCAGCCGGCAGCGGGTGCACGCGGGCACGACCTGTCTGCGGCTGCGCCACACCACTGGGAGGACGCCATGAGACTGCAGGACAAGATCGCCATCGTCACCGGCGGCGGCCAGGGAATCGGCCGCGGCATCGCCCTCATGTTCGCCCGCGAGGGCGCCAAGGTCGCCATCGGCCAGCGATCGGCAGAGAAGCTGGAGAAGACCCGCGCCGACATCGAGGCCACGGGTGCCGAGGTGCTGGCACTCCCCACCGACGTGTGCCAGCCCGACCAGGTGCAGCGCCTGGTCGAGGCCACCCGCGATCGCTTCGGGGCGCTGGACATCCTGGTCAACAACGCCGGCATCGGGCTGCGCGTGCCGGTCGACGAGGTCGCGCTGGAGGACTACGACCGCGTGATGGACACCAACCTCAAGGGCCTGTACCTGGGCTGCCACCATGCCGTGCCGCTGCTGAAGGCGCGCGGCAAGGGGTCCATCATCAACATCTCTTCCGTGCACGGGGTGCAGGGCTGCCCGTTGAACACCGTGTACGCCGCCACCAAGGGCGGCATCATCGGCTGCACCCGGGCCCTGGCCGCCGAACTGGCGCCCTTCTTCATCCGCGTCAACACGATCAGCCCCGGCGCCATCCAGGTGCACGACCCGCAGGAACATCTGGACCGGATCCTGACGTACGTCAAGGACGAATTCCACGAGGAATTCCGCCAGCGCTTCGCCCAGCGCCTGGCCGAGGGCAGCAAGTACTACCAGCCGCTGGAGATCGTGGGCCAGCCCGAGGACATCGCCTACGCCGCGGTGTGGCTGGCCTCGGACGAGGCCCGCTTCGTCACCGGGCAGAACATCGTGATCGACGGCGGCCTGACCACCTATCTGAGCGGACACGCCTCCGAGAACGCCCGCAGGCAGACCACGGCGAATCCCTGGCGCGAGCTGCGCGAATGGGTGGAGGCCCACCTCAAGGAGGGTGTCGAGTGGCCCCCGCGGCGGCACTAGCCGGCGCCGGCCCTCGCCCGCGCCCCGGGCTGGCCCTGACCCTGGCGTGGCTGGCGCTCGCGAGTGCCGCGGGCGCCGCGGCCGCTGCCGGTCCCACGGCCGCCGGCGCGGCGACAACCGCCCACCATGCCATGGCAGAATGCCCGATGCGCCTGAACGAACTGACGCCCGCCGAGGCACAGATCATCCTGCACAAGGGCACCGAGCCGCCCTTCTCGGGCCGCTTCCACGATCACTTCGCGGACGGCACGTACGTGTGCCGCCAGTGCAACGCGCCGCTGTTCGCCAGCAGCGCCAAGTTCCGCTCCGGCTGCGGCTGGCCGAGCTTCGATGCCGCGTTTCCCGACGCGGTGCGCCAGGCACCGGACGCCGACGGCCAGCGCACGGAGATCCTCTGCGCTCGCTGCGGGGCGCATCTGGGCCACGTGTTCGCCGGGGAAGGCTTCACGCCCAGAAACCTGCGCCACTGCGTCAACAGCGTGTCCCTGGACTTCGTGCCGGCGGACCCGGCCGCCCACCGGACCGCCGTGTTCGCCGGCGGCTGCTTCTGGGGCGTGGAGCATCTGCTGGCCGCGGTTCCCGGCGTGGCGGCCACGACGGTCGGCTACACCGGCGGGCAGACGGCCGATCCCACCTACCGCCAGGTGTGCACGGGCCGCACGGGTCACGCCGAGGCGGTCCGCGTCGTCTACGACCCGCGCCTGGTGAGCTACGAGGAGTTGTGCCGGCTGTTCTTCGAGATCCACGATCCCACGCAGCGGGATCGCCAGGGCCCGGACATCGGCCCGCAGTACCGCTCCGCTGTCTTCTACCAGGACGAGGAGCAGCGCCAGATCGCCGCGCGGCTGATCGCCGCGCTGCGCGCCCGGGGGCTGGACGTGGCCACCGCGCTCGAGCCAGCGGCGACGTTCTGGCCGGCGGAGGAGTACCACCAGAAGTACTACGAGCGCACGGGCGAGCGCCCCTACTGCCACCTCCGCGTGCCGCGCTTCTGAGTGCCGCGGCGCCCGCGAACCGACCGGGCGTCATACGCGCGCCCCGGCGCGAAGCGGCACCCAGCAGCCGGCGGCCCGGCTCAGGCCGGCGCCGGCAGGAACGGAAACAGCCGCGCCACGTCCTCGGGGCGCGGGCGCCGGCCGTACTCCGAGAAGCTGACCGTCTCCGCGGTGCGCACGGCCGCGCCGCGTTCGTCGCCGTAGGCGCGCTGCAGCGCCTGCCGGGCCACGTCCGCCACATGCCCGAAACGCTGCCGCATCCGCTCCTCCAGCCAGACCCGGCGCGCGGGGTCCGCGGCGGGGACCTGCTCCTGGTACCCGCCGTTGTAGGGCAGCCACTCGTACATCTGCGACGCGTGGCAGTGCAGCATGTCCACCTTGCGCGCGAACACCGGGTCCGTATCGACGGCCACGTCCACCCGGTAGGAAGTGGGCAGCGTGAACTCGTCGAAGGTGTAGCCGACCACCGGCGCCTGCGGCAGCGGCGGCGTCAGCGGACACACGTTCGGCACCGTGACGATGTAGGCGGCGTCCTGGACGAGCAGGCCCACGGAGCGATGGTCAGGGTGGTAGTCGTTGGCCCGGTGGCACAGGACCAGATCCGCCGCGAAGGTGCGCATGCGCTCGATGACCAGCTTGCGCACCATCACCGAGGGCTCCAGCTCGCCATTGTGGATGTCGAGCACCTCGTACTCCACGCCAGCCACCCGCGCGGCAGCCTGCGCCTCGGCGTGGCGCCGGCGCGCCAGCTCGCCGCCGCCCATGGCATGGTGGCCGGTGTCGCCGTTCGTCATGGAGACGAACTTGACCTCGTGTCCGCGCGCGCGCCACAGCATGGCCATGCCGCCGCAGCGGAAGTCGCAGTCATCGGGGTGGGCGCCGAAACAGAGGATGCGCAGCGGTCGTGCGTCCATCGGGCGGTCTCCTCGTCCTCGAGCAGTGTGCTCACTTCCTGTCAGCACAGAACAGGAACCTCACAAAGCGGTGCCTGGTCAAGGATCCTGCGGGCGCGACCTGCCAGCCGGCCGGTCGGACGGCGCCCCTGTCACGGGGCTCGCGGTCGATCCGGCCGCTCACCGCCAGGCGCTCCGTCTCTTGCCTCCGTGCGCCCGCGTGGTTGTATTCTCGGGCGTGTGTCGCGCGTTCCGTGTCCAGGACGACGTCCTGCTGCGGCGCGGCGCGGCCGCGCCGCGCGCCTCCGTCACAAGGGAGCGACCCCATGACCGCCCTGCGCGTTCTCGTCGGCATCGCCATGCTGGTCGTCGCCAGCGCCCTCTCGGCCCAGGAGTACAGCCGCCACTACGAGGCGCCGCGCCTCGATGCCCCCATCGTCATCGACGGCATCATCGACGACGCCGAGTGGGGCGGTGTGCCGTGGACCGACTCCTACATTCTGTATGGAACGCTGACCGGCGTGCCGGTGACCGCCACGCGCGGCCGCATTGCCTGGGACGCGGAGCGGCTCTACGTGGCCGTCGAGGCGGAAGACCACGACATCTGGTCGACCTACACCGCCCGCGACGCCAACCTGTGGGAACAGGACGTGCTCGAGGTCTTCATCGACCCGGAGGGCGACGCCCGGGGGTACATGGAGTTCGAGGTGAGCCCGCGCAACGTGGTCCTCGACCTGTGGGTGGAGACGCCGCTGTTCTCGCAGGGCGGCCCGTCGCACATGGAGTGGAACGCAGCCGGTCTGGCCACCGCCGTGCGGATCGACGGGACGCTGGGCGGCGCCAGCACCGCCACCGCGGAGCGCCAGGATACGGACAGCGGCTGGACCCTGGAGCTCGCCCTGCCGTGGGCCGATGCCAGCATCGTCTCCGGGGTGATGTCCCTGCCGCCGCAACCCGGTGACGTGTGGCGCATGAACCTCACCCGGTACGACTACCGCCGGACCAGTCGCGAGGAGCTCTCGCAGTGGTCGCCATCCGCCAAGAAGGGCGCCTGGCACGAGCCGAGCGAGTACGGCTACGTCGCCTTCACGTCCGGCTCCACTGCCGTGGAAGCCAGCACCTGGGGGCGGATCAAGTCGCTGTGGTAGTCTGCGCCCGGCCCGACTGAGCTTCGGCTCCGAGCGTCACGCGCCCTCTCGGTGCCAGTCCCGGTGCCGCAGTGCTGCATGTCTCCGCGGGCGGCATAGCACGACCGCAGTCAGGGTGTTACCCGCTTGCTTCCTTCCGGCCAATCCCTAAATCAGGCGCCAATCCGACCCAGGTTCAGGGGCTCTTGACAGCGCGGCGCGCGCGTGGCGCAGGGGGTAGCTGCCCGGCACGCGGCGTACGGGTCTGGCGCGCGCACCTGCAGGGTTCCCCGGCACTTTCGATCTCCTGTCGCACTGCCAGCCGCGCAGTTCGTCGGAAAAGGACGGGCGTATACTCATCGCTGGACGATCCACTATCCGGACCGGGCGGGCTGCGCGCCGTGCGTTGGGCGGAGCCGTGCTCTGCTTCGCCCTGGCGCTGGCGTTGCTGCCGCAGGCCGCGCAGGCTGCCGGCACGCCGCCCGGAACGGTCATCGCCAACCAGAGCACCGTGTCGTACTCGGTGGGCACGGTCAACTTCACCACGCAGAGCAACCTGCTCACCATCACGGTGGTGGAGCGCCTGGAGGTCACCGTGGTCTCCCAGGATGCCGGGCCGATCACCGTCAGCCCCGGCGCCCAGGACCAGGCTCTCACCTTCGTGGTGACCAACACGGGCAACGGCACCGAGGCGTTCTCGCTGGTGGCCAACGCCAACCTCGCCGGTGATGACTTCGATCCCACGCTCCAGGGCATATACCTGGACGATGGCGACGGCGTGTGGGAGGGCATCGACCAGGAGATCCTCTACATCCCGGGCGTCAATGACCCGGTGCTCGCCGCCGGCGCTGGCGCCACGGTGTATGTCGTCAGCGACATCGGCACCGACGTGACCGACGGGCAGACCGGCAACATCAGCGTTCAGGCCCGCGCCACCACGGTGACGGGCACCGCCACTCCCGGGACGCTGTACCCCGGCGGCGGTGACGGCGGCGTGGATGCCGTGGTCGGCTTCCCGAGCGGCACCGGCAACACCGTGGGCGGCTCCGGCACCGTGGTCGGCACGTACGTGGCGTCCAACGTCAGCATCAGCGCAGTCAAGAGCGTGATCGCCGTCGTGGACCCCTGGGGTGGCGCGAATCCCGTCCCGGGCGCGGCCGTCACATACCAGATAACCGTGACCGTCAGCGGTTCCGGCACTGCCGCCAACGTGACGCTCAGCGACCCGATCCCGGCCAACACGACGTACCAGACCAGTTCGCTCAAGCTGAACGGCGCGTCCTTGACGGACGCCAACGACGGGGATGCCGGCGATGTCGGGCAGACCGCCGCCGGCGAGGTGACGGTGCGCCTCGGTACCATGACGCAGACCTCCGCCGCGCAGAGCGTCCAGTTCACCGTGGTCATCAACTGACCGGGAGGGAAGCCATGCGCCAGTCTGCGCTCGCTGCATGCCTCGGGTTGTCGCTCGCGCTGGTCATGCTGGCGAGCCGAGCCGGGCTCGCTCAGCAGGCCGGAGGCATCCAGTTGACGGTCACCGCCTGGGAGCAGCAGGTCGTGACGAACGAAGCCGGCCAGACAGAGGTCCGTCGCCTGCCTGCCACCAGCATCGTACCGGCGGACACGGTCATCTTCGTCATCGAGTACGCCAATACCGGCGCCGACCCGGCCGACGACGTGCTGATCACCAACCCCGTTCCCGAGCACATGCAGTACGTGGAAGACAGCGCCCGCGGCGAGAACACCGTCATCTCCTTCTCCGTGGATGGCGGCCGCACGTATCTGCCGCGCGCGGCGCTGGTCGTGGCTGCCGGCGACAGCACCCGCCCGGCCACGCAGGAAGACATCACGCACATCAACTGGGCGCTGACCGTGCCGGTGGC
>CAZPXM010000077.1:0-18260 GCA_964591015.1 uncultured Gemmatimonadaceae bacterium
TCCTCACGGTGGTGCCGATGATGATGGTGGCGCGGCTGCGTCAGCCGCGCCACCATCATCATCGGCACCACCGTGAGGACGAAGACCGGCATCTGGCGGCTCAGCGTCCACAGGCTGTGGCGAGCCTCGTACGCTCCCGGGACGCTGACCAGCGGGAACATCGTGGCGACGCCCTGCAGGGACTCCTTGATGGCCAGCAGCAGACACACGACCGCCAGGATCAGGGGCAGCTTCGCCCAGACCGGCAGGCGGGTGCGATGCCCGGGCTCGGGCCTGATCTCCTGGCGCCGGTGCATCCAGGCGCCGGCGGCCAGCAGCGCCACGCCCAGGCCCCAGAAGCTCGTCCCGGTCACCGGGGCGGCGCGCAGGAGGAGCCAGCCCAGGCCGACATACGCCGCTACCGCCGCGGCGATGGCTGCGCCGATGGCGGCGCGGGCGCGCTGGTGCAGGATGCGGACCACGTGCACGTACGCCAGGATGCAGATCACCCCGAGCAGATTGGTGGTGTCGACCGGTCTGCCCAGCGACAGCGACACCAGCGTGAAGGGCAGGGGCAGGCACAGGATCAGCGCCTTGGCGCGGGGCGAGCGCAGGTACGCCATGGCGGTGGCCTGGACCGTCACCGTCACCATCAGCGCGAGGTCGAACCCGTTCGGCGCGGCGCCCATCCGATCCATGTGCCGCAGTCGGCGCAGTGGGAGGTCGCTCTATCGTTCCGCGGGCGCCGGCGGCGGCCGCATTCCCGCGTACCGCTGAAGCAGCGCCTGCGCGACGATGTTGGCCCCCAGCTGCAGGGGGCGCTCGCGCGCCCGCGCCTCGCGGGTGGCCCAGAACCAACTGAGATTCAGGTCGCTGAACAAGACCGCGATGCGGCCGCGGTACTCGATCATCTCCAGCGCCGTGGCAGAGCCCTGGTAGGCCCCCGCCAGCGGCGGACCGTCGGGGAAGCTGAACCAGTTGCCATACAGGGGATGATCCCGCGGGACCCGCTGCCAGCGGGTGCCCCGGGCGCCCAGCACCGCCGGATCGCCGATGAGGGCTCTGAGTTGGCGATCGAAGGGAGTCCCCGGCAGGCCGCCGCCCAGGGGCGGCGCGTCGGGCGTGCCGCCGCTGACGACGTCCTCGGCAAAGAGCATCCCGCCCTCTTTCAGGTACCGTCCGAGGGCGAGCCGCTCGGCAGGCGTGACCCGCAGGGCGGCGTCCTGGCCCGTCATGTACAGCAGCAGCGCGTCAGCGATCTTCGGGTTGTCCAGCGCCAGCGAGTTCCAGCGCACAGGCACGGGCAGGGCGACCACTGACGCGACGTAGGCGAGCAGCTCCGGGATGGCGGCGGTGAAGATGTCGCGCTCCCGGACGGCGTCGCGGTACAGGACTGTGGTCACGGTGTAGGCCCGGCCGGCGAGCGCGGGCGGTTCGGGTTCGCGCAGACGAGCTGTGGCGCGGGCCGTATCAGCCGCGGTGGGCAGCGGCGCCGGCGGCACGGGCTGGATCGTGTCGGCCGCGGCCGCCGCCAGCAGGACAGGTGCGCCCGCCATGGCGGACGCCGGCGTCGCCTCGCCGGCAGGCCGCAGACTGCACAGGGCCAGGCAGCATGCCAGCGGCAGGAGGATCGCGGCACGTCGCGGCGGCCGTCGCCGCTGGCGCCGGCGCTGGCCGCCCCCGACAGGCTGCAGTCGTGGCGCGTGCCTCCCGGCGTTCATGGCTGGCCTTCGTGGCCTGCAGCGGCCCGCAGTCCGATGCGCTCGCCGGCCTGGACGAGCACTTCCAGACCCGCCCGCGAGTCGCGCACCAGGTCCGCGTCGAAGGTCACGCTGCCGCGGCCGAAGAGCAGCACGACCGTGGAGCCGCCGAACTGGAAGAAGCCCTTCTCCTGACCGCGCTCGACGCGGCCGGGCCCGTAGGTCTGCACGATGCTGCCGACGGCGAAGGCGCCTACCTCCACCTGGACGATGGCGCCGAAGTGGTCCGTGCGCAGCGCCGTGACGGCGCGCTGGTTGGTGGCCAACAGGCCTGGGCGCCACCAGAGCGCGATGGGGTTGACCGGCTGCAGGGAGCCTGGCAGTTCGTGCGTCTGGGCCGCCAGGCCGCCGTCGCAGAAGTGGAAACGGTGGTAGTCGGAGGGCGCCAGACGCACGATGGCGGCGGCCAGCGGCGCGGCGGGCAGCCGCACCGGGGCATCGCCCAGCAGGGCCTGGGCCGGGACGCGCTCACCCTTGACCGGCAGGTCGGTGCCGTCAATCAGCTCGGGATAGACGAGCAGCCTGCCGTCAGCCGGGGCGCACAGGACGGCACCATCGGGGGCGAACGGCCGGGCGCCGGGGCGGAGCCTGCGGGTGAAGAACGAGTTGAACGAAGCGTAGGCGGCCAGCGGCAGCTCGGCCTCGTCGACGCGGATGGCATGGACGCGCGCGAACCGCTCGATCTGCCGGCGGCTCCAGCGGCTGGACTGCCACCAGCCGATCAGCGCCGACGCCCAGCGCCGGCCGAACACCGACGCGCCGAGCCGGCGGCCGAGCCGGGTCTCGTACAGCCAGCGCAGGGCGCTCTCCGCCGGGACGGTCTCGGTGCAGATCGTCCCCAGCCGGCGGTCCCGGTAGCGGACAGGGGGGGCAGCGCCCGGTCGGTGCGGAGGCTGCTGTGACATAGGTCAAGAGCCCGGCACCCCGCCGCGCGCCCTGGCGTCGAGCGCCCTCAGGTCCCGCCGGGCAGGCAGCGCGCCGCGCGCCGCAGGCAGCCGGCCCGGACGGTCCGCGCGGATCAGCTGACGTGCAGCTCGTAGACCTTGCGGAAGTGGAAACCGTAGATCGCCAGGGTGACCGCCAGCGGGAACAGGCGCGGCCGGCGCACCAGCGTCCAGATCAGCAGACGCCAGTACTGGACGCGTTCGCGCCCGATGATGCCGAGCCGCACGATGGAGCGCAGGAAGGCGAGCAGGTACTCCCGGTCCACGTGGCTGCGCACCATCGCCGGCTGGTACTCTCGCAGGAAGGTGCGCACGCGCTGGTAGTACGGTTTGGGCGCGTAGATGCTCTCCATGATCGACCGGTACCCTGCCCGCAGCGCGTCGAGGTTCATCTTGGGGACGATGTTCGTTTGCCCGTCCACGTTGTCGCCGGACAGCAGGCCGCGCAGTCTGCCTTCGCGCTTCAGTCTCTCGTACAGCGGGGTGCCGGGAGGCGCCTGCAGCAGTCCGACCATCGCCGTGACGATGCCGCTGCGCTGGATGAAGTCGATCTGCCGCTGGAAGATCGACGGCGTGTCGCTGTCGAAGCCGACGATGAAGCCGCCCTGGACCTGCAGCCCGGCCCGCTGGAGTGCCTTGACGACGCCCACCAGGTCGCGGCCCCGGTTCTGCTTCTTGCCGGCCTCCGCCAGCCCGGCCTCGTCCGGGGTCTCGATGCCGATGAACACCGCGTCGAAACCCGCCGCGACCATCATCCGCATCAGCTCGGGATCGTCGACGAGATTGACCGACACCTCGGTGTAGAAATGAGTCCCCGGGTGGCGGCGCTGCCACTCGAGCAGAGCAGGCAGCAGCTCTGCCTTCAGGTACCGCTTGTTGCCGATGAAATTGTCGTCGACGAAGAAGACCTTGTCGCGCCAGCCGGCCGCGTACATGCTGTCGAGCTCGGCGAGGATCTGCCTGGCCGTCTTGATACGCACCCGGTGGCCCAACAGCGCCGTCACGTTGCAGAACTCGCAGTTGTAGGGGCAGCCGCGCGAGAACTGGATGGCCATCGAGGCATAGCGCCTCATGTCCAGCAGGTCCCAGCGGGGCACCGGCGTCGCCTCGATCGCTGGATGCTCGTCGCTCCGATAGAGGTGCTGCGGCGTGCCCGCAGCCAGATCGGCCAGAAAGCGCGGCAGAGTGATCTCGGCCTCGTTGAGCACCAGGTGGTCGACGTCGGGGAAGTCCTGGGGGTCGATGGTGAACAGCGGCCCGCCGGCGACCACCCGCAGACCGGCGTCCTTCAGGCGGCGGATCACCTGCTGGGCGGACTGACGCTGCACGGTCATGGCGCTGACGAAGGCGCAGTCGGCCCACTCCAGGTCCTCCGGCTCGAGGTCCGTGACATTGCAGTCGACCAGGCGCAGCTTCCACGAGTCGGGCAGCATCGCCGCCACCGTGACCAGGCCCAGCGGCGGCAGCACGGCGCGGCGGCGGATGAACCGCAGCGCGTGCTTGAAGCTCCAGAAGGTGTCGGGGAACTCGGGGTAGACCAGCAGGGCGTTCATCTTCAGGGCATCGGCCTCCTGGCGAGGGGAGCGCGGGAAACTCATTGCGGGGTTGCCCCGAAAGAGCCTGAAAGCTCCCTGAGACAAAGGCGCTCCAATATACTCGATCCCGTTGTCGCTGCCAATCCAGGGGCGGCCCGCGGCCACTCGATTGCCGGCAGTCTGCTGGCGCGCCTCGAGCCTGGGAGCAGGGCTGGACGCACGGCGCTCAGTTCTGCAGGGGCGCCGTGCAGGCTGTCAGGGTCAACCCGGCCTGCAGGGTCTGGCCGGGAGCCAGCACCCGGATGCCGCTGGTCTGGTCGCCGCGGGCCAGCAGGTTCACGCCGTCGTTCGCGTTCGTCACGGGCTCGACAGCGAAGTAAGGCCTGCCGGGAGGATTGTAGAGGACCAGGTGCGAGCAGGTCGCCGAGCACGACAGCCGCAGCTCCACGCCGCTGTCGGGCCAGGCGATGACGCCGTCGCCGTCGTACCCGACGAAGCAGGCATCGATGAGCCTGTCGGGGTCCAGCCGCCGTCCATCGGCGAAATCCTCCTCCGGCAGCAGCCGCCGCGGCGGTCCGGAGGGGATCCGGTTGTTGTGGCGGTCCGGGTACACGGCCCTGGCGCGCAGCCGCAACCACACGGGCTCGCCCGCGCGCCGCATGGCGCGGCAGAAATAGGGGTGCCACCCCATGCCGGCAGGAGCGGGCTCGGACGCGGTGTTCGTCAGTGCCAGACTGCACTCCAGGCTGTTGTCGGCCACGCGGTAGGTGGCCTCCAGCGCGAACGGCCAGGGCCAGTCGACGTTCTCGTGGGCGCGCGTCGCGAATGCGCAGGTGACGGTCGTGCCGGCGTGCCGGGCCACGCGCCACGGCCGCTGGCGCACGTCGCCATGGATGGCATGCTCGCTGGCCCGGGTCAGGCGGAACCGGCGGCCGCCGAAGGTGAAGGCGCCGTCCTGGATGCGGTTCGAATAGGGCGCCATGATGAAACAGGCCCACGGCAGGTCGGCACCCGGGCTGCTCGCGTCGGGCATCAACGCCAGCCAGTCGTGCCCCTGGAGCGCGGCCAGGCTGAGGATGGAGGCGCCCCGCTCCGGGGCGATCACGGCCCGGAGGAGCCTGCTTTCCAGGGTCACGGGCACGCGGCACCGCCCTCCTGGCGAACAGGCAGAGTCGGCGGCGCCGCGGCGCTGCTCACCGCCCGCAGCACCTGGCACGGACCCACCTGCCGGACGCGCTCGAATTCGCTGTCGCTGCGCACCAGCAGGGCCCCGGCGAACCCGAGCGCGTTGACCGAGATCGACTCGAAGCACTCGGCGCGACGCGGCACCATCAGCATCCACTCGGCCGTGAGCAGCAGGTTGTAGGGATCGGCGTCGCCCACGCCGAGCGCGAGCCGCAGAGCGCGGTAGGCTCGCAGCAGCGTCTCGGCGCGCGGCAGCCTGTCGCCCCACCAGACCAGCCGGTGCTCGTAGGGCAGGCCTGGCGCGCGCGCCATGGTCAGGGCAGGACCCGAGCCGGCGCCCGCGTTGCCGGTTGGTGGGGTGGGCGCCAGGGGCCGCCCCTCGTGGCGCGGGTCCGCGGCAGCCGCGCGGGGCGCCGCCGCCGCGATGGCCGGTGCCACCGGCAGCAGCGGCCCGCCGGGCGCCAGGGGCAGCGGCACCAGCTGCAGGTGGCGGTGCCGCTGGCTGGCGCCTGCGGCCGGACCGGAGTTGTAGAACGCCAGGCCGTCCATCTGGCGCAGGCAGGCGCGCACCGCGGCCAGATCGCCTCTCGTCAGGGGTGTCTGCTGCTCGACGAAGGCGCGCGTGATCACCAGCAGATGGTGCGGGAACACGCTGAACTTGTTGAGGACCGCGACGTGGGTGGGACTCACGTCGGCCACGAACAGGGCGGGATCCAGGGGGAGGAACGGGTTGGAGCCGTGAGCCGACGCCAGCGCCGCACGCGCATGGGCGTCGAGGCGCAGGCGGCGCACGAGGAACTCGATGCCGCCGTCCGCGACAACGGTCACTTCGGTGTGCAGCGGCAGGAGCGCTCCGCTGGCCAGGGCCCGTTGGCTGGCCGCCGCGGCAGCGGGCAACAGGCAACCAGGGCAGAAACCCCCACTCAACGCGGTCCTCCAGGATCGGGACGCAGCCATCGGCAGCGGCCAAGGGGCCAATACTAACGGCAGCGGCCGGTCGCGGCCAGAACGCCGCCGGCCGCCCTGGCCCTACGCGCGCGCTGGCCCGGGGCTTATATTACGCCGCGGCTGCGCCGTTGCCCGGCGGGCGCGCGGCGCAGGGCCGAACCTCGCGGCGGGCGGTTGCCGAGGGGTTCGCAGCGCGAGACAGGCAGCGACGACGACGGCTGCTGCTCGGCTGGTGTGCTGCCCGGCGCTGGTGCGCCGGGCGCAACGCCAGGAAGGGGGGGAACGCAGCAGCTTGCCCATCCGGTTCCCCTCCGTGCTGGACCCCCTGGCTGGTCCTACTGCTCAGGGGCGGCAAGGAACGGGGGCCGCGCGCCGTCCGTGGTGCGCGGCCTCTCAGTCTCACCGACCAGACCCGCGATGTCCGCCACCACCGAGGCAGATGCGGGAGCGCGCCCCGTGCGCGAGGCCCTCGTCCTGGGCAACGGCATCCCGCCTTCGCCCGGCCTGTTGCGGCGACTGATGGCCAGCCGGCCGTTGTTGATCTGTGCCGATGGCGGGGCCAACGCCGCGGCAGCCAGCGGCTTCACGCCTGACTACGTCGTGGGCGATCTCGACTCCATCGCTGCAGGCGTGCGCAGCGCGGTTCCCCGGGAACGCCTGATCCAGATCGACGCGGACAACACCGGCACCGATGCCCAGAAGGCGCTGCAGCACGCGGTGAAGCTGGGGATCGCGCGGGCCACGCTCGCGGGGGTCACCGGCGGCCGCACCGACCACACGCTGTGGAATCTGAGCCTGCTGCGCCTGTTCGCCGACAGGCTGGCGCTGCGCATCGTCGACGACTGGTGCGAGATACGCCGCGTGCAGGGCTGCGTGCGTTTCTGCGCTCCTCGTGGCCAGAAGATCTCGCTCAGCGCTCTGGCTGGTCCAGCGACGGGTGTGTGGACCCAGGGACTGCGGTTTCGCCTGTGCCGGGAGACGCTGGCGCTGGGCGTCCGCGACGGGATCTCCAACGAGGTCGTGGCGAATCCGGTGGAGATCGGCGTGGAAGGAGGAGACCTGCTGCTCATCGTCCACCAGGAGGGCGGCGCGAGCCGTGTGTGCTGGCTGTCGGATCAGGCAGAGCGGGCCCCGTGGCCCGGCCAGCGCCAGGGCTGAGCAGGCTGCGCCGCGCGCCGCGCGGGGCGCTCCGGCCCTTCTCGCGCCCGCGCGGCGCAGATCAGGGGCGGCCGTCCGTTGGCCCGGGCTTCCCGTGGCCACGGCCTCGGCGTATCTTCACGCGCGCTCGGGGTAACTCGGCCGCCAACGCCGCCAACAGGGATCGAGCGAGAACATGGAACCAGTCGCCAGCGATGTCTTCGGCTGCCTCGCGGATGGGAGGCCCGTGGAGCGCTTCACGCTGGACAACGACCTCGGCATGGTCGCTCGGGTGATGACCTACGGCGCCACGCTGGTGGATCTGCTCGTGCCGGACCGCGACGGGGTCCCCGGCGACGTGGTGCTGGGCTTCGACGAGTTCGCGCGGTACCCTGCCGACAGTCCTTACTTCGGGTGCACCGTGGGGCGAGTGGCCAACCGGATCGCCGGCGCGCGCTTCACGCTGGACGGCGCCGACTTCCGCCTGGCCGCCAACGACGGCAACAACCACCTGCACGGCGGCCAGGTCGGCTTCGACAAGGTGCTGTGGACTGCCGCCGTCCAGTCCGGCGCCGCGGGGCAGTCCGTCCGCTTCTCCTACCGCAGCCCCGCCGGCGAGGAGGGCTATCCCGGCAACCTGGGCGTGTCCGTGACGTACACGCTGACCGGCGACGGCGTGCTGCGGCTCGACTACGCGGCCACGACCGACGAGCCCACCCTGGTGAACCTGACGAACCACTCGTACTTCAACCTGGCGTGTAGCGGCAGTGTGCTGGGGCACATCCTCACGCTGCATGCCTCGCGCTACACCGAGCCTGACGCCGAGCTGACACCGACCGGGCGGATCCTGCCGGTGGCGGGGACACCGCTGGACTTCCGCCGTCCGGCCATGCTGGGCGGGCGGATCGGCAGGCTCGCGGGCGGCGGCTACGACCACAACTACGTCATCGACCGGGCCGCCGACGACCTGGCGCTGTGTGCCGAGGTGTACGAACCCTGCAGCGGGCGCGCCATGGATGTGTACACCAGCGAGCCCGGGGTCCAGCTCTACAGCGGCAATTTCCTGAACGGGCTGGCCGGGAAGGGAGGGCGAGCCTACCAGCGACACGCGGCGCTGTGCCTGGAGACGCAGCACTTCCCGGACGCCATCCACCACCCCGACTTCCCGTCGGTGGTCCTGCGCCCCGGCGAGACGTACCGTCAGGTCACCGAGTACCGGTTCAGCACCCGCTGAAGAACCTGGCTCGTGGTCCGGGCGAGGCGCCAGCCATGCGGGCGCATTGGGCGCTCGCGCGCATTGGGCGCTTGGGCGCGTGCTGGGGCGTTAGGCGCGGGCAGCCAGGCAGTCTCAGGCCAGGGCGCGGTGGACGCGCCGAAGCTCCGCCCGGACCGGACGCTGGCGCGGGCAGCTTGCCTCGCACGCCCCACAGTCCATGCACTGCGCCAGGCCACGACCGCCGAGGGCACCATAGGTCGCCGCGGCCAGCTCTCGTTCGCCCCGTTCCAGGTACACGCCGCAGCGGAGGATGTCAGGCACGGCAACGCCGCGCGGGCAGACGTCGCAGGCCCCGCAGAACGAACAGGCCGTGGCGGGCAGGTGGGCGTATTCGCGCAACTGGAGACGGTCGAGCCAGCCGGTCGTCCGCGCCACGGCGGCGACCCCCGCTTCGATGTCGCCGAAGGTCGACATCCCGACCAGCAGGGTGTGCACGGCGGCGGTCGCCAGCAGGCTGCGGAAGGCGGCGCCATGATCGCCGGGCCGCAGGTCCTTGGTGGTCTTCATGGCCATGACGCCCATGTCCTGCTCCGCGCCCGCGCGCGCCAGCAGCGGGTCCAGCTCGTCGCGGTTGGCCAGATTGTAGGCCACCAGCATGACATCGAAGAAGCCCAGGTCCACCGCGCGAGCGATCACCGTGGGTTGGTTGGCGTGGCAGGCGAAGCCGCTGAAGCGGATCTTGCCCTGTTCCTTGAGGCGCAGGAAGGCCTCCGCCAGCCCCGCATCGTCTACCTCGGCGACGCTCTGGAGCGGGGGAACGAGGATGTCGACGCGGTCGGTCTGCAGCGCCTCCAGTTCGCGGTCGATGCCGCCGACCGGGCTCTGCTTGAGCGCCAGGAACACCTCGTCGCGGCGCCGCTTCATGACTCTGCCGAACAACTGGATGCTGCGACCACCCCCGTATCCCGGCGCCGTATGGACGAGGTTGATGCCGCGATCGATGGCCACGTCCAGCAGCCGTTCGTGCTGGATCTGGATGCCGCCGAAGGAGATCGTGCTGACCTCCAGGCCGGTGCGGCCCAACCTGCGGCGCGGCGGCGCAGCGGGCGGCGGCGGTTGGCTGTCGTCCGTCTCCTGCGGCCAGCCGTGGCGCGGTCCCAGGACACCCGCGCCCACAGCGGCCGTGGCAGCGGTGCGCAAGAAGCTGCGGCGGCCGACCTGGCCGCGACGGCGCGTGGTCATCTCGCGGTTTCCTTTCGTGAACGCGGCGCGGCCCGGCGGCCGGCCCGGTACCGGGGACAGCGCAGAGAGGGGAGAGCAGCCAGACCACTGCTCCCCCCTTCGCCAGGCACCACGCCAACGCCGGATGACCGCGCCGCCTCGTCCTGCACTCGCGGCGGTCTGGAGATCAGGCGACCATGTCCTTGAGCTTCTTCAGCGGCTGCACCTTGACGACCACGGATGCGGGCCGGGCGGCGATGTCCCTCGTCTCGCCGGGCCGGAAGGGATTCGGGACGCCCTTCTGCGCCCTGCGCGCCGGCCTCTTCACGGTCCTGATCTTCAGCAGCCCAGGCATCGTGAACGTGCCCACGGCGTTCTTCTTGATGTGCCGCTGGATGAGACCGGCGAGCGCCTCGAAGACAGCCCCGACGTCCTTCCTGGCCAGACCAGTGGTCTCAGCGATCTGGGCGATGATCTGCGTCTTGCTCATCGCCTCCTTGAGAGCAGCGGCCTGCTTGGCCATGGTTCGCCTCCCCTGGGTTTTAGGTTGAACTGCGCGGCAAATATAGCCAGGCCCACCTGCTTCTGCCACAGAAAAGGCCGCCAGCGGGCTTTGCGCAATCCGGATGCCGGCAGTAGATTAAGCAGTCCGATTCCCAACCGGCAGGCCGGATGTGCCGGCACGATCGCCAGGGGCCCGCTCGCCGGCGCTCGTCCGGCAGCGCGAGCCGGCCACGGCACGTGCCGCGGGTGGCCGGGCGAGAAGCGGATTCCCTCGTCGTCGAAGGAGTAGTTGATGCCGAATTTCACGATCCAGGTGAACGAGTACGAGCCCTTCGAGAAGGCGCTTCGTCGTTTCTCGGTCAAGACCCGCAAGTCCGGCATTCTGCGTCAACTGAAGAAGAAGCGTTTCTACACCAAACCGTCGGTTCAGCGCAAGATGGACCTCCAGAAGAGCATTCGTCGGCAGAAGAAGGCGGCTCGTCTGGCGGCCATGTCCTACGCGGAGCGCCGCAAGGAGGCAGCGGCAAAGAAGGCGCGGGCGAAGTAGGCGCCGGGCGACGACGGCGGCAGCGACGGCGGGCTGCCTGCCGGTCCTCGGCAGCGGGTCCGGTAGCCGCAGGGCGGGGCAAGGCCCCGGTGCTGGTTCGCCGGCGTGGGATCGTGCAGCAGCGCATCGATCGCGTTGGGAGAAGGCAGCCCGTTCGGCGTGGCTGCCTTTCGCTTTTCAGGGAGGCTCCTGTGTCTCCCGCACCCCGAGCGTGCGGCTCCGGCCTGGCTGCCGCGCCCCTGGCGCACGCGAGCAGTGAGGAGCCGCGCTGGCTCTCGGCTGGCGCTCTGCGGCGCCGCGCTTGCTCGGGTTCGCCGCGCTGGCTAGCTTTGCCGCCGCTGTCTCGGGCGCCGGGAGGCGCGCGCGGCGCGGCAGGCAAGGAGAGGACGCCATGAACAGACTCGTCATCGACGCCGACCGTGGCGACGAGCGGATCAGCCGCCATGTGTACGGCCACTTCGCGGAGCACCTGGGCCGCTGCATATATGGCGGCTTCTGGGTCGGCGAGGATTCGCCGCTGCCGAACGTGCGGGGCATCCGCGCCGACATCGTCGCGGCGCTGCGCGCGATCCGCGTACCGAATCTGCGCTGGCCGGGTGGGTGTTTCGCGGACGAGTATCACTGGCAGGACGGCATCGGTCCGCGCGCGCGTCGCCCGTGCATGGTCAACACCCACTGGGGCGGGGTGGTCGAGAGCAATCACTTCGGCACGCACGAGTACATGGACCTGTGCGAGCAACTCGGGTGCGAGCCCTACATCTGCGGCAACGTCGGCAGCGGCACCGTGCGGGAAATGCAGCAGTGGGTGGAGTACCTCACGGCGCCGCAAGGCCCGATGGCCGAGCTGCGGCGGGCCAACGGCCGGCGCGATCCGTGGACGGTGCGG
Source organism: uncultured Gemmatimonadaceae bacterium (assembly GCA_964591015.1). Taxonomy (GTDB): domain Bacteria; phylum Latescibacterota; class UBA2968; order UBA8231; family UBA8231; genus SLHA01. The sequence goes on from CAZPXM010000077.1 coordinate 11,863, forward strand.
CTGTGGGGCGTGGGGAACGAGAACTGGGGCTGCGGGGGCAGCATGCGGCCGGAGTACTACGCGGACCAGTTCCGCCGCTACGCCACCTATTGCCGGAACTTCGGCGCGAACGCGCTGTGCCGCGTGGCTTCGGGGCCGCCGGGAGCGGACTACCGGTGGACCGAGGTGCTCATGCGCGAGGCCGGGCGGCACATGCAGGCTCTGGCGCCGCACTACTACTGCGGCAGCGGCCGGCGCAGCCACTCGGCCACGGAGTTCGGGGAGGAGGACTGGTTCGACCAGCTGCAGCGGGCGCTGCAGATGGAGGAGCTGGTGCGTCGCCATGCCGGCATCATGGACCAGTACGATCCCGAACGGCGCGTCGCCATGCTCGTGGACGAGTGGGGAGCCTGGCACGCGGTCGAGCCAGGCACCAATCCAGCCTTCCTCTATCAGCAGAACTCGCTGCGCGACGCGCTGGTGGCGGCCGTCACCCTCAACATCTTCAACCGGTACTGCGCCAGGGTGCGGGGCGCCAACCTCGCGCAGACCGTGAACGTGCTGCAGGCCCTGGTGCTGACGGAGGAACGCGGCGAGCGGCTGGTGCTGACGCCCACCTATCACGTCTTCGAGCTGTACAAGCAGCACCAAGATGCCGTCAGCCTGCCCGTGCAGCTGTCGACCGAGTCGTACGCGTGTGGGGACGCGGAGATCCCGGCGCTCAGCGTCTCTGCCTCGCGCCAGGATGGCGGCCCCGTGCTGGCGACGATCGCCAATCTGCATCCATCGCGGGCGCTGGCGCTGCGGTGCGAGGTGCGCGGCCGCCAGATCCTGGACGCCCGGGCGCGGCTGCTCACCGGCGCCACGATCACCGCGCACAACACCTTCGAGGCGCCGAACGTCGTGCGCCCGGTCGCCGTCGCTGTGCCCGCTTTTGCGCACGGCGGCTCGACGCTGGAGGTCCCGGCGCGATCGGTGCTGGCGCTGGAGTTGAACTGACGGCCGAGCGCCCGTGGTCGCCGTGGCGCACGGGGCGCCGGCGGCCTTCTGGCAGGAAGGGGCAAGGATGGCGGAGACGCGGGTCTACATCGGTGGCTATGCGCAGGCGAACGAGGTCGGCCTGCGCGTCTACCGCCTGAACATGGCCAGCGGCGCGCTGACGTGCGTGCACGAGCTCGCGGGGGTGGTCAACCCGTCCTTCTTCGCGCTCAGCGCCGACGGGCGCCACCTGTACGCGGTCAACGAGGTGGCGGAGTTCCAGGGCCGGCGGGAGGGAGGAGTCAGCGCCTTCGCGCTGGACCCCGCAACCGGCGCCCCCGCGCTGCTGAACCAGCAGTCCTCGGGAGGCGCGGGGCCCTGCTACGTGAGTCTGGAGCGGACGGGCCGATACGCGCTGGTGGCCAACTACGGCAGCGGCAGCGTGGCCATGCTGCCCATCCGGCCGGACGGCGGCCTCCTGCCGGCCTCGGACGTGGTGCAGCACGAGGGGAGGAGCGTGGACCCGCGGCGCCAGGCCGGGCCCCACGCGCACGCGATCGTGGTGGACCCCGGCAATGCGTACGCCCACGCCCCCGACCTGGGGCTGGACAAGGTGCTGTGCTACCGCCTGGATCTGGCCGCCGGACGCCTCGTGCCGGGCGATCCGCCCGCTGCGCCGGTGGCCGCCGGGGCGGGCCCCCGCCACCTGGCGTTCCACCCGCACGGGCGCTTCGCGTACGTGATCACCGAGATGGGCAACACGGTGGGGATGTTCGCGTACGACGCGGCGTCAGGGCGGCTGACCGCGCGCCAGACGGTGGCCACGCTGCCGGCCGGGTTCACGGGGACCAGCTACGGCGCCGACCTCCACTTCTCGCCGGACGGGCGCTTCCTGTACGGATCGAATCGCGGGCACGACAGCCTGGCAGTCTTCGCCGTGCGCCAGGCCACCGGCGAGCTGGAGCTGCTCGCCACACCCTCGTGCGGGGGCGCGTTTCCGCGCAATTTCGCCCTCGATCCGAGCGGCGCCTTCCTGCTGTGCGCCAACCAGAATTCCGACAACGTGGTCGTGTTTCGGCGCGATGCGCGCACGGGCGGCTTGACGCCTGCGTGCGATCCGATCGAGTTCCGTCGCCCGGTGTGCGTGCGCGCGGTGGTCGCCTAGCGGCGACGGCTGGCGAGCGAGGTACGGCCTTCCACTACGGCGTGGCGCCACCGGCGCCCGCAGACAAGGAGAGACAGGCGATGGCCCTGAAGGTTGGCGTGGTAGGCATGCGTGGCATCGGCAACCGGCACGCGCAGTGCCACAAGGAAGACGCGCTGGCCGAGCTGGTGGCCGTGTGCGATGTCGTGGAGGCGCGTGCGGACGAGGCGGCGGCCAAGTACGGCGTGAAGGCCTACTACTCGCTCAGCACCATGCTGGCCGAGGAGGAGCTGGATGTCGTCGACGTGACCACCGGCGGCAACGAGAACGGCAGCTGGCACTACGAGCCGGCGATGGAGGCGATGGAGGCGGGCAAGCACGTGCTCGTCGAGAAGCCGCTGTCCAACGACATCGAGGAAGCTCGCGAGATGGTGGCCACGGCGGCGGAGATGGGCGTGTACCTGGGCTGCAACCTGAATCACTACTTCACTCCGCCCGCGGAGCGGGCCCGCCAGTACATGGAGGCGGGCCAGGTCGGCGAGCTGGTCTACTGCCTGCACAAGATGGGCTTCCCGGGGGGCGAGGAGGTCTACGCGCCCCAGACCTCCTCGCGCGTGAAGGGCTTCCCGTACTTCCACGTGAAGGCTTTCCTGACCCACCCCTTCAGCGTCATGCGCTTCTTCTGCGGCGACGTGACCCATGTGCAGGCCTTTCTGGACCGGCCGGCCTCGCGCCGCAAGGCGGGCGATCTGATGCTCTCCATCAACAGCATCCACATGCGTTTCGAGAACGGCGCCGTCGGCTACCTGCTCAGCCAGCGCGGCGACGCCACCTTCGGACTGGGCGGCTGGTGGAGCATCGAGGTGGGCGGCACGCGCGGGACCTTCTGCATCGAGAACTGCATCGAGAAGATCACGTTCTGGCCGGCTCCAGGGACGGCGCCGGCACCGGAGAAGCTGCAGCTCGGGGCGGCTCCGGCCCCGGTGGTCACCGAGTCGGGGTGCGCGAACTTCGACGAGACCTTTCCGCGCCGGATCCACGCGTTCCTGGAGGACGTGAGCAACGGCGTGCCGCTCGAGTCGCTGCGGGCCTCGGGCCGCGACGCCCTGGCCGCGCTCGAGTACACCTTTGCGGCCATGGAATCCGCCGCCGAGGGCGGGGCCCTGGTCAGACCCGAGCCCCTGCCGCTGCTGAAGGGCGACCCCAAGACGCAGCTCGACTGAAGCCCGGCCGCCGCCCCGCGGGTCCGGACGGAGGCCCAGTGAGACGGGTGCACATCGTCAGCAGGCAGTGTCTGCTGGACGACTATCTCCGCGTCGAAGCGGCGGTGCTGCGCCACGAGACGGCCGGCGGCGCGTTGGCTGGGCCGTTCCGCCGGCTGTGCGTGGTGCGCGGCGACGCAGCCGCGGCTCTCGTCGAGCGCCGCGACAACGGTGCGCTCGTGATGGTCCGCCAGTTCCGCTACCCTGCGGTCGTGGCCGGCCAGGGCGGCGACGGCTGGCTTCTGGAGATCGTGGCGGGCATGCTGGCAGCGGGCGAGGAGCCGGCCGCCTGCATCGGCAGAGAGATCGCCGAGGAGACCGGCTACCGCGCGACGAGTCTGGAGCCCATCGGCGCCTTCTTCCTCAGTCCCGGCTTCAGCTCGGAGCGCCTCTTCCTCTTCCACGCGAGTGTCGAGGGCGCTTGCCGGTGCGGATCGGGCGGCGGCTGCCGCGCCGAAGGCGAGGACATCGAAGTCGTCGAGGAGCAGCCCGAGTGGTTCCTGGCCGCCATGGATGCCGGCCAGATCGCGGACGCCAAGACGTTGGTCGCGCTGCACTGGTACCGCCAGCGGCGCGCCGGCCCGCCTTCGTGACCGCGTGGAGTCCGGCGGAAAGGACGGAGGCCCTGCAGCGCGGAGGACGTCTGATGGCACCCCGTCAGCGCCGGCAGCCCGGAGCGCAGCGGCCCGCTGCGGCAGGAACCAGGCGGCCCGGCGCCCGGTTGGCCAGTTGCGCCGGAGGGCTTATCTTCTACGGCCTCGCGGGCAGCTGCCCCGTGGACAGCCACGCCAGCCGAACGGCGCCCAGTCGCAACTACAACGTGTCCGGTCGGTTCGACACTTCACCTCAACCTCACCTCTGAGGAGCGCGCGCCCATGTCAGAAGTCTATCCTCCCGATCCGACCTTCCGGCAGCGAGCCTACTTCAAGAGCATGGAGGAGTACCGGAAGGAGTACGAGCGCTCGGTCCAGCGGCCTGACGAGTTCTGGGCGGAGAAGGCTGCCGAGTTCCACTGGTTCCGGAAGTGGGACAAGGTTCGCGACTACAACTTCGACCTGCGCAAGGGACCCGTCTTCATCAAGTGGTTCGAGGGCGGCAAGACCAGCATCGTGTACAACTGCCTGGACCGCCATCTGGCGCAGCGCGGCGATCAGGTGGCGATCATCTGGGAGGGCAACGAGCCCACCGAGGATCGCCGGCTGACCTACCGGGAGCTGCACGAGCAGGTCTGCAAGTTCGCCAATGTGCTGAAGTCCCGCGGCGTGAAGAAGGGCGACCGGGTGTCGATCTACCTGCCGATGATCCCCGAGCTGGTCATCGCCATGCTGGCCTGTGCGCGCATCGGCGCCATCCACTCGATAGTCTTCGGCGGCTTCTCGGCCGAGTCGCTGGCCGACCGCATCGCGGATGCCACCTGCACCACGCTCGTCACGGCCAATGGCACCTTCCGGGGGGCGAAGCCGGTCCCGATGAAGCCGAACGCCGATGTGGCGATGGCCGCCGCGGAGCAGCAGATGGGCAAGCCGGTGACCACCTGCATCGTGGTCAAGCGGGTGTCGGACGGCAAGGGGATCGTGGCCCAGATGAAGCCCGGCCGCGATCTGTGGTGGGACGACGTGATGGCCACCGCCAGCGCCGACTGTCCGTGCGAGGAGATGGACGCCGAGGACCCGCTGTTCATCCTCTACACCTCGGGATCGACGGGCAAGCCGAAGGGCGTGCAGCACAATGTCGGCGGCTACATGGTCTACACCGCCGTGACGCACAAGTACATCTTCGATTACCACGACGGCGACATCTTCTGGTGCACGGCAGACATCGGCTGGGTCACCGGGCACTCGTACATCACCTATGGCCCGCTGGCGAACGGCGCCACCAGCGTGATGTTCGAAGGCGTGCCCACCTACCCCAAGCCGGACCGCTTCTGGCGCGTGATCGACAAGTACCGCGTCACGCAGTTCTACACGGCGCCGACAGCCATCCGCGCCATCGCCAAGGAGGGGTTGGAGTGGCCGCGCGCCTGCGACCTGTCGTCGCTGCGTCTGCTCGGCACGGTGGGCGAGCCCATCAATCCGGAAGCCTGGCGCTGGTACAACGAGAACATCGGCAAGGGCAGATGCCCCATCGTCGACACCTGGTGGCAGACGGAGACCGGCGGCATCCTCATCACCCCGCTGCCCGGCGCCACGCCCACCAAGCCGGGTTCGGCGACCGTTCCGTTCTTCGGCGTCGAGCCGGTCGTGCTGGATCCGGAGAAGGGGACTCTGCTGGAGGGGAACGGGGTCAGCGGCGTGCTGGCCATGCGGGCTCCCTGGCCCGGCATGATGCGCACGGTCTACGGCGACCACAGTCGCTTCGAGACGACCTACTTCCAGCAGTACACGGGGTACTACTTCACCGGCGACGGGTGCCGGCGGGACGAGGACGGCTACTACTGGATCACGGGCCGCGTCGACGACGTGATCAACGTCTCCGGTCACCGGCTGGGCACGGCCGAGGTCGAGAGCGCTCTGGTCTTGCACCCCAAGGTGGCGGAGGCGGCCGTGGTCGGCTATCCGCACGACGTGAAGGGCCAGGGCATCTACGCCTACGTCACGCTCAACACGGGCGAGGAGTACACCGAGGAGCTGCGCGCGGAGCTCCGCAACCATGTGCGCAAGGTCATCGGCCCCATCGCCACGCCGGACGTGATCCACTGGGCGCCGGCCCTGCCCAAGACCCGTTCGGGCAAGATCATGCGGCGCATCCTCCGCAAGATCGCCACCAACGAGACCGACCGCATCGGCGACACGTCGACGCTGGCTGACCCGAGCGTGGTGACGCATCTGATCGAGCATCGGTAGGGGTGGAGTCCAGGGCGCTGCCGGCCCGCGGCACGCCGGCGGGCGCGGGGGGGACGCGCCTCGGCGGCCCCCGCGACGGCGGCGCGGCGCCCCGGTCCGGGGCCACCACTGGCCGGCAGGACCCGCGCGCGGGTCCTGCCGGCTTCCGCGTCAGCCCGCCGCAGCGCCCCATGCCTGGTCGGGGGCCCGTCC
>CAZPXM010000078.1:0-9618 GCA_964591015.1 uncultured Gemmatimonadaceae bacterium
CCCATGGCCGGCCTGGCCGACCAGCGCCGCGCCGCGGATCCGCGGGGCACCCTCCGCCGCCTGTGGCAGTACCTGCGGCCCCGGCGTGCCGCCCTGGGGGGCGTCGTCGCGCTGGTGGTGGCCGGCATGGGCCTGGAGATCTGGGGCCCGTATCTGATGGGCCAGGCCATCGATCGCCACATCCTGCCGCGCGACCTGACCGGCCTGACGCGCCTGCTCGGTCTCATGCTGTTCGCCTATCTGGCCATGGCCCTGGTCGGCTGGCTGCGGGCCTACGCCATGGCGAGCCTCTCCCAGCTCACCGTGCGCGACCTGCGGCGCGACCTGTTCGCGCGCCTGCAGGTGCTGACCCTGCGCTACCTGGACCAGCATCGGCACGGCGAGCTGATGAGCCGCCTGACCAACGACGTCGACAACGTCAGCATGGTCATGAACGAGGCCATCTCCGAGCTGGCCGCCAGCGTCCTCGGCCTGGTCGGCATGGCGGTGATGATGTTCGTGCTCAACTGGCGGCTGGCGCTGGTCAGCCTGGTCACCATCCCCGGGATGATCGTGCTGGCGCAGGTCGTGGGCCGGCGCACCCTGGCCGGTTTCCGCGCCCAGCAGGAGGCGCTCGGCGCCCTGAACGGCCTGATCGAGGAGAGCGTCACCGGCAGTCGCGTGACCAAGGCCTTCGGCCGCGAGGCGGCCGCGGTGGCGCAGTTCGAGGCGGCCAACCAGGAGCTGCGCACCCACGCCACGCGGGCCCAGACGCTCGCGCTGGTCATGGCACCGGCGACCAACATGGTCAACAACGTCGCCTTCGCCTGCATCGTCGTCGCCGGCGTCTGGATGGCGATCCAGGGCTGGGTGACCGTGGGCACCATCGCGGTGTTCATGAGCTACATCCGCCGCTTCATGCGCCCGCTGGGGCAGATGGCGCAGATGTTCAACAGCCTGCAGTCCGCCGTGGCCGGCGCCGAGCGCGTGTTCGCGGTGCTGGCCGCGCCCAGCGAGGCTCTGCGCGCGCCCGCAGCGATCCCGCCTGTCGTGCGCGGCGAGGTCGTGTTCGACCGTGTGACCTTCGGCTACGAACCCGGCCAGCCGGTGCTCCGGGACATCAGCCTGCGCGCGCCCGCCGGTTGCACGCTGGCCCTGGTGGGCCCCACGGGCGCCGGCAAGACGACGATCGTCAACCTGTTGACCCGCTTCTACGAGCCGGACGCGGGCACGATCACGCTGGACGGGCAGGACATCCGCCGGCTGCCGCTGGCGGACCTGCGCCGGCAACTGGGCATCGTGCTCCAGGACACCTTCCTGTTCGCCGCCTCGGTGCTGGACAACCTGCGGTACGGCCGGCCGGAAGCGACCGACGAGGAGGTGATGGCCGCCGCTCGCCTGGCCAACGCCGACGGCTTCATCCGGCGGCTGCCGGCAGGGTACGACAGGGTCCTCACCGAGGAGGGGCACAACCTCAGCCAGGGGCAGCGGCAGTTGCTCGCGATCGCGCGCGCCATGCTGGCCGATCCGCGCATCCTCATCCTCGACGAGGCCACCAGCAGCGTGGACACGCGCACCGAGGTGCACATCCAGCAGGCCATGCTGCGGCTCATGCGCGGCCGCACCAGCCTGGTCATCGCTCATCGGCTCAGCACCATCCGGGCCGCCGACCAGATCCTCGTGCTGGACCAGGGGCGGATCGTCGAGCGGGGCGCGCACGCCGAACTGCTGGCGGCCGGTGGCACCTATGCCCGACTTTATCAGAGCCAGTACGCCGGGCTGGAGACGTGAAGACGAGCGAGCCGTCCCCAGCGCCACCGCGGCCCGCCGGTCCGGCCGGCATTCCCTCTCCATGGAGGCGGAGCATGGCGGAACGGTCGTTCGCCGACGAATGGGCCCGCAAGGTCAGCCTGGTGCGGGCCTCGCGCTTCTGGCAGCAGGTCTCCAGCCCACCCACCGGCCGCATCCCGCCGCCGGACAGCCCCGCCCCTGCCGGCCATGTCGAACTGGAAGCCGCCTGGACGCTGGCGCTGGAAGGCGACGTGGAGCGGGACGGAGCGGCCGCCATCGGCCTGGACGACCTGCGCCGATTCCTGTCGCGACGGCTCGGGCTGAACGTGCGCGTGAGCGCCGCGGCGAGGGCGGGCACCGCCACGGCCGGCGCCGTTGCCACCACGGCGCGGCGCGCCTCCGGCAGCGGCCCGCGGCTGCTGTTTCGCCTGACGCCCCGCCCGGTGGCCTCCCGCTGGGACTCCAGCTTTCGCCTCCAGGTTGCGCCCGACCAGATCCTGGTGACCGGCGCCACCGAGGTCGACCTGCTCCGCGCCAGCCTGTTCCTGTCCAACCTGTGGGGCCTGCAGCGGCGCGCCAGCCTGCCGCGCGGCAGCCGGACGATCCGGCCTGCGGTGCCGCTGCTGCTGGGCGCCGACCTGTGGGGCGGATTCTGCACCACGCAGGCCTGGGTCCACGGCCGCGAGACCGACGACAACTTCCTCGAACTGGCGCGCGTGGGCGTCAACGCGGTGCCGGTCATGACCATGCTCGAGGATTATCTGGAGCAGCCTCCGGCGCCGTTCGCCGTGCTCGCCCACCCGCAGGCGGCCGCCCACCGCGAACGCCTCGCGCAACTGGCCCGGCGGAGCGCCCGTTTCGGCGTGTACGTCTTCCTGATGGGCTACAACCCCAAGCTGGCGCCCGACCACGAGCTGTTCCGGCGCTATCCCGCGTGCGCCAGCGCCGCGCAGGTGGGCGGCACCTTCCGCACCCTGTGCAGCAGCGACCCGACCACGCGCCGCTTTCTCGCCGATGCCTGGGGCTCGCTGTTCGCCGCCATCCCGGAGCTGGGCGGCATCGAGGCCATCACCGGCGGCGAAGGCTTCTACCACTGCTTCATGCGCTCGGCGCACGATGCGGCCGACTGCCCGCGCTGCAGCCGCCGCGCCGGGCCGGAGGTCGTGGCCGAGCTGGTCAACGCGATCGCCGCCGGCATCCAGCAGCGCGTGCCCGATGCCCGGCTGGTGACCTGGCCCTACTCGGCCGGACACTGGTCGCACGACCTGGACCAGCAGGAGTTCATTGCGCGGCTCGACCCCGCGCGGGTCATCTTCCAGACGGAGATCGACAAGGACTCGGTGGACTGGCGGCCGGCCGGCTATGCCAAGAACATCTGGGACTATTCGATGAGCCGGGTCACGCCGAGTCCGCGCTGCCGGCGCCAGCGGCGTCTGGCGGCCGCGGCCGGGCTGCCGTTCTCCGTGAAGATCGAGTGCAACAATTCCATCGAGTGCCTCAACGTGCCCTACCTGCCCGCCCTGGACAACCAGCGCGCCATCTGGGAGAACGCGCGGCGGCTGCGGCCCTGCTCGATCCACTCGCGCTGGCTGTTCGACGGGGCCTGCAAGTCGCCGTCCGAGGAGCTGGGGTACTGGGTCGTGTGGGGGCGGGGCACGCCGTTCGCGGACCTGGCGCGGGTGACCCGGGCGATCGCCGCGCGGGACTTCGGGCCGGCGGCCGCCCCGCGCGTCCAGCGCGCGTGGAGCCTGTGCTCGCAGGCGCTGCGCCATCACCCGCAACTCGACTACTACCTGGGCTCCTACTTCGTGGGGCCGGGCCAGCCGCTGGTGCTGGATCCCGCCGCGGCCGCCCCGGACGGCGGCCTGGATCCGGCGTTCTTCGGCCGCTTCTACTGGCACTGGGAGAACTCCGTGTCCGACGACGACACGGAGCTGCGGCGGCTCAAGCCGCTGTTCTACGCGCGGCCGGGTTTCCACGCCCTGGCGCGCCGCGGTCCCCGGCAGGGCCAGGACGTGGCTCTGGACGAGTTGCGCGAGCTGGCCCGCCTGTGGGCCCAGGGCGCGGCGTCGCTGCGCGCGGCTGCGGGCCGCGTGCCGGCGGCGTGCCGGGCGCGCTACCGCCAGGAATGGGTGCTCGTGCAGTTCCTGGCGCTGACCTGGCGCAGCGCCGCCAACGTGGAGGAGTTCCTGCGGCGGCGCGACGTGGTGCGGGCCCACAGCGGCTCGTTCTGGCTGCGCGAGGGTCACCTGCGGGAGAACCTGCGGGACCTGCGGCGCATGGAGGCGCTGGCGCGCGACGAGCTGCGCCTCGCGCGGGCGGCGGACCGGCTGGCGGGCGGCGTGGACTTCCTCAACCTCGAGCTGCGGCTGGACATGGGCACGGCCTCCACCCACCGGATCTTGCAGGCCAAGATCGCGCAACTCGAGCGGCTGCTGGCCGTGGAGCTGCCAGCCTGGCGCGCGGAGATCTCCCGCTGGTAGGCGCGCGGGCGCACCCTCCCGCCGGTGCGCCCGCGCGCTGTCGCCCGCCGGCGCCGGCGCCGGCGGCGCGAACTCCCGGCTCAACTGCTCCGGGGTCCGTCCCGCGGCCACCAGCTTCACCATCTGCCGGCGAAACTCAGGGCCACAGGAGAGGCCCGTTCTCGGCACGGTATGCTCCTTCTCCCCGAGTGGGAAGCTGTCCACCGCACCGGGGCAGGCCCAACCCGGGTTTGCTTGCGATCCGTTGAGTCAGGTCTTCGACCGGGCGCGCACCACCCACTCATCGACCAACTTCCGCAGGTTGAGAGAGTCGAACGGCTTCTCGATGCGGAGATTGGGAACGCTTTCAAGGTACGCTCTAGCGTCGGGTGTGAACGCGCCACCGGTGATGAACACCACTCGCTCTGCCAGCACTGGTCGTTGGGCCAGGAGCCATTTGTGGAGGTCGATCCCGGACATCTCGGTCATCATCATGTCGCACAGGATGACGTCGAATCCCGAGTCCCGCGTCAAAATCGCTTGAGCCTCCCGGCCGGACCCGGCCTCCTCGACCTCGTGCCGGGAAAGGATGCGTCTGATGATGCCTCTGACCTGAGGCTCGTCGTCCACGACCAGGATACGACCGCCGGGCCCTGGGACGGGTGGTGTCTGGGTTGGCGCCGCTCCTGTGGCTTCCCGAGGGGACGGCTGGGCGATGGGCAGCCGGACGCGAAAGCGGGCCCCTTTCCCGACCTCGCTCTCCGCAACGATCTCGCCGCCGTAGTTCTCGACGATCTCGCGCGAGATGCTCAATCCCAGCCCGGACCCCACTCCTCTGGGTTTGGTCGTGAAGAACGGATCGAAGATCTTCGCCAGGTGTTCTCGGGCGATACCGCACCCAGTGTCGATGACCTCTGCGACGACCATCTCTCCTTCCTGGAAGGTCCGGATGGTGACCTTGTTCTTTTCCACCGCCCCCTCCGAGATGGCGTGGGCGGCATTGATGAGAAGGTTGAGAAAGACCTGGGAGAGCCGGCCCACGCTTCCTTGTACCGGTGGAGTGACCCCCAGATCCAACACCACCTGCGCGCGGTATCTCAGTTCGTTCTGGCAGATGACAAGAGCGGACTCCACGGCCTCCGAGAGATCCACGGGTTCTACCCGCTCCCCTTCGACCCGCGAAAACACATTGAGACCGCGGACCACTTTCTTGATCCGCTCCGCCCCTTCGAGGACGTCCCGAATGCGGTCCAGGAAGTCGGTGGGGGTCTTGCCATCCAAGAGCCGGCCGCATTCTTCGACGACTTCGCGCGCCGCGTCGGCCCCCAGGCGTTCGGCCAAGAGGGATCGCAGCGAAGAGATGTGAGCCGCACAGGCCGCGATGTCTTCGACCACGCTCTCCAGGTTGTAGAGCACGAACGAAAGCGGGTTGTTGATCTCGTGCGCCACCCCGGCCGCCAGCATGCCCATGCTGGCCAGGCGGTCGGCCTGGGTGAGGCTCGCCTGGAGCCGGCGTTGCTCGGAAACGTCCTGGATGTGCGTCAGGAAGAACATCGGCACACCGTCTGGCAGCCTGTGCAGGTGGGTGGTGACATGCGTCCAGACGATACGGCCGTCCTTGGCGAGGTACCGTTTGTCCATCTCGTAACTGTCTCGTTCGCCCGAAAGCAGCATGCGCACGCATTCGTTCGACACGGGAAGGTCATCCGGGTGGGTGGTGTCAACGAAGCTGAACTCGAGCATCTCTTCGCGGGTCCGCCCCAGCATGTCGCAGAAAGCCTGGTTGACCTCGATCAGCCTCCCGTCCGGCGCGGTCATGCACTTGCCGATGGGAGCATGCTCGAAGAACAGGCGGAACCGCTCTTCGGCCTCCTCTCGGGCCCTCCGCGACTGGACAAGCTCGGTGTTGTCACGGACCCAGACGGCCACGGCCTCGATCCTTCCGTCGGGCAGTCGGCACGGAGAGTAGGCGATCTCCAAGAACCTCTCCCGGCCGTCTTTCGCCTTGCGAGAGGCCTCGAATCGCATCTCTTCGCCTTCCAGACATCGGAGCAAGGGACCGCGGACCTGCTCGAACAGCTCGGGTCCCAGGACATCCCGGACCCGTTGGCCCTTGATGGAGGATTGCGAGAATCCTGCCAGGTGCAGGTAGCTCGGATTGGCCTCCAGATAGCGCAGATCGCGGTCGATGAGGGCCATGGCCTCGGAGCTCGAGCCGACGATCTTCGCGTACATCTCCTGTTGCCGCTGGGTGCGAATGTCCGCCAGGGCGAACGCGATGTCGTCCGCCACCTCGCGAAGCAGCGCCTTTTCTTCGTCATCACAGCTGACGTTGGCAGGCAACACCACCCCGAGAAAGCCGAGGCTCTCGCGAGCATGGCCGAAAGCGAGCACCGCGGCGGAATTCGCACCATACGCCAGCGCCAGCGGACAGGCGCCGCACTCACGCCTCGGTTCCAGCAAGGCGATCCCGTCCGGCGCCGCGGATGCTCTGGCGCAGCACCCGGGCAATCCTCCCTGCTGCACCCGTTGCCAGTGCGCTGAAAACGCCTCGTCCCACCCGGCGTGGGCGACGTGTTCTGGAAGGCCCGGCACGCCGCGCATCGCGATCCAGGAGCCGAGGTACCCGCGCTTCTCGATCAGCAGCTTGCAGGTTTGCTCGACCAGGATCCGGGGATCTTTCTCGCGCGCGATGAGCTGGTTGACGTTGCGGATAGCGGCGAGCGTCCGGGTGAGGCGCTCGAGTCTGCGCTCCCTCTCTCTCGTCGGTGATGTCGCGTGCCGTCGAGAGCGCGCCGCGCACGGTACCATCCGGGTTCTTGAGCACGCGGCACCACCAGGCGAGGAGGCGCTTCTGCCCGTCCCGGCGGCGCTGCCAGCTCTCGACGTAGATGGTCTGCTCGGAGCCCTCGAACAGCGGCCCCACCAACTGGTAGGTTGTCTGCTCGCCTTCGAAGTAGTAGGAGGCCTCCTTGCCGATCACATCGTCGCCGAAGAACCGCCGGCCCGGTTCGTTCGCCCAGGTGTAGACCTTGTTGTTGTCCACCTCCATGACGATGTCGGGGATTTCCGCCAGCAGGGCCTGCAGCCGCTCGGTGGTCCCCTCCCGCAGAGATTGCGCCCTGGCCTGCGGCTCGGCGATCTGCTGCCGCAGATCCTGGCTGGTGCCGTCCCGGTCCGCGCCACCCCTTTTCCTCTCCTGGCTCATATGGAAGCCCTCCACAGATAGGCAGCGTAGAGACAGCCTGGCTTCACCGTGCCCTGCCGGCCGCGGTGGGGTCGATGACCGCCGCGACGCCCTGGGTCAAGCCCGGACCAACACTCGGATGGGCTCGCGTACCGAACCCTCGAGAAGGTTTCGCAGACGCAACAGCAGTGACGACGTCACCTCATTGCCGCCGGCGACGATGAGCGTGTCCCGGGTCGGCTTCGCGTCGGAGGCGAGCACCGGGCGAAGGACGGCTTCGCTGCGCGGCTGTCCGGTGATCTGTTCCGTGGCTGCGACGATGCGCGGGTCGTGTAGCCCCTGGCGTTCCCGGATGGTTTCCAGCGCCTGCGCCGGTAGGCAAGCCGTCACTGGCGGCGAACCGCTGTTCCCGCCAGCGCAGGTTGGCTCGCAGGCCATCGAGAACGTTCTGCTCGTCGCCCACGCAGAAAACTGGCAGAAGCCCTTCCGGCATGATGGGCTCGTAACGGAAGAGTCCTTGGGCGACCTGGCGCAAGGATGCCAGTGTATAGGACACTCAAGCGCCTGTGTCAACGCGGTTGGGGGCCGTCGCGGGGGCCGCAAGGGCGGTGCACGGAGAGGGACGGGATTGTCTGTGGTCTGGCGAGGCGCGCAGGGGGCTCGGCGGGGTGACGGACCCCGGACAGGCAGGTGCGGATGGGGTCGCGGTGGCGCACGTAGACCCCGTCCAGCTCAGCAGAAGCCGGTCATGGGCGAGACGCTGGCGGATCTCGATGGGGAAGCTGAGCACCCACTGGCGCACGGGGACGCGGGCCAAGACGTGATCGGCCAGGCGCGCGGCGGTGTCGGCCATCCGGCGCCCCAGGCAACTGGGTAGAAGGCACGCCGCCTGCACGAAGAGGGGAGCACGCGGCCGGTACGGCACTGCGGACAGCGCAGGCGCAGGAAGCCGCGGGCCAGGTTCGATGACAAGGAGCGGATGGAGTGCGACCTGGCCACGAACATGATCCCGGTCGGGCCGCCAGCGTGCCCCTAGAACGACACGACCTGGCCGGAGTCGCGGCTCTGGATCGCCGCCGCGCTCATCCGCGCCGCCCACAGGCCGTCGCGGGCCCTGGCCAGTTGCGGTGGCTCGCCGCCGAGCACGCAGGCGGCGAAGTGGTCGATGGCCGCCAGCCAGCCCTTGTCGACCATGTAGTTCCAGTGGGGCGCGCGCTGCTGGAACAGCTCCAGCTCGGGCCGATCCGCGGCCGCCTCTCCCTGCTGGACGCGGGCCCAGCGCTCGCGCTGCTCCCAGCCCATGCGGCGCAGCGCGTGCAGCGCCGCGGCCCCGCCCTCCCGCAGCAGGTACTTGTGCGTCACGTCCCGGTCCGGATGCGTGTGGCCGGCGAAGCGGTACACGGGCTCGTACCGGTGGTAGCCGTACGTCCGCAGCTCGACGAACTCCTCGACGATCACCGCGCCCAGCGCGCCGACCATCTCCAGCCGCTCCTTGGGCAGATCCATGGTGACGTACCCGGAGTCGGTGATCGAGGCCACGCACTGCGGGAAGCGGATGACGAAGACCTCGTCGTCCGGGCGGGAGTCGGCGCAGTAGATGGACAGCGGGTCGCTGTGGGTGAAGAACCGCAGCAGATCGAAGAGGTGGCAGATCTCGTGGATCACCCGGGTGCGCGGCGGCAGGTTGCGGCCCCAGCTCCAGTACTCGTCGCTGATGCGGTAGTGGATGTTGCGCGGCCCCTGGTCCGCGTCGATGATCTCGGCCGCCTTGCGGTAGGCGGGGGCCATGCGGCGATTGAAGCCCACCACTGCCAGCCGGCCCGACTCGGCCTCGGCGGCCACCACCTCCTCGACCTTCTCCGGCGTGTCCGCCAGCGGCTTCTCCACGTACACGTGCTTGCCCGCGCGCAGCGCCTCGGCCGCCAGGCGCGCCTGCATGTCCTCCCTGGTGGCCACGACCACGGCGGCGATCTCCGGGTCGGCCAGCACCTCCCGGTAGTCGGTGGTGGCGTGCGGCACGCGGTACTTGGCCTGCATCCGGGCCAGCACGTCGGCGCGCAGATCGCAGACGGTCTTGAGAAACACGTGCGGCGCGCGGGTGAGATTGGGCAGATGCTGCGACTGGGCGATGCCGCCCACCCCGATGATCCCGAAGGTAGCCTTGTCCATCGATGCCCTCCGCAGCGGCCCTGGCCAGCA
>CAZPXM010000078.1:9718-17888 GCA_964591015.1 uncultured Gemmatimonadaceae bacterium
GCCCTGGCCAGCAGACCGCCCTGGCCAGCAGACCGCCCAGCGCTTTGGTTGTTGCGACGCCGATCGCCGGCATCCCGACCCGAGCAGGTCCTGCCATGAGCTACGAACGCGCCGTCCGCACCGCCCATCTGCAGCCCACCGACCGCGTCGCCCAGCAGGAGACGCTCGAACACCCGCGGTTCATGCAGGAGCTGCTGGACTTCGACCCCTGGGAACACCCGCGCGAGGCGTACGCCGACTGCTATCGCCGGCTCGACGTGGACTGGATCTTCGGCCTGCCCGCGCGCGCCGTCAAGTTCACTCCCGGCGAGTCCAGCCGTGCCGGCGAGCACGGCGTGCGTTACACCGAATGGGGGCTGTCCGGCAGCAGCTGGCGCGAGAGCTTCGCCTGCGACGACGTGGAGGCGGTGCTGGCGTACGACCCGGAAGGCGCGCTGGACGCGTCCGGCGACCCGCTGGCCGGGGTGCGGGCCGACCAGGCGCGGATGGGCGAGGCGGCCGTGGTGTCCGGGATCTTCTACACCACGCTGTTCCAGCACCCCATCATGACGTTCGGGTGGGAGCTCTTTCTCACCGCCGCAGCGGCCGAGCCGGAGCGTTTCCAGCGCGTGCTGGCCGGCTTCGCCGCGGTGTCGCGCCGGCGGCTGGAACGCTGGGCCGCGGCGCCCCCGCCGATCACCATGATCCACGACGACATCGCGCTGGAACGGGGGCTGGTGTTCGCGCCGGAATGGTACCGCCGGCGGCTGTTTCCGCTGTACGAGTCCGTGCTCGAGCCCGTGCTGCGCTGCCCGGCCACGCGCGTCGCCTTCGTGTCCGACGGCGACTACACGGCAGTCCTAGACGATCTGGTGGCGCTGGGCTTCCACGGGTTCCTGGTCAACGACAACATGGACCTCGGCGCCATCGCCCGCCGCATCGGGGCGGACCATTTCCTCGTCGGCAACGTCAGCACCCTGGTGCTCACCCACGGCTCGCCCGCGGATGTGCGCGCCGAGGTCCGCCGCTGCCTGCGCGAGGCCGAGCCCTGCGCCGGCCACTTCATCAAGGCCACGCGCGATCTGCCGCACAACATCCCGCTGGCCAACATCCGCGCGTACTTCGCCGCGGTGCAGGAGTACGGGAGGCGCGCGTGATCGCTGCCACCTGCCGGGCCGGCGCCTGGCGCCACTCGCCACCACGGAGGATGCCCCGGCCATGCTGAAGGACCCCGTCCCTGCGATCTGGACCGCGCTGTACGCGGAGCTGCCGCTGCCGGCTGCGCTGGCCACCCTGGCCGGGCACGGCTGGCGCGCCTTCGAGGTCTCCACCGAGCACTTCTGCGAACTCGAGGCATCGGGGCAGCAGGCGGCGCTGGTGGACCAGGTGCGGCAGACCTGCCAGACCCACGGCCTGCGCCTGCCCCAGGGCCACGCGCTGCTACCGGCCAACGTCGCGCACCCGGACCCCGCCCGCCGCGCCGACGATTGCCGGCGCCTGCGCGCGCACCTGCGGCTGGCCAGCGAGCTGGGCGTGCGCACGGTGGTGGTGCATCCCGGCATGCTGCCCCGCACCACCACGCGCGCCGAGCGGCGCGAGGAGATCCGCCTGAACGTGGAGGCCTGGCGCGAGCTGGGCGAGCTGGCCGGCGAGCTGGGCTGCCGCCTGGCCCTGGAGAACATGACGCGTCGCGGGTTCTGCGCGCCGGCGGAGCTGCTGGAGCTGCTCGCCGCCATCGACTCGCCGGCCGTGGGCATCGCCTTCGACAGCTCGCACGCGCACATGACGCGCGATCTGGACCTGGCTGCCGCCATCGCCGAGTTCGGTCCGCGCCTGTGGGCCACCCACCTGTCCGACAACGATGGCAGCGGCGACCAGCACCGCACCCCCGGCAACGGCACCATCGACTGGCCGGCGCTGATGGCCGCCCTCGCCGCGATCGACTACGACGGTCTGGTCAACCTGGAGATCCCCGGCGAACGCCATGCGGTGGTGCCGCTGCGCGCGCTGAAGTCGCGCCACGCGCTGGCGGTGGCCGCGTGGCTGGTCGCGGCGGCCGCCGCCGGCGCGCCAGCACCCGTGCCGGCGGCGCCGCGTCCGCCGGCGATCCCACCCGCGCCAGCCGGCGCCTGAGCGCGGCGAGGCCGCCCGTCAGGAGAGACGATGGCCGCACGATTCGCGAGCCCTTACACCGGCCTGACCGGCATCTGGCTGCGCGGCAGCTTCCACGGCCACTGCAGCCAGAGCAGCGGCTGCGCCAGCCTGCCGCTGCAGGACAGCGTGGACTGGTACGCGGCCGCGGGCGTCGATTTCCTCGCCATCACCGACCACGACCGCGTCACCCCGCTGGCCGACATGCGGCGGCGGCACCCGGAGCTGATCCTGCTCGAGGGGTTCGAGCACAGCGCGGCCGAGAACATGCTCTTCGTCGGCGAGACGGTGGAGCCGCTGTACGAGCTGCCCCTCGGCCAGGCGCTCAGCCGGGCGCGCGCCGGGACGGCCGGCGCCGCAGCCGCGGACGTCGTAGCCGGCGGCGCCGCCAACGCCGACGCCGCCGGTGCCGGGGTGGCCGGCGCAGCGGCCGCCAGCGCTGCGGGCACCGCCCCTGGCGCGGCTGGCCCCCGCGCCGCTCGCCGCCACGCCGCGAGCCCCTTGCTGACCATGGTCTGCCACCCGCGGCCGCGCAGCGCCGGGCCCGAGTACTGGACCCTGGCCAAGCTGCTGGGCCTGGGCGTGCTGCCCGACGGGGTGGAGATCTACAACGGGCACTACGGCACGGCCACGGCCCGCGCGCACGGCCGCCAGCCGCTGGGCACCGAGCTGTGGGACGAGCTGCTGACCGCCGGCCACCGCCTGTGGGGCTTTGCCAACGACGACAGTCACGACCCCGAGGACCTGGGCAACGCCTGGAGCATGATCTGCGCGGCCGAGCGCACGGCCGCCGCCGTGGTGGCCGCGGCCCGCGCCGGCCACGCGTACGCCACCACCGGCCTGCTGCTGCGTTGCGCCGAGGTCGCCGGCGACGAACTGCGCATCGAGCTGGCTGCCCCCGCGACAGGTCGCTTCATCGGACCTGGCGGCACGGTCCTCAGCGAGGCGGTCGGCACCAGCTTCTGCCTGCGCGCCGGCTGGGTCGCGGACCGGGCGGCCGCGCCGCGCGGCGCCACGATCCCCGCTGGCGCCGAGGCACCCGGCGGGCTGTATGCGCGCTTCGAGGCCGAAGGCGAACCGGGCCGCATCTTCCTGCAGCCGGCCTTCCTGACCCCTTCTCCGCGAGGCAACCCATGAGCCACAACGAGTACAGCCGGCACCCCATCACGGACGACGAGGTGCACGCAGCCCGTCACGTGCGACTCAAGCTGCTCCAGGATCCCTACCGGCCCGTGTACCACTTCGTCGCGCCCGAAGGCCACGCCATGCCCTTCGACCCGAACGGCTGCGTGTTCTGGCGCGGCCGCCACCACCTGGGCTACATCTACCAGGAGCGTGGCCAGCACTACTGGGGCCACGTGTCCAGCCTCGACCTGCTCCACTGGCGCCACCATTCGCCCTACCTGCTGCCCACCGCCGACAGCCCGGAACAGGGCATCTTCAGCGGCAACAGCTTCCTCGATCGGGACGGCGCCCGCGTGCTGTGCCTGTACCACGGCTGCGACGCGGGCAACTGCCTGGCCTGGAGCGACGATCCGGACCTGGAGAACTGGCACAAGCTGCCCGGCAATCCGCTCGTCCCCAACCCGCCCGAACCCGACAAGGTGGACTACACCTCCTGGGACCCGTGCGGCTGGATCGTGGACGACACGTACTACGCGGTCTTCGGCGGCCAGAAGAACACCGTCTGGAAGTCGCCCGACCTGCGGCACTGGACCAAGTGCGGCCCCTTCCTCGCCCACGCCTACCCCGGGGTGGACCTGTACGAGGACATCTCCTGCCCGGACTTCTTCCCCCTGGGCGACAAGTGGGTGATGATCTGCATCAGTCACCGCCTGGGGGCGCGCTACTATGTGGGCCGGTGGGAGAACGAGCAGTTCCACCCCGAGTACCACGAGATGATGTCTTTCAGCGACAACGAGTTCTTCGCTCCGGAGAGCTACTTCGACGACCGCGGCCGGCGCATCCTGCTGGCCTGGGTGTTCGACGGCCGCAGCGACGCGGTGCGCCGCGATGCGGGCTGGAGCGGCATGCTGTCCCTGCCGCGCGCGGTGACCCTGGGAGCGGACAATCGGCTGGCGATGGAACCCGTGGAGGAGCTGCGCCGCCTGCGCTACAACCCGTGCGCCTGGGACGAATCCCGCATCCCCGCCGGCGGGCACGTCGACGTGCCGTTCGCCGCAGTGATGCCGAACGTGCTGGAGCTGGAGGTGGAACTGGCCGCGCTCGGCGCCCCGAAGGCCACGGAGTTCGGCGTCCAGGTCTGCTGTTCGCCGGACGGCGCGCAGCACGTCTCCGTGGGCTGGGAGGCCGACGGCCAGCGGCTAAAGATCGACACGAGGCAGGCCGGGCCGAACCTGAAGAAGTCGCGGTCCGTAACGGGGACCGCGTGCTGCGGCGTGGAGGCGGCGCCGCTGCCCCTGGGTCCCGACGAGCCCCTGCGCCTGCGCGTGTTCGTCGACCGGTGCCTGGTGGAGGCGTTCGCCAACGACGGCCGGCGAGCCCTGTCGCGGGTGGTCTATCCGGCGGCCCACGCGACCGGCATCCGGCTGTACGCGCGCGGCGGGGCGGCGGTGGCGCGGAGCCTGCGGGCGTGGGACATGATGCCCGCCAATCCCTACTGATCCGCGCGAGCGCACCCGGGCAGCCGGCGCGGCCGCAGCCGAGCCCCGCGCCTTGGCTCGCCCATCTCCAGCCACAGGACAGCATGCGCAAGGACCCCTTTCTCTATTCGCTCGCCTTCCTCATGGACGGCTGCGCCGGCATGGTCGGCCTGTGCGTGCCGCTGGTGGCCATGCGGGTGGGCGCCGGCTACGACGCCCTCGGCGCCCTCGGCGCCTGCGGCTCCATCGCCTACTCCTGCGGCTGCGTGGTGAACGGCCGGCTGGCGGATCGGCTCGGGTACCGGCGCCTGATGACCCTGGCCAGCCTGGTCATGCTGGGAGTGTTCGGCAGCTATCTCCTGGTGAGCCGCGTGTGGCATCTGTTCCTGGTGGCGGTGGTCAGCGGCACGGCCATCTCCGGTTTCTGGCCGTCGCTGCAGGCCTGGCTCGGTCAGGGGCACGATCGCCGCGCCCTGCTGGCGGCCATCGGCCGCTTCAACGTCTCCTGGTCGCTGGGATTCCTCGCCGGACCCGCGATCGGCGGGCACCTGTACGCGGCCGACCCCATGCTGGTGTTCGGCGGGGCGGCGTCCCTGGCGGCGCTGGTGACGCTCGCCCTGAGATTCGCGCCGATCCGGGCCGCCACCGCTCCGGAGCCGCTCCACGCGGCCGCGTCCCTGGCGGCGGCGCGGCGCTTCCTGCCGGTGGCCTGGGTGGCCAACTTCGCCACCTTCTTCGCCACGGGCACGATCCGGGCGCTGTTCCCCAAGTTCGCCACGGATCTGGGCGTGCAGCCGCAGCCCCTGGGCTGGCTGATGGCGCTGATCGGCCTGGCGCAGGCCGTCGGCTTCCTGCTGGTAGCCCGCACCGACCGCTGGCAGTTCCGCCTGGCGCCCCTGGCCGGCGCCCAACTGCTCGCCGCGGCCGGGCTGTGGTCGCTGGCACTGGGCAACCACCCGGCCGCCTTCGCCGTGGGTCTGGCCATGCAGGGCACTCTGGTCGCCACCACCTTCACCGCGAGCATCTTCTACAGCCTGCACGCGGACGGGCCGCGCGGCCGGCGCACCGGCCTGCACGAGGCCATCGTCGGCAGCGGCTTCCTCACCGGCCCGCTGGTCGGCGGCCTGGCCGCGGCGCACCTCGGCCCCCGCGCTCCGTACGTGGCCGCCTCGCTGGTGGTGCTGGCCGCGGTGACGCTGGAGACCTGTATGGTGCGCCGGCACGCGGAGGATGCCCGGTGAGCAAGGACCTCGGCATCATCGTCGACAGACAGCGCACGTTCCAGGCGAATCGCCCCATGGCGCCGCTGCGGACGAACCGCGAGGCTTGTCCGCGCGGCTGCCCGACGTTGGCGAGCGTGGCTTCCGGAGATCTATCCGCTAACCTGCCTGTCGGCCCATCGAAGGATTCCTGGCCATGGATATGCTGAAGTTCTTCCACATCACTCACCGTGAGCATGTGGTCTGCAATCCCACGAGCGAGGAGAAGCTCGCGCGCCTCGTGGAGCTCCTGCGCCTCCCGGCTGGCGCGCAGGTGGCCGATATCGCGTGTGGCAAGGGCGAGTTCCTGATCCGCCTGGCCGAAGCCTATGGCGTTCGCGGTGTGGGAATCGACCTCTCGCCCTTCTTCCTCGCGGAGGCCAGGAGGAGGCTTCAGGCCCGGGTACCGAATGCTGGTATCGTCTTCGTCGAGATGGATGGTGCGCAGTACAAGCCGGACAGACCGCACAGCCTGGATCTGGCAGCGTGCATCGGTGCCAGTTGGGTATTCGGGGGGCACGCCAACACGCTCACAGCGCTGGTCGACATGGTGAGGCCAGGCGGCTGGGCGATCGTGGGGGAGCCATACTGGCAGCAGGAGCCGTCGGGGGACTACCTCGACGCATCCGGGTGCGCGCGGGAGAGCTTCGGGAGCCACCTCTCCAATGCGGAGGCTGGCGACCACCTAGGACTGGATCTCGTTCACACCATCGTCAGCAGCGCAGACGACTGGGACAGGTACGAGGGCCTGCAATGGTTCGCGACAGCCGAGTACGCTCGCACCCATCCGGACGATGCGGACCTGGCGGAGGTGGTCGAGCGCGTGCACAAGGCGAAACTCGCCTTCTTGCGCTGGGGGCGCGACACGCTCGGGTGGGCGATCTACGTGTTCAGATCGCGCGCGGAGGACACCCGATGAGCAAGGACCTCGGCACCATCTTCAACAACGACTGCAACAACATCCTCGCGGCGCTGGACGGCGAGCGCTCGTCGCCCGGCGACTACCGGCGCGTCGTGGACGCCTTGCTGGAGCATCGCCCAGGCCTGCTGGCGCAGGACGTGGGCCAGCCGGATCCGGTGGTCTTCCGCAGCCGCGTGGCCACGCCGCTGAGCCGCTACCTCGTCGAGATCGCTCGCCAGGTGTGGCCGGACGCGCCCACCGACAGCGCCGAGCGCCAGCGCGACTTGCTGGAACGCATGTTCCGCGAGGGAACCGACCCCCTCCAGGTGACCATCGAGGCCTGCCGGGCGGCCGGCGTGCGCGTGGTGGCCAGCTTCCGCATGAACGCGGAGGACTGGTACGGGCACACCTTCCGCCTGTCCGACTTCGGCCGCGACCACCCGGAGTGGCGTGTTCTCAGGCCGGACGGCACCCCGGCCGGCAACCTGGATCCGGCGGTGCCGCAGGTATGCGAGCATCGCCTGCACCTCTTCGCCGAGGTGGCGGCGCAGTACGACGTCGACGGCCTCGAGCTGGACTTCCGTCGCTGGTACCACATGGTCTCCGACCCGCTGCGGAACCACGGCGTGCTCACCCGCATGGTCCGCCTGACCCGGGCCCTGCTGGACGACGCCGCCCGCCACAAGGGCCGCGGCCGGATGCTGCTGGGCGCGCGCGTGGGGCCGTCGCTGGACGCCGAGCCGAACCCGTTCCTCTTCCCGGGCATCTTCTATCCGCAGAAACCGGTGAACGCCTCTTGCCGCGAACTCGGGCTGGACGTGCGCACCTGGATCGCGGAGGGCCTGGTGGACTACCTGTGCCCCTCGCTGTTCCTGGCCACGCTGCCGGGCCTGCCGCTCACCGCCGAGTTCGTCGAGCTGGCGCGCGACACCGCCGTGGGCGTCTATCCCACGCTGTGGCCGCTGGCCGCGTGGATGCATGGCGTGGGCGAGCGGCGCGTGGACTTGGCGGACGAAGACCAGCGGCCGCTGGCGCTGTACAAGCACGACCTCTGCGCCGCTGCGCTTCGGATGTATGCCGACGGCGCCGACGGCATCAGCACCTTCAACTGGTACTCGCACCTGCGCGACGCTCGGGTGCCGCACCTGTGGACCGACGGCGAAGGCGCCGCGGGCAGCGGGGCCGACGCCGTGCAGAGCTACGTGTACCCGCTCCTCCGCGACGCCGAGCGCCTGCGCCACTACCTGCGCGAGCCGTGGGCGGTGCCGCCCGGCTGA
>CAZPXM010000079.1:0-17473 GCA_964591015.1 uncultured Gemmatimonadaceae bacterium
CCAGCAGAGCCAGTCGCAGTCGTGGCTGCCGAAGTCCAGCAGCACGCCGCCCGACAGCCGCTGGTCGCCGTACCACCG
The DNA here is from genome assembly GCA_964591015.1 of uncultured Gemmatimonadaceae bacterium. Classification (GTDB taxonomy): domain Bacteria; phylum Latescibacterota; class UBA2968; order UBA8231; family UBA8231; genus SLHA01. Next base: position 79 of record CAZPXM010000079.1, read on the forward strand.
CCCCGACATGTCGCACGGCATGAAGCGCCGCGTCCAGCAACTGAGGAGCTGGCCCAGCTCGCCGCCGGCCAGCGCGGCGTGCAGCGTGCGGTAGGGCTCGGTGAAGCGCAGCACGTACCCGAGCATGTAGCACACGCCGGCGGCGCGGGCCGCCGCCACCATCGCGTCCGCATCCGCCAGCTCCACACAGATCGGCTTCTCGGTGAAGATGTGCTTGCCCGCGGCCGCCGCCGCCAGCACGATCTCGCGCCGGTTGAAGGGCTCCGTACACACCCACACCGCGTCGATGTCGCGCGCCAGGACCTCGCGGTAGTCCAGCGTCCATGGGACGCCCAGGGTCTGGGCGACCTGGGCCGCGCGTGCCTCGATCAGGTCGCAGACCACGACCACCTGCACGTTCTCCATGTCCTTGAGCACGCCGGCGTGGTGTCTCCCCATGCCGCCCATGCCGATCATCCCGAGCTTGACCATCGCCTGTCCTCCTGGGTAGTGGCGGGCGCGGTCCCGGCCGGCCCGGCGCCCCCGCCAATGTGGCGCGCCGCGGCACCGCCGGCAATGGCAGGCCGGGGGCCTCTTGACGCCGGCGCTGCGCGTGCGCACGATGGCAGCGGTGCACCGGTCGCCCGCACCGGCGTGCGGGCCGGCCCTGCCGTTCCTCGCCGCTCACGGAGGCCCTCGTGCCCGTCCGCAAGCTCGACCTCGACACCCCCGCCTTGCTCATCGACCTGGACGCCATGGAGCACAACATCCGCACCATGGCCGACTACTACCGGCCCCTGCGCACGCGGCTGCGGCCGCACATGAAGACCCACAAGACGCCGATCATCGCCCACCGGCAGCTCGCGGCCGGCGCCATCGGCGTCACCTGCCAGAAGCTCGCCGAGGCCGAGATCTTCGCGCAGGCAGGCATCCCGGGGATCCTGCTGTCCAACCAGGTCGCCGGCGAGCAGAAGATCGCCCGCCTGGTGCGCCTGTCCCAGTGGGCCGACGTGACCGTGGGCGTGGACGATCTGGAGAACGTGCGCGCCATCGCGCGCGCGGCGGCCGGCAGCCGGCGGCCCGTCCCGGTGGCCATCGAGGTCTACATGGGCCGCTGCGGCGTGGAGCCGGGCCTGCCGGTGGTGGCGCTGGCCAAGGAGATCGGCCGCCTGCCCGGCGTCCGCTTCCGTGGGCTGTGGTCGCACGAGCTGTCGACGCCCGACGTGGTCGAGTTCGCCGAACGCAAGCGCCGCCACGCGGCCGAGATGGCCGGCGTGATCCGCAGCAAGCACATGCTGGAAGCGGAGGGCATTCCCGTCGAGATCGTCAGCTGCGGGTACTCGGCGACCTGGAACATCACCCCGCACGTCAGCCCCGAGATCACCGACGTCCAGGTCGGCTCGTACGTGCTGATGGACTGGGCCTACAGCCAGCTGGAGGGAATGGAGCCGTTCCGGTGCGCCCTGAGCGTGCTCACCACGATCATCAGCAAGAACGCCGCCAAGGGCGACCGCCGGCACGTGGTGGTCACCGATTGCGGCATCAAGTCGATCGCCAGCGAGCACACCGCCGACTACGGCCGCAAGGCGCTGCCCAAGGTCAAGGACGTGCCAGGGGCCGAGGTGATCGTGCTCTCGGAGGAGCACGCGCAGATCCAGCTCGACGCAGCCACCTTCGCGGCCGTGCAGCTCGGCGATCAGCTCGAGCTGATTCCGCCGCACTGCTGCTCCACCTGCAACCTGCACGACCGCTTCTACGCCATGCGCGGCGACTGCCTGGAGGCTGTCTGGCCCATCGCTGCCCGCGGCGCGGCGAGCTGAGCGAGAGCCGGCCTCAGGCCGGCGCCCCGCCCACCAGGCGCAGCGGATTCTCGCCGAGTATGCGCGTGCGCAGCTCATCGGCCATCGCCGCCCGCCGCAGCAGCTCCAGCCGGTAGCCCAGCGCGTCGGCGAACCCGAAGCCGAAGTCGCTGCCCCAGACGATGCGGTCCGGCGCGACCTGCGCGCACAGCATCTCCAGCGCGCGCCGGTGCGGCCCGCACAGACAGACCCAGACATTCGGCTGGCGCGCCGCGGCTATGGCGCTGCGCCAGCTCCACAGCAGGCCCGCGTGCCCGAGCACGAAGGTGGTCGCGGGGAAGCGCCGGGCCAGCCCGGCGATCTGCTCGGGCAGGCTGTAGCACGGGGTGCCGTCGTGGAAGAACAACGGCGCGCCCCGCTCGCCCGCCAGCGCGCAGATCTCGCCGAAGACCGGGTCGGCGGTGGTGAAGCCCTGCAGCCAGGGATGGAACTTCAGGCCGGCCATGCCCAGGGACTCCAGGCAGCGGCGCGCCTCGGCGACCCCGGCGGCTCCGTCCTGCGGCCAGGACGTGCCGACGGGAACGAACCGCTCCGGCGCCCGGTCCCGCAGCTCGGCCAGGCGGTCGTTGTCCGCCGCGGCGGTTTGGCTGCGGACCAGGTTGTAGTGGCCCATGAGCACGGCGCGGTCCACGCCGTGGCGGTCCAGCACCGCCAGCCAGCGGCTCGGATCGTTTCGATCGCGGTCCTCCCAGCAGATGCCCCAGTGCGTGTGGCAGTCGACGATCATCGTCCCCCTCGCTTCGCCAGCAGCCGGGCCAGCGTGCCGCCGCAGACCGCGTCCCGCGCGGCCACCGGCAGCGCCTGCCGCATCTGCTCCCACTCGAACTCCAGATCGTCCAGCGGCGCCGCCGAGCCCATGATGCCCCGGTCGTAGCCGGCGATCTCCAGATGCGCCACGAACACGAACGGGCGCGCCAGCGACGCCTCCAGGTACACGTTGGGCCGCCCGCGGGCCGCCGGCCCGGCGTCGTTCCAGAAGTCCGTGGCGCCGCTGTGGCCCACGATCACGTCCGCCTCCGGGAACCGCTCCGCCAGGTCCACCGCCTGCCAGGGACTGGCCGCTCCCGGCGGACCCGTGTGCACGTACACCGGCACCTGGGCGGCGGCGGCGGCCTCCACCAGGGGCCACACCAGCTCGTCGTTGGCCAGGAATCCCTGGACCGCCGGGTGCAGCACCAGCAGCCGCGCGCCGGCAGCCACCGCGCGCCGCAGCTCGGTCAGCCCGTCGTCGCCGTACCACGGGTTGACGGTGCAGGCCGGGATGAAACGGTCCGGATGCGCCGCCGCCGCCCGCAGCATCTGGTCGTTGCCCTCGCGGTTGCGCACGGCCAGCAGCCGCTCGACGGGCGCGATCACCGCCCGCTCCACGCCGGCCCGGTCCATGGCCGCCAGCAGGCCCGCCTCGTCCAGGTCGTACTCGCGATCCTCGCCCAGCGTGCAGTATCCGTCGATCGTCATCTCGTCATCCTCTGCTGGCGCGCCCCGCGGTCAGCGGGCCCGCGGCCGGCGGCGCGCTACAGCTCGATCTCCCACAGATAGCCGCTCCGGCAGGGATTGTCGTTCTCGCCGGCGTAGAGGGTGCCGTCCGCGGCGATGGCGACGTCGTGCACCTGCCAGCAGCGCTCGTCGCCGGCGACCACCGGGCCCAGCAGCTCGTACCGCTCCGTGCGCGGATCGAAACGCAGCAGCTCGCACTGCCCGTCCCGGCCAGTCACGCCGTATGCACAACCGTCCGGGCCCAGCGCCAGCGACGCCAGCCGGCTGCGGCGGTCGGCGATCGGCGTGCCCAGGAACGTGCCCCTGCCGCTGTCCAGATCGATGCGGTAGAGCGACCCATTCGCGCCGCTGGCGTACAGCCGGTCGGGGCCGAGCGGGAACAGCCCCTCGACCTTGGCATAGCCGTACCGGCCGTCCGGCAGCGGCAGCCCCGCGTCGAAGAAGCGCAGCCGGTCGGTGCGTGGATCGAACTTGCACAGCCGGAAGCTGTCGGCGCCGGGCGCATTCTGCCAAGCCCGGGTGACGTGCCAGCCGGTCCACACGCAGCCCTCGCTGTCCAGGGCGATGTTCTCGCCCTGGGCCATGGCCATACCGCTGCTGATCGGGCCCAGATCGTCGGTCCGCCGATCGTGCAGATGGAAGCGGAACAGCCGCTCCGGCGTGAAGGTGAAGCCGTAGATCGCGCCGCGATCCTGATCGAGGCAGATCGACTGGATGTACAGGTGCGGCAGCGGAATGCCGATCTTGGTCAGCTCGCCGCTGGCCGGATCGAAGCGGACGATGGCCCCGCCGGGCGCTTCCCAGAAGCGGTCCACGTCGTGCAGCAGGGCCACCGCCCCGTACACGCAGCCGTCCCGCTGCCAGCGCACCAGCGAGCGATGGAACTTGGCGTCGAACGGATCCGCCACCCGCGCGTACCCCAGGTCGACGAAGGCCCCGGCGCGACGGTCGTACGCATGGAAGATGTCGGCTGCGAACGAGGTCACGCCCAGGTACACCCGCTCGTCTTCCCGCGTGTACAGGGTGCAGTCCATGCTGATCCAGCCGTCTCGCCAGGCCGGGTCGCGGCGGAAGTCGGCGTACTCCCACCGGTCCTCGACCTGCTCGAACCACTGGTTCCCGAAGTGCGCGTCCCGCAGCTTCAGCGTCCGGATCCGCATGGTCCCCCCACCTGTCGTCGTCCGTGATCATCTCGTTCGGATGGCCGCCCGCGCCCGCCAGCCGCCGCGAGGCACGGTCTGGCGGGCGCGGGACGCACTCTGGCGCGCCATCGCCAGCCGCGGCTCGGGCCGCCGGCCGCCGCCCATCACCGCACCAGCGCCGGGACGGGCTCCCAGTGCCCCGAAGCGCTGGACGCGTAGCAGGCCTCCATGATCGCCACCGCGTCCGCCGCACAGCGCAGGTCCGCGTCCAGCTCCGCGCGCGGGAGCTGCCCCGCGGCCGCCGCCACCAGCCGCGCCACCTGCACGGGCCGCGCCAGCGCCGGCGCCACCGGCACGGGCGGCTGCCCCGGCGCGGCCAGCACGTAGCCGCGCTCCGGGTGCTGGAACACCGTGCCCTGACTGCCCGTGATCTCCAGGCCGGCGGACCCGCCCGTTTGGATCCACGCCGCCTCGACCACGCCGAGGACACCCGAGGCGAATCGCAGCAGCGCGATGCCGTGGTCGTCCACCTGGGGGTACTCGCCCGAGGCGTTGCGGATCGTGGCCAGCACCTCGGTCACCGGCCCCAGCAGCGTGCGCAGCAGGTGCACAGCGTGCGTGCCCATGTCCATGAACGCCCCGCCGCCGGCCAGCTCCAGGGCGTGGAACCAGGCCAGATCGGGCGCATCGAACCAGCGGCCGTACGCCGCGTGGTGCGCGTTGCGGAACCGCGCGTGCGTGACGTGGCCGAGCCGCCCTTCCCCCAGCAGCGCGGCGACGCCCTGCATCACGTCCCCGAACGGCTGGGTGTACCCCGCGTGCACGATCGTGCCGTGGACGCGGACCAGTTCCAGCACGCGCCGCGTCGCCGCGGTCGTGGTCAGCAGGGGCTTCTCGCAGAAGATGGGCAGCCGGCGCGGGATCGCCGCCTCCAGCAGCGGCAGGTGCCGGGCGTTCTCGGCGCAGATGAGAAAGGCACCGGCCCCCGGCCACTGCACGGCCGCCTCCAGTTCGGCGACGAACTGCGCTCCCGCTTCTGCCGCGTACCGGCGGCCGCGGTCCGGCACGTCGTCCCAGACAGCGACCAGCCGGCAGTCGTCGCGGCCGCCGATGGTCTGCAGGTACCCCTTCGTATGGATGTGGGCGGCAGAGAGCAGCACGATATCGAGCACGACAAACTCCTTTGTGGAGGGCATCCGCGCATCGGCACCGGCGGCCGCTGCAGCCGGCTCGCCCGCGCCGAAGTGCGGGCCAGGCGCCCGCCCGCGCGGCGCGCCCCGGCTCGTTTCACGTCTCCAACTTCAGCAGCCGGACCGCATTGCGCCAGTCGATCTTCTCCAGCGCTGCCGCGGACAGCTTGCGCTCCTCCCGCAGCCGGCGATGGAAGGTCACGTTGGGGACGGGCTGCGCCAGGTCGCTGCGGCGGCACGAATCCGTGCCGAACATCAGCTTGTCCTGGAACTCGTCCAGAAACTCCAGCCCGAACGAGGGATCGCGCGTCAGGGCGTTGTGCCCGCTGCCGGCCGAGGTGTCCGCCCACAGATTGGGGTACGCCCGCATGAGGCGCGGCACGGCGCCGCCGGGAACCACCGGTCCCTTAGGATACCCCGAGCGCTGGTCCGGCGGCACCTCCGCCGAGATCTCCGCCCAGAACGTGGGGCCGTGGCCCACGAACACCGTCTCGGGGCAGGCCTGCAGGGCGCGCTCCAGGCGGGGCAGGCCGTGCTCGTCGCGCAGGCCGTATCCGTCCGCCCGATCCTGCATGTCGAAGATGGTCGGCAGGCCGAACCGGCCGACCTGCCGGTAGAGGTTGAGGCAGCGCGGGTCGTCGAAGTCCATCTTGGGCAGCAGCTCGCCCAGGCCCCGGGCCCCGCGGGCCACGTACTCCTCCAGCAGATGCCCGAAGTCCTGGTCGGCGCGATTGCCGTAGCGCGGGTCGATCAGGCAGAAGGGAATCAGCCGGTGCGGGTAGCGGGCGCACGCCTGGAACACGTCCTCGGTGTCCGCCTCCAGATAGGCGCCCTCCGGGTGCTCGCTGAGCGCCAGGATGGCTGTGCGGTCGATGCCCCACGCGTCCATCTTGGCGATCAGATTGGTCACGTCGACGAACTCGCTGCGGTCCGGCAACACGCGGCCGATGTGGCCGTGCACGTCGATCAGCATGGCGGGGCCATCCTTTCCCGGTCGCGGCGCGCGCCCTGCGCCGCCAGGGCGGACGTCCGCACGCTCTCCAGATGCTGCAGCAGCTCGTTCGGGTCCGCTCGCGGCCCACCCGAGCACGAGCAACCCGCGCCACCCGCGCCCACGCCTCCGCCCGGCGTCGATCAGCCCGCGGAGGCTGCGCAAGACCTGAGGCGTGCGAGGGCGCCGGGCTCCGCCTCACCCGGAGGCGAACAGCCCGATGGCCTCCAGATCCTCGCGCGTGTGGATCCAGCCCTCCTGCCCGTCGATCCGGATCTTCACCCAGACATCCTCGTCTGGGGCGATGCTGATGAAGTCCGGTCCTTCGTCCCAGCGCATGGCCACCTTGCCCGCCACGACCTCCACCTGCGAGGCGGCCGTGACGACCCGGTGGGCCGGGGGACCGCTGGCCTCGCTGGCCTCGCGGAACACGCGCACGAAGGTCGTCTCGTGCTCCTTGGCGGCGAGCCGCACGCCGTCGGCGGCCACCTCGCAGCCTGCCTCGGCAAGGCCGCGCCCTGTCTGGTACAGGCAGCGCCGGCCCGGGGTCAGCTTGCCTTCGTGCCAGTCGATGCGCACCGGCACGGAGGCGAAGAAGTAGCCGGTCCACACCCGCAAGTCGAGGACGTCGGGCAGGATCTGGGTCAGCTCCCCCGTGCGGCGGACGGCCCCGGGCAGGAACGGGCCGCACTCGCCCTGGGCCACCAGCGGCTTGCCGACAGGCGCGAGTCTGCCGGCCACGACGCCCACGATCCGCCACGGCCCGCCGGCCAGCGGCGCCGAGGGAAGGCATGCCGATTCGATGAGCAGACCGCAGCCGTTGCTGCCCTGCAGCAGCCGCACGCCCGCCGTGCAGCTCGCGGAGAAGCCGCCATCACCGAGCGCGTACGGATAGGATTCCTCGAACTGGACAGCGCCCGCGGCGTCGCGGATCTGCAGGGACACCAGCGCGCGCGCCTCCGCCTCACTGCCGCCCGGCAGCGCCTTGTAGCGCAGCACCACGGTGAAGTCCTGGCCGTCGAGCACGAACGGGCCCTGCGTCTCTTCGACATCGCGCCGCGCTGCCGGGCCGGACAGCGGGCCAGTCGGGCGGGCGGCGTCGGTCGTCTGCGGTGGCCCGGGCGCGGTCCGCTCCGCCGCCGCGCCGGCTGCCGGCACGGGCGCCGCACCGGCGCAGACCAACCCCAGCACCAGCGCGCCCAGCCCGACGCCGATGCGGCGGCTATGGCCCGTCGGCCCCCTGGCGCGACGAGGTACTCGTCCTGTCGTGTCCGCGCGCTCAGGCATACGAGATGTCGGCCAGGAAGATGTCCGCCGGCGTCGAGTGCTCCGCGTGCGCCGGGTCCTCGGCGAACAGCGCGTCGTTGGCATGCGGCTCGTCCATCTTGTGCTCGTGCGCCGAGTAGTAGGACACCACCGCCCGTCCCGGGGCCATGTCCAGCCAGCCTGCGTACGAGGTGTCGCCGCCGCTCGGCAGCGTCGCCACCCGCTGGATCTCACCGCCGTCCTCGAGCCAGAACAGCTCTGTCCGCAGGTTGCGCCTGCCGGGCTGGTCCCACTGGCGGCAGACGAGCGCGCAGCCGCCCTCCAGGCGCGCGAGCATCGGTCCCTGCAATCTCATGGGCAGATGCATGACCGAACGGAACCGCGAGTATGGCGGCTCCGCCGTGCAGAGCGCCGGGATGCAGCCGCGGCCATCGTCCCGCAGCAATGCCCAGAGCACCCCCTCGCGATCGAAGTCCAGGTACACCTCGTTGGCCGGGACCGGGAAGACGCTCACCTCCTGCCAGGCCAGGCCGTCGTCGCTGGCGTACAGGTAGGCACCGCAGTCGCCGCCGCGCTCCCAGTAGGCGCTTCCGTACAGCCTGTCGCCCTGCTGCCGGACATGCCACAGCCAGCGCCCGCCCGGCACGCCGCGCAGCGGCATGGCGTCGCCGAAGTCGATCCCATCGGCCGAGGTGAACACCAGGGACTGGCAGGGGGCGTCGGGGCGGTACTCGCCGCAGTACACCAGGACCTTGCCGCCGAATGCCGCGACCTTCGGATCGCGCAGGTCCACACCGGGGCGCCGCAGCTCGGCCACCACCCGCCAGGTCTCCGTGTCCCTGGAGGTGATCACCTCGATGACGCCATCCGGCGACACGTGGCTGGCCGCCGACCGGAAGACGATGAGCACCCCCGCCGGCGCGGCGGCGATGCCGGTGAACGCGTTGTGCTTCCCGTTCCCGAACACCTTTCTCGCGCGGGTCACTCGCATGTCCATCGCTCGCTCTCCTCACCGCACCGCCAGTCCGAGCGCAGGCGTCGCGGCGGGCGGCGGCGCAACGCGGGGCAGCGCAGGCCGGCCAGCGGCGGCCGACGGCGGCGAATCACTTGGCGCGCCGAAGGATAGCGCGCGCGGCGCGAGCCTGTCAACGCGGCAGTGTCGCTGCTGGCTCGCCCATGACTGGTCGGCCCGGCGCGCGGCGACCGGCGCGGATTGCCGCCGCACCTTTGGGCGCCTAGATTGCCGGGCCTGGCAGGCACGGCGGCGGCTGGCCGGCGGCGCGGGTCGGGGTTCGCTCGGGCTTGCGCTGCTGCTCGGGTCGCCAGCCGGACTTGCCGCTCCCCTTGCCTGCCGCCGGGTGCTCCCACCCGCCGCGCGAGAAGGCCCATGCTGCGACGCTACATCCTGGCGGGGCTCGGTGCGAGCCTCGCGCTGCTCGCCCTCGACTGCGGCGGGCCGCCCGCCCGCCCGTCCGCCCCGACCCTGGCGCCGGCCGCGGCCGGGCCCGAGATCCAGCGCGAGTTCCGCGGCGTCTGGGTGGCCACGGTCGCCAACATCGACTGGCCGAGCGCGCCGGGTCTGTCGGCGGCGCAGCAGCAGTCCGAGGCGCGGCTGCTGCTGGATCTGGCCGCCGCGGTCGGCCTCAACGCCGTCATCCTGCAGGTGCGGCCCCAGTGCGACGCGCTGTACGCGAGCAAGCTGGAGCCGTGGTCCCACTTCCTGACCGGCCGGCAGGGACAGGCCCCGGTGCCGCTGTACGACCCGCTGGCCTTCTGGATCGACGAGGCGCATGCCCGCGGCCTGGAGCTGCACGCCTGGCTGAATCCGTTCCGCGCCCATCACCCCAGCGGCGGCCGCCCGAACGACGCCTCGATCGTCCGGCGGCGCCCGGAGTTGGTGGTCGAGCTGGCCGGTGGCTACTACTGGCTGAATCCGGCCAGCGGGGCCGCCCAGGACCACGCGTACGCGGTGGTCATGGACATCGTGCGGCGCTACGATGTCGATGGCATCCACTTCGACGACTACTTCTACCCGTATCCGTCCGACAACGCCAACCGCGACTTCCCGGACGAGGCTTCCTGGCAGGACTACCGCAGGCGCGGCGGCCGGCTGTCGCGCAGCGACTGGCGGCGCGACCACGTCAACCGGTTCGTCCACCGGGTGTACACCGGGATCCGGCGCGAGAAACCCGGCGCCAAGTTCGGCATCTCGCCGTTCGGGATCTGGCGGCCGGGGCATCCGGCCTCGGTCCGCGGCCTGGATGCGTACGAGGTCCTGGCCGCGGACGCCCTCCTGTGGCTGGCCGCGGGTTGGGTCGACTACCTGGCGCCGCAGCTCTACTGGCCCACCCGCGCGATGGAACGCTCGTTCCCGGTCCTGCTCGGCTGGTGGGTGCGGCAGAACGCGTCGGGCCGCCACGTGTGGCCGGGCCTGATGACCAGCGAGATCGAGGACGAGCGCGGCGTGGACGAGAATGTGAGCCAGATCATGATCGCGCGCGGCTTCGCGCCCGAGGCGCCGGGCCATGTGCATTTCAGCATGAAGGCGCTGCGCGAGGACCGGCACGGTCTGGTCGCGGCCCTGCGCGCCGGACCGTACGCGCGGCCAGCCCTCGTCCCGCCGTCGCCGTGGCTGGGCGCCAGGCCGCCGGCCGCGCCCCTGGTGTTCGTCCGACCTGCGCCCACGGGGCTGCTGGTCCGCTGGCAGCACGACCGCCCTGGCACGGTATTCCGCTGGGTGGTGGCGTTCCAGCGCCGCGGCCGCTGGGAGTACGAGCTGTGTCCGGGCGCTCAGGCATCGCTGGCCCTGCGCGTGGACGTTCCCGGGGCGGCGGGCAACGCCGCAGGCAGCGGCGGCGCGGCAGGCGACGCGGCGAGCCGCAGGGCCGGCGCGGGCGGCACGGGCAGCACGGGCAGCGCAGCTGCCGGCGGCACCGCACCTCCCCCAGAGCGGCTCCAGGCCGACGCCGGCACCCCGGTCCTCGTCTATGCCGTGGACAGGCTGGGCAACCTCAGCGCGCCCGGTGCGGCGCGCGACCGATGAACGCAGGCCGCATGGACACAGACGCACGACGGATGGAGACGGGCAGACGCTGCGACGGGCAACCGAAGGGCCTGGACACGGGGCCGCGGCAGTGCAGGCGGGCGGTGCACCGATTGGCGTGGCTGGCCGTGGCCGTGCTGAGTGCGGGCATGGGCTGCGGCGGCGGCGGCCACGGCACGGGGCCGGGCGACGGGGAGGGGACCAGGCCACCCCTGGACCTGGAGACGCTCGGCCTGGAATTCGTGTGGATCGAGCCGGGAACGTTCCTCATGGGCTCGCCCGACACCGAGGCGGGGCGCCGCGCCGAGGAAGGACCGCAGCACGCGGTGACGATCACGCGCGGCTTCTGGATGGGCAAGCACGAAGTGACCCAGGACCAGTGGGAACAGGTGATGGGGACCCGGCCGTGGGAGGGCAAGGACTACGTCGTGGCGGCCGGCCGGCGGCCAGCCGTGTTCGTCTCCTGGGTGGATGTCGACGACTTCGTAGACCGCCTCAACGCCGCCGCCGGCGCGACCCGGTACCTCCTGCCTACCGAGGCCGAATGGGAATACGCCTGCCGCGCCGGCACGCAGACCGCCTGGTCCTTCGGCGATGACCCCGCGGACCTGGCGGCGCACGGCTGGTACGCCGGCAACGCCTGGGAAGCGGGCCTGCAGGCTGCCCAGCCCGTAGGCACCAAACTGCCCAATCCCTGGGGCCTGTGCGACTGCCATGGCAACGTCTGGGAGTGGGTGTACGACCTGTACGGCGCCTACCCGGACAGCAGCGCGACCGACCCACTCGGCGCCGCCAGCGGCGCGCATCACGTGATTCGGGGCGGCAGCTTCTACTACCATGCCGCCGACACGCGCAGCGCGACCCGGTACTTCGATCACTACGCCCACCGGGACAGCAACGTGGGCTTCCGCCTACTGCGGGTCGCCGACGAGTAGCGCCCCCGGGCGCGGCGCGCTGGCGCGGCGGACCGGGCGGATGACGGCGAGCGGCGGCGCCGCGCGCCCGTCCCGCCAGCGCCCTCAGCTTGCCGGCGGCACGACCGGGCCCGGCACCGGCGGCCCGGGCGCGAGGGGCTCGTCCGCGTCGATGCGCCCGTCCATGATGTGCACCAGGCGGCGCGCATGCAGGGCGATCTCGCGCTCGTGGGTGACGAGGATGACGGTGTTGCCCTCGGCGTGCAGGGCATCGAAGAGCGCCATGATCTCGCCGCCCGTGCGGCTGTCGAGGTTGCCGGTGGGCTCGTCGGCCAGCAGGATGGACGGCCGATTGGCCAGCGCGCGGGCGATGGCCACCCGCTGCCGCTGGCCGCCGGACAGCTCGGCAGGACGGTGCTCCATGCGGTCGGCCAGGCCCACCCGCCGCAGGGCTTCCTCGGCTCGCTCGCGGCGCACCCGCCGGCGAACCCCGCCGTACAGAAGCGGCAGTTCGACGTTGTGCAGGGCGCTGGCGCGCGGCAGCAGGTTGAAGGTCTGGAACACGAAGCCGATCTCGCGGTTGCGCGCCTCGGCCAGCTCGTTGGCGCCCATGTCGGAGACGTCCACGCCGGCCAGCGTGTAGGTGCCGCGCGTGGGCGTGTCCAGGCAGCCGATGATGTTCATCAGCGTGGACTTGCCGGAGCCCGAGGGCCCCATGATGGCCACGTACTCGTTGCGCTGCACGTCCAGGTCCACGCCGCGCAGGGCGTGCACCTCTTCCTCGCCGCGCACGTACACCTTCTCGATCTGCCGCAACTCGATGAGCATGGCTCACTCGCGCCCGAGCGCCTCCACGGGGTCCAGGCGGGCGGCGCGCGCCGCCGGGTACACGCCGAAGAACAGGCCCACGGCGGACGACAGCACCAGCGACAGCACCGCCGACTGCGCCGAGACGACGCTCGGAAAGGGCACGTCCGAGAAGCGGGCGATCAGGCTGGCCATGCCCGCCCCCGCTCCCACGCCGGCTCCCACGCCCAGCAGGCCGCCGCACAGGCTGAGGACGATCGCCTCCAGCACGAACTGCACGAGCAGCACGCGCGGCTTGGCCCCCACCGCCTTGCGGATGCCGATCTCTCGCGTCCGCTCGGCGACGGACACGAGCATGATGTTCATGATGCCGATGCCGCCCACCAGCAGCGAGATGCCGGCGATGCCGCCGGACACCAGCTTCATCACCAGGATCGTGCGCTCGACCTGGTCGAGGATGCCCTGGCCGCTCTCCACGCGGTACTCGACGTGCGGGCCGTGCGCGCGCCGCAGCGCCGCCAGGATGCGCGGGATGACCAGCGGCGCGTCCCCCGGGGCCTGCGTGTGCACCAGCACCCCGCCGATCTCGTCGTTGCCCAGCAGGCGGCGCTGGGCCGTGCTGACCGGCACCATGACCTGGTGGCCCCAGTCCTGACCGAAGATCGCGCGCTCCGCCATGACGCCCACCACCTCGAAGCGCTGCCCGTCGATCCTGACCTGGGCGCCCAGCGGGTCCGCGCCCCCGAACAGCTCCGCCGCCGCGGTCTGGCCGAGCACGCACACCCGCCGCAGGCGCGCCACGTCGCGGTCCAGCACGAAGCGGCCGCGGGCCACCGGCCACCCCCAGGCCTGCGGGTACTCCGGCGTGGCTCCCTGGATCTCGGCCTCGTAGGTGGCCTTGGCGTGGCGCACCTGGGCGCCCTTGCCCACCAGCGGCAGGACCGTGGTCAGGCGCTCGCTGCAGGCGGCGATGCGCTCGACGTCGTCCAGCCGCATCGGCTGGTAGTCCGGCGCCTGGACCCAGCGGCCGTCGCGCTGCACCCATTGCTGCGGCGCCACGAACAGGAAGTTGGCGCCGCCGACCTTGCCCAGCTCGTCGTAGACCGTGCGCCGCAGCCCCTCGCTGATGGAGACAATGCTCACCACGGCGCCGACGCCGATGAGCATGCCCAGCAAGGTGAGCACCGAGCGCAGCTTGTGCGTCCACAACTGCGCCAGGGCGATGAACACCGATTCCCAGATCATCTCACTCGTGCCGCAGAGCTTCCACCGGGTCCAGGCGCGCCGCGCGCGCCGCCGGGTACACGCCGAACAGGAGACCGACAGCGCCGGCGAACCCCATGGCCAGCAGCACCGAACGGCTCGACACCACGCTGGTGAAGGGCGAGCCCGGCGCGGCGCGGGCGATGAGGCCGGAGGCTGCCGCCCCCAGGCCCACCCCGACCAGCACGCCGAGCAGTCCCCCCGCCAGGCTGAGGATCATCGCCTCGACCACGAACTGGACCAGCAGGTGCCGCGGCTTGGCGCCGAGGGCCTTGCGCACGCCGATCTCGCGGGTCCGCTCCGTCACCGACACCAGCATGATGTTCATGATGCCGATGCCGCCCACCAGCAGCGAGATGCCGGCGATGCCGCCGCCGACCATCTGCATGATGCCGATGGTCCGGTCGGCGCTGGCCATCTCCTGGCGGCTCGTGCGCACGCGGAACTCGGCGCCGTGTTCGTGGCGGCGGCGCAGCACCCCCTTGACCACCGCCTCCACGCCGTCCACCGCGTCGAGCGCGTCGATGAACAAGGTGATGCCGGACAGATACCGGTTGCCTGTGATGCGCTTCTGCGCGGTGGTATAGGGGATGAAGACCTGGTTGCCCGCATCGCGGCCGTGGCGCACGCGCGGGGCCAGCACGCCCACCGCGGTGTACCGCTCGCCGTTCAGCTTGAGCTCCTCGCCCAGCGGGTTGCGCTCGCCGAACAGCTCGCGCAGCACCCCCTGGGTGATCAGGCAGTTCTTGCGGGAGTAGAGCACGTCGTCGGCGCTCAGCGGCCGGCCCTGCACGACCGGCCAGGAGAAGCACTCGACGAAGCTGGCCGAGGTGGCTGAGAACGTGCCGCTGATCGTCGTCTTGCCGTAGCGGAGCTGGGCGCCGCCGCTGAGCCCCGGGACGCCGGCGCGGATCCGGTCCGTGGCGGCAAAGAAGGCGTCCAGGTCGTCGCTGGTGAGATGCTCCTCCCAGTGGCGCCGCACCGTGCGGCCCCCCACCCGCTCGTACGCCTGCGGCGGGTTGATCATCACCGTGCCGGCCCCGCCGGCACTGGCGAAATCGCTCATCACGGTCCGCCGCAGCCCTTCGCCCAGCGACACCACGGCGATCACGGCGGCCACGCCGATCATGATGCCGAGCAGCGTCAACAGCGAGCGCAGCTTGTTGGCGCGCAGTTGCGCCAGACCCACCAGGACGACTTCGGCGACTACCACTCAGCGGCCATCCTTCCTGTCCTTGCCGCCGCCGGGCTTGCCCTTGTGCTCGGCCTCCTCCCGCGCCTGGTGCACTGCCTCGGCGTCCTGCGCCACCAGGTCGCCCTCGCGCAGGCCCGCCACGATCTGGAGGCGCGTCGAGGTCTCCAGGCCCACCTCCAGTTCCACCTCCTCGAACCGGGTCAGCGGAAACCGCGGCGGTTCGGGCGGCTTCTTGCCGGCCGCCGCCGAGTCGCCGCCGGCCGAATCGGCCGCTGTCCCCCCGCTGGCGGCTGGCCGGGCGGCGCTGCCGGCGGCAGCGGTGTCCGCGACCGCCGCCAGGGCCGTGCCAGCGCCGGCCGCCCCGGCAACCCCGGCGGCCGCCACCGCCGCGCCTACCGCGTCCGGCCGGACCCGGTAGGCCACGAAGCGCGGCTTGGCCCTGCCTTGCCCCTCGTCCTCCCGTCTGTCTTCCGGCTCGATCCGCCGCACGGCCTCCACGGGCAGGCATACAGCGCTGTCGCGGCGCGCCAGGACGATGTCGATGTCGCAGGACATGCCCTGGCGCAGGCGCGGATCACGGTCGAGGATGTCGATCTCGGCGTCGAAGGTCACCAGCGGGCTGTTCTGCTTGCGCTGGCCCACCGGCGCCACCCAGCGCACGCGGCCCCGGTAGGTGGTGTCCGGATACGCGTCGACGACGATGTCCACCTCCTGCCCGACGCGCACCGAGCCGATGTCCACCTCGGCGATGTCGCCGCGGATGACCATCTGGCTCGGATCGCCGATGACGAACAGCACGGTGCCGCCCGTGTAGGAGCTGAGCCCGGAGGCCACCACCTCGCCGACTTCGACTCCCCGCTGGGTGACGATGCCACCGATGGGCGCCAGGACGCGGACCTCGTCCAGCTCGGCCGCCTGACGCTGCGGCTCGGTGCCGCCGAGGTTGGCCTTCGTCTCCAGGATGGCCAGCTCGAGCTGCGCCAGGCGCAGGTCGTTGCGGGCGCGGGTCAGTTGGGTCTGGGCCGCCTCGAACTCCTGCGCCGGCAGCATGCCCCGCGCGAACAGCGACTGCTTGCGCTCGAACTCGCGCTCCTGCTCGCGCAGGTTGATCTCGCCGCGCTCCACGGCCGAGCGCTTCTGGTACAGCAGCAGCGACTGGTTCGGGTCGGGATCGATCACCGCCATCGGCTGGCCGGTCTTCACCCACTCGCCGGCCTCGACGAACAGCTTGCGCACCTCGCCGGCCACCGTGGACTTGACCTCGACCGTGCGCACCAGCTCGATCGAGCCCGTCTCGGCCAGCCTGTCGACCAGATCGGCCCGCTGCACCGCCACGGCCGGGAAGGTCGGGACCCGCTTCGCCTTGCGCAGATTGAGGTACACGGCGGTCCCGATGGCCGCCACGAGCACGAGCCCGATGACGACCTTGAGGCGCCGGCGGTGGCGCCGGCGGCGCCCTGGCGCGGTGCTGGTCACTGGCTCATCCTCCCGCCGACGCCGCCGGCCCGTGGGGCAGCAGGCCCGCCATGGCCACCACGACCAGCGCCCAGAGCACCAGCACCGTCCCCATTGCCTTGCCCACGCGCCCGCCCGCGATCACGCCGAGGCCATAGCCGGCCAGGCACACCTGCCAGACCATGAACACATCGGCGCCGGCCAGGACTCGCCCCACGAACGTGTCCAGCATCGCGTCCGGCAGCAGCACCGCCGGCCCCAGGAACACCTTGATCGTCTCCCTGGCGCGCATCAGCGGCACGCGCACCACGAAGCCCAGCACGTTTACCAGAGACGCATGAGCCCAGACGGCCAGCGTCTGCGTGTAGGCCACCGGCGCCCCGAGGTACAGACGGCCGATGGCCAGCAGAACCGCCCCGGCTCCAAGCACCATGAGCAGGGCGCTCACGGGCACGAAGACGGGGCCGAAGATCCTGGAGGCCTGGACAGCCATGGCCACGGCCTTCTCCTGCTCTGCCGGCGAGAGATGGCTCAGCCTGGCCAGCACCTGGGCCCGGTTCTCCGCCTCGATGTACGGCAGCGTCAGCCAGAAGCTGGTCAGACCCGCCGCCGCCACGAGCACCGTGGGCACGATCCAGTCCCAGCACGCGCTGTGTTGGCCCAACGCGGCGAACGCCTCGCCGGGCGAGAAGAAGACGCCGAGCATCCGCCGGACCAGACTCCGGCGTTCGGCGCCGTCCGCCGCTGCGCCGCCATCGGTCATCGCGCCACTCCTTGCGCTGTCGCTGTGCTGA
>CAZPXM010000080.1:0-17420 GCA_964591015.1 uncultured Gemmatimonadaceae bacterium
GGCTTCGAGGTACAGGCCGGTGCCGCCGACGACCACCGGCAACCGCCCGTGGGCCCGCACCGTGCGGTAAGCCGCCGCGAAGTCGGCCAGGTAGCGCCAGACGGTGTAGACCTCGGTCGGCGCCACCAGGTCCAGCAGGTGGCAGCGCACCGCGCCGCGCGGCGTCCGGTACTCGTCCAGATCCTTGCCGGCGCCCAGATCGAGGCCCCGGTACACCTGCCGGGAGTCCGCCGAGAGAATCTCGCCGTCGAGGCGCAGGGCCAGTTCCACTCCGAGCCGAGTCTTGCCCGAGGCTGTCGGACCGCAGATCACCAGCGCATCCCACACGAGCGCTGGCCGCCCCGCGGCGGGGTGTCCGTCGGGAGCGGCCGGCGCGGGCCCACGGACACGCGAGTCGGGCCCCTGCATGGACCCTGCCGCCGATCGGTCGATGGCTGTCCTCCAACCACGCGGCTGGCACCCGGACCCGCTCGCCGGGACGCCCACCGACGGCCGCCGGCACGCGTTGCCCTGGCGGGATGCCTGGCAGCGGCGCGAGCCTGCCGCTATCTTCGCTGACTGGCTGACCCGCGCCGGTCGATCGCGGCCATCGGCCGGGGCCAGCGGTCCGCCGCGGCCGCGCGCCAGCAACGCCGGCGCGGCCCGGCGGTTCAGCCGCGCCATCGGTCTGCTCGCACCTGCAGGCGGAGGATCTCCCGCGGTGGTCGCTCGCCAGACGCTGGCTGTTCGCGCTCAAGAGGCGTACGCCGAAGGACGGCGCCTGGTCGTTCCCCTGATGGGCTTCCCCGGGCTGCGCCTGACGGGCTGCAACATCAAGCTGGCGCAGCAGAATTACGGCGAGCATTTCCGGGTCATCAAGGCGCTGGCGGAGCGCTTCCAGCCCGATGCGATCTTCCCGCTCATGGACCTGGCCGTGGAGGCCAACGCACTGGGGTGCTATACCCTCTTCCCCACGGACGATTCGGCCACCGTGATGAGGGGGCGGTTCACCAGGGACGAGCTGGCGAACCGCCGCCGCATCAACATCGGCTTCGACTCCCGCCTGCTGGGCTACGTGGAGACCGTCAAGCTGATGAGCATCGGTCTGCCCGCGGCGATGCTGCGCGGCGCCTACGTCACGGGTCCCTACTCCCTGGCGGCGCTGATCATGGGCGCGGACGAGGCCGCGCTGGCCACCCTCACCGATCCGGGCCTGCTCACCGAGCTGTGCCAGCTGTGCACGGAGAAGATCGAGGAGTACATGCGCCTGCTGGTGGCGGCCGGCGCCCAGGTCGTCTGCGTCCTGGAGCCCAGCGCGGTCATGCTGGGGCCGGCTCAGTTCGAGCGCTTCTCGGCCCAGTACGTGGCGCACATCACGCAGAGCTGCCGCTACGCCGGCCTGGCGACGATCTATCACACCTGTGGCAACACCATGCACCTGGTCCGCGCCATGGCGGCCACCGGCGTCGACGGGGTGAGTCTGGACTCGCTGGCCGCCGGGGTGGACCTGCCGGCGGCAGCCCGCCTGGTCGCTGCCGGCACGGCGATCATCGGCAACGTCAATCCCACCGGCGCCATCCTCAGCGGGACGGCCGACCAGGTCCGCGCCGAGGTCAGCGCCCTGCTGGCCGCGATGGACGCGTATCCGAACTACATCCTCAGCACCGGTTGCGACCTGCCGCAGGAGACGCCGATCGAGAACATCCAGGCCTTCATGGAGGCCGGCCGGGGCTACCGGGTACGCGGCTGATCGGCGCCGCACCGGCCCACGGGGGCGCTTGCGAGGAGGGCTCCAGATGCCATCGACGCCACGCGAGATCGTCCACCAGTGCCTGCGGTTCGCGTCGCCCGAGCGGATCCCGGTGGATCTGTGGACCCTGCCCTGGGCGCACCAGCACTACCCCGAGGCAGTGGCCGCCATCCAGCGGCGGTTCCCCAGCGACTTCGGCGGCGTTCCCACCGTGTACCGGCCGTCGCCGCGCGTCCAGGGCGATCCCTATGCAGCCGGTGCGTACGTCGACGAATGGGGCTGCACGTTCACGAACATCCAGCCCGGAGTCATCGGCGAGGTGCGCACCCCGCTGCTGCCGGCCATCGCCGACTGGCGCCGCGTGCGCCCGCCGCTGGAGATCCTGCCGGAAGACGTGGCCGCGGCGCGCGACCGCGTGAATGCCGCGTGCGCGGCCACCGAGCTGTTCGTCAAGGCCGGATGCTGTCCCCGTCCCTGGGAGCGGTACCAGTTCCTGCGCGGCTCGGAGAACAGCATGGTCGACATCATGATGCCGGAGTGCGGCGCCGCCGCGCTGCTGCGCTCGATCCACGAGTTCTACCTGCGCGAGCTGGAGTTCTGGGTCACCACGGACGTGGACGCGATCTCGTTCATGGACGACTGGGGCGGCCAGCGCCAGCTGCTCATCCCGCCACCTGTCTGGTCGGCGCTGTTCAAGCCACTGTACCGCGACTACTGCGAGCTGGCGCACGCGCACGGGAAGGCCGTGTTCATGCATTCGGACGGGTACATCACTCCCATCCTGCCCGAGCTGATCGAGATCGGCGTCGACGCGCTGAACTCGATCAGCTGTTCTGCATGGATCTGCGCGAGCTGGCTCGCCTCGGCAAGGGACGCATCGTGTTCTGGGGCGAGATCGACCGACAGCACGTGCTGCCGGCTGCCGACCCGGAGGTGGGCCGCGCCGCGGTCCGCCAGGTCTGGGCGCACCTGTACGATCCCCGCGGCGGGCTGATCGCGCAGCTCGAGATGGGGGCCGGGGCCAACCCGCAGACCGTGATGGCGGTGTACGAGGAGTGGGAGGCGCTGCAGGGCCGCGGCGGCTGCGGTGCCGCTAGGTCCAGTTGCGGGAGTCCGGCACCGCGACCCACGACGAGCCCTGGGCCAGCGACTGCTGGCTGACGAGCCCGGGCAGCGTCATGTCCATGGCCACGTCGACGTCGATGGGGGGCGGCTGCTGCCGCAGGATTGCGTCGACGAAGTCCTGGACCTCCCAGTAGTCGCCGCCGCCGTGGCCCGCCCGCTGCGCCGCTTCCGGAGGCGTGCGCCAGTGGGGCGGCAGGAACTCCTCCAGGGCCGCCAGCGGCTCCCACTGGGGCTGGGAGCTCCGGCTGCGCAGCCACACCTTGGCCGGCCCCTGGTAGCCGTCCCCCGCCTCGTAGCAGCCGTCGGTTCCTTGCAGCGCGTAGTGCACCATCTGGTGGGGGCGGTCGGACAGCATGTCGACCCGGATCTGCACGAGCCCGCCGGACCGGAGGCGGCACATCATGGTCACCGAGTCCTCCATGGCGTACCGCTCGCCGCGCGGATCGCGGTAGTGGTGCCCGCAGCCCACGGCGCACACGGCCGTCACCCGATCGCCCTCGAACCAGCGAAGCACCGGCCCCAGGCTGTGGGTGGGATAGGTGCAGCCGTTGACGCCGGTCTGCCAGCGCCGGCGCCACGGCGTCGCCTCGTTCAGTAGCTTGAGCTCGTGGATGTAGGCGCCTTCGCCGTAGTACAGCTCGCCGAACAGCCCCTGCCGCACCAGCTCGCGCACCAGGACATTGGGGCGCATGTAGGCGTAGTTCTCCGCCATCATGTACGTGGCGCGGCTGCGGCGCGCGGCCCGTACCAGGTCCCGGCACTCCTCGACCGACACGCCCGCGGTCACCTCGCACAGCACGTGGATGTCGCGCTCCAGAGCCATGATGGCCTGGGGCGCGTGGAACTGCATGGGCGTGCCGATGACCACCGCGTCCACGGTGCCGCTGTCCAGCAGGGCCTCGGCATCGGTGAAGACGTGGTCGATGCCCAGCTCGCGACCGCGCGCTGCCACGGCCTCGGCGCGCACGTCGCACAGCGCGGTGACGGCGGTCTGGGGGTGGACCATCAGGGTGGGCACGAAGCTGCTGCCGCGGCCTGCAGCGCCGATGATGCCGAAGCGGAGGCGATCGCCCGACATGTCCTTCTCTCCGCGCTCGCGACGTGGCCCGCGCCACGCGCCTCTGGGATCCCCGCCGCTGCCGGACCGCGGCGGCCAGCCGTCAGTTGCCGCCGGGGTCGCGCTCCAGGCCGAAGGCCGCATGCAGCACGCGGACAGCCTCTTCGCAGTCGGCGCGCCGCACGACGATGGAGATCTTGATCTCCGAGGTGCTGATCATCTGGATGTTGATCCCGGCGTCGGCCAGCGCCTTGAAGGCCGTGGCAGCGACCCCAGGATGGCTGCGCATGCCGACGCCCACCACGGAGACCTTGGCGATCTCCGAGTCCGCCAGCGCGTCGGCGGCGCCGATCTCGGCCTTGACTCGCTGGCAGACTTCCAGCGCCTTGCCGAGGTCGCCCTCCTTGACCGTGAACGAGACGTCGGTGGTACCGGCCTCGCTCGTATTCTGGATGATCATGTCGACGTTGACGTGTCGCTCGGCCAGCGCGCCGAAGAGCGCGGCCGCGATCCCCGGACGGTCAGAGACGTGCCGCACCGTGATCTTGGCGTCGCTGAGATCGTGCGCGATGCCGCGCACCAGCACCTTCTCCATGCCTTCGGTCTCCTTGATCAGCGTGCCGGGATTGTCGTTGAAGCTGGAACGCACGACGATGGCGACGCCGTACTTCTTGGCGAACTCCACCGACCGCGACTGCAGCACGCGCGCCCCCGAGCTGGCCAGCTCGAGCATCTCGTCCGGACAGATCAGCGGCAGCTTGCGGGCGTTCGGCACCAGGCGCGGGTCCGCGGTGTAGATGCCGTCCACGTCGGTGTTCATCTCGCACACATCGGCCTGCAGCGCGTACGCCAGGGCCACGGCCGTCAGGTTCGAGCCGCCTCGACCCAGGGTGGTCTCCTCGTCGTCGGGGGTCACCCCCTGGAAGCCGGCCACCACGATGACGCGGCCCTTCTCCAGCTCGGCCAGCAGGCGCTGCGGTTTCAGGTCGGTGATGCGCGCGCTCTGGTGCACGGCGTCGGTGATGATGCCGCTCTGGCTGCCCGTCAGCGACACGGCCTCCACGCCCAGGTCAGCGATGGCCATCGCCAGCAGCGACATCGAGATGCGCTCGCCGGAGGCCATCAGCATGTCCAGCTCGCGTTCCGGAGGATTGCGGCTCACCTTGCTGGCCAGCGCCTGCAGCTCGTCGGTGGTGTCGCCCATCGCCGACACGACCACCACCATCCGGTCTCCCTGCCGGTGCCGCGCCACGACGCGCTCGGCCACGCGGCGGATCAGCTCGGGCGTGGCGACCGAGGTCCCGCCGTATTTCTGCACGACAAGCGCCATACGCTGCTGCCCCTCCCAGGCTAGGCGACAGTGTGGGACATCAACAGCTCGATCAGCTGGCGGCCGCGCGCCAGGGTCAGGGCGCCGGCGGCGGCGGCGGTCTCGTCGAAGCGCTGCACCGCGTCCGGTGCCACGCCGGTTCCCCACAGGACGACAGGCACCGGCTCGGCGCTGTGGGTGCGCAGCTGGAGCGGAGTGCGATGGTCGGGCACCAGGAGCACGCGGCGCTGCGGCCAGTTCGCCAGGCCGGCGACGATCGGCGCGACCACGTGCCGGTCGAAGTCCTCCAGCGCCTGGATCTTGGCGCTCGTGTCGCCGTTGTGCGCGGCCTCGTCGGGAGCCTCGACGTGCACGTAGACGAGATCGAGCCGCGCGAGGGCCTCCAGGGCGCGATCGGCCTTGCCGCGGTAGTTGGTATCCAGATAGCCCGTGGCGCCCGGCACCTCGATGATCTCCATGCCCGCCGCCACGCCGATGCCCCGGACCAGGTCCACCGCGGAGATGACCCCACCGCGCCCGGTGAACCGCTGGGCGAAGGGCGTCAGCCGCAGGGCGCGCCCCGAGCCCCACAGCCAGATGGCGTTGGCGGTCAACTTGCCCGCGGCAGCGCGGGCCCGATTCACCGGCGCCGCGGCCAGGATGGGCGCAGCAGCCTCCATGAGCTCGCGGACGCGCGCCGCTCCAGGACCGCTGGGCAGGTGCGCGGCAATGGACTGCCCCATGATGTCATGGGGCGGATAGGTGGTGATCTGCTCGGGGCCATCGTCCAGGACCAACAGGTGTCGGTACTGGACGCCTGGGTACAGACGCACGCCATCGCGCTCCAGCCGGCCGGCGAGCAGTCGGATGAGTTCCTGGCCCTCGGCAGTGGTGATGTGGCCGGCGCTGTAGTCGACGAGCGTGTCGCCGTCGCGGTGAATCAGGTTGCAGCGGAACGCGGTGGCCCCCTTCGCCAGGGGCACGCCCATGCTGGCCGCTTCCAGCGGTGCCCGGCCGGTGTAGTCCACCAGGCTGTCGTAGCCGAGAATCTCCAGGTTGCCGATGTCGCTGCCGGCAGGCCTGCCGGGCGGGATGGTGGCCACCATTCCGTTGCGCCCCTCGGCAGCCAGACGATCCATCGCCGGCGTGCGGGCCGCTTGCAGCGGTGTGCGGCCGCCGAGGCTCTCCTGTGGGTAGTCTGCGGCCCCGTCGGGCACCAGCACCACGCACTTCATGACTCGCTCTCGCGCGACGGGCCAGGATGGCCCCTCTCCCGAACAGGCTCGCGGTGCCTGGCTGCCGCGGCAGCGGCGGTGCGCCACACACGCCGCGCCCGAGGTCCATGGGCCAGCCCGCGTCACCGCCGGCGCCCGGAGCGGCAGGCAAGTTAGGCCGGCTCGCCGGATCCGGCAAGCCGACTCAGCCGGCCAGCGGTGTTCCCCGCAGACTCGCCAGCATCCGCCGGAGCTCCTGCCGATCGGGCCGCGAAGCCAGCAGCAGCGCACCTGCCAGCGCGGCGAAGGCCAGCGTGCCGACGCCCAGGACCGCCGCGGGCGCCTCCCAGCCTGCGGCCACCCATCGGGCCACTCCCGCCGCCGCCGCCGCCCCGGCACCCACGCGCGCCAGGACCCCCCACGGCAGCACCTCTCGCAGGCGCCAGCGCAGATGCCAGGCGATGGCGCCGACGAGGAAGGCGACCTGCAGGTAGGTGGCCGCCACCGCGGCGGCCGCGGGGCCGAGAAACGCCAGGGAGCTGCCGCGGCTGAGCAGCCACCGGACCAGCGCCACGCTGAGGAGTGCGTTGGCCGCCAGGTCGCCCACGCTTCCCCACAGGGCCCATCGCGCCTTGCCCATGCCCACGAGCAGCGGGTTGTACACGGCGCACCGCAACGGCAGCGCCAGCAGGAAGACGCGGAAGACCCAGCGCGCCTCGGCGTAGCGTTCGGTCGCATACAGGCTCAGCAGAGGCGGCGCGAAGGCGAAGAGAAACGCCGACAGCGGCAGCACGAGGAGCGCCAGCCGGCCGACGGCGAGGCGCCACAGACTGGCGATGCCATCGAGACGGTGCGCGGCATACAGGCGGCTCACCTCGGGCACGAGCACCGTGACGATCGCCGACAGCAGCAGGCCGACGGGGACCTCCACGGCCCCCAACTGGTACTGCGGGAAGGTGCCTGCGGCGAAGAAGAAGAGCACCACCAGGCGGTCGGTGTACCGCGACACACTGCCCACCGCGTCGGCCAGGCCGATGGGCAGCGCGTCGCGCCACAGCATGGAGACGGCGGCAGAGGGGGGCGGCAGCCGGCCTGGGGCGCGGACCGCGCGGCTCACCAGCACGGTGCCGCCGGCCAGGCGGATGACGCTGATCGCGGACAACCACCAGAGCGTCGCCGCGACGCTCCAGTCGGCCAGCAGCGTGGCGGTGGCCACGCCCAGCATCCCTGCACCGGTGGCCGCCGCCAGCCAGGCCTGCCAGCCCGCCTTCCCGGCGACCACCAGCGCCGGCTCGACGAAGCCGCCGGCGACGGCGGCGAACACATAGGGCGTGAAGGCAGTCAGCAGCTGCGCCAGACCCTCCGCGTCGCGCAGCGCCGCTGGCTGCAGCCACGCGACCAGCGCCGGCGCGAGGAGCCGGCCGCCCACCGCCAGAACGCCTCCGGCGATCGCCAGCAGCACGGCCGCGCTCCACACGAGCCGGCGGCGATCCTCGGCAGCGAGGCGCGGATAGGAGCACAGCAGCGCGGTGGGCAGACCCAGCGTGAAGATGGGCGCCAGGGTCGTGGCCGCCGTCCACAGCGCCAGGAAGACGCCCAACTGGGACTGGGTCCACGGCCGGGCCAGGATGCCCCACATGGCCAGCACGCTGCACGTGGTGGCGCCGCGCCCCAGCGCGACGACGGCCGCCGTCCGGGTCAGGCCCCCTGCCGCCATGGCCTCACCGCACCTTGGTGGCCAGCACGCACACGTACCCGGCGTGCCCCAGCAGGCGATTCGCCGCGGCGTCGATCAGCCGCCAGCAGCTCTGCGGCCAGGCCTGCGTCCAGCGCGAGAAACCGACTCGCTCCAGCAGCTTGTTGGTCAGCAGCCAGGTCCGTCGCGGCTGCAGGCCGCTGGCGGCCAGCAGCGACTCGAGGTCGCCGCGGCCGAAGCGGTGCAGGTGCGCGTTGGCGGGCGTCAGGCGGTTGCAGTGGATGCAGAGGTGGTACAGGATCCGCTCCCGGTAGGGCACGCTGACCAGCACGCGCCCGGCTGGACGCAGGGCGCGGCGCACCTCGGCCAGGGCGCGCGGCATGTCCTCCAGATGCTCGAGCACCTCGGAGAGAACCACGGCCCCCAGGCTCTCCGACGCGAAGGGCAGCGCATACGCGTCGCCGACGACAGCCTGCTCGAGCTGCGGGAAGCGCGCCCGCGCACCGGCGACGCCGCGCCAGGCGATGTCGAGCACGCAGACGCGCGCGCCGGCGGCGGCGCCCAGGCTGCCCAGCAGACCGGAGCCGCAGCCGATGTCCAGCAGCCGCTCGCCGCGGCGCGGGGCCAGACAGCGCACCAGCCAGCCCAGGCGACGCTTCTCGGCGGCCTGCCGGTCCGCGTGCATCGGCTCGTAGCAGGAGAGGAACTCGGCATCCGCGGTGTAGTGGGCCCGGTAATCCTGCAGGCGCGGCGCGCACCCGCCGGCGGTCGCCGCGCCGGATGCGCACGCGCCCCCCCCAGGCTCGGGCGGCCGTCCGGGGTCAGCCATCGGCGGTCGCTCCCGCGCTGGCGCCGTCCGGTGAATCGGTGGCCGCTCGACCCGCGGCTGCGGCCGGCGGCGCGCCGGCGACTGGCTGCGGCGCCCCGGCGCGCCGCGCCCCGAAGCGGGCGGCGACGAAGGCCGCAGCCCCCGCGCGGTCGGCGATGCCACCGGCCAGCTGCTCCTCCTCGATCGCCGCGAGGATCTCCCCGAACGCGGGGCCGGGCCGGAACCCCATATCCTGCAGGTCATCGCCGGTCAGCAGGCGCTGCGGCCGCGGCACGGCGGCCGTGGCCGCCGCCAGCTCCTGCCGGCAGAAGCAGTACAGGGAGAGGTCGCCATGGCTGGCCAGGCAGTCGGCGCGATGGAGCTCCAGGAGGTCGGCGCCGCGCGGCCCCACCAGCAACCGGCGCAGCTTGCCGGGCCGCATCTGCCGGGCGTGCCGCAGGCGCATGTGCTCCGCCACCAGCCCGACGATGGCGCTCGCGTCGTCGCGAGACAGGCGCAGGCGCTGCACCGCGCGCCGGGCCACCTCGGCGCCCACTGCCTCGTGACCGTGAAACCGGATCCGTTCCGCCTGCGACTGGGTGAGCGGCTTGCCCACATCGTGGAGCAGCGCCGCCCACGCCACGACGGGGCTGGGGGCGCGCAGTCGGTCCACCGTCAGCCACGTGTGCGTCCAGACGTCGCCCTCGGGATGGTACTCCGGAGGCTGGGCAACACCCCGTGTGGCCGCCACCTCCGGCAGGACGTGCTCCAGCAGCCCTGTCCCTTCCAGCAAGCGGAGCGCGCTGCCGGCTCGCGCGCCGGTGAGGATGGCGGTCAACTCGGCTGCGACCCGCTCGGCGCTGATGGCGCGGATGCAGGCGGCGTGCGCCGTGATCGCCGCGCGGGTGCGCTCCTCGACCTCGAAGTCGAGCGCCGCTGCGAAGCGAATCGCCCGCAGCATCCGCAGGTGGTCCTCGGCGAAGCGGCGCTCCGGATCGCCGACGGCGCGGATGAGGCGGCGCTGGAGATCTTGCTGTCCGTCGACGTAGTCGAGAACGGCGCCGGTCTCGGGATCGATGAACATCGCGTTCACGGTGAAGTCGCGGCGCAGCGCGTCCGTGCGGGCATCGGCCGGCACTACCGCGAGCGGGTGCCGCCCGTCGGCGTAGGACAGGTCGCGGCGGAACTGGGCGACCTCGTACTCGGCGCCGGCGTGCCGCACCTTGACGATGCCGAAGCGGGCGCCCACCGCGACCGTGCGCGGGAACAGCTCCATGACCTGGGCGGGCGCCGCGTCCGTTGCCAGATCCCAGTCCTGGGGCGGGCGTTCGAGCAACACGTCGCGCACGCACCCCCCCGCCAGCAGGGCGCGATGGCCGTTGGCGCGGAGCCTGCGGGCGATCTGAAGGGCTCCCGCATCCAGCTTCATCTGACCTTGAAGCTCTCCACGCCGGTCACCGAGTTCTCCTGGCCGTTGGCGCGAGTGCTGGCGACGACCTTCCAGTAGTAGAGCTGGCCGGATGCGAGCTGGTAGGTCGCGCCGGCGGACACCGGCCGACCGCGAAAGGCGGCCACGGTGTCGGCCGTGACCGCCACGGCCGAGATCTCGCCGCTGGTCGGCGAGGTGGTGACGATGACCTGGTAGGCAACTGCCCCCTCCACCCGCATCCAGCGGAAGGTGGGGGTGGCCGAGGTGAATGCCCCGCGCACGGGCTCCAGCAGCACGGCCAGCGGCAGCGGCACGTCGCTGACTTCGGCCGACAGGGGGCTCTCCTTGCCGCCGCGATCGATCGCCGTGGCGCGGTAGTAGTAGGTCCTGCCCACCTGCACGTCCTCGTCGACGAAGCGGGGCGCGAGGGTCTGCGCCCGCAGCGAACTCGGGCCCACGGGGAAGCCCGGCGCCGAGCCGCGGTAGAGGCGGTAGGCCGCCAGATCCGTCTCCACGTTGGCGTCCCAGTCCAGGGAGATGTCCACCGTCTGGCCGGCGAACAGCGCCAGGTTGTGGGCGAAGGCGCGCAGGCCGGTAGGCGCCAGCGGCGCCAGGTTGTTCAGCGGCTGGCCGGCGATCTGGGCCGACGGCGGCCCTTCGTTGCCGGCCGCATCGATCGCGGTGACGTGGTAGGTGTATTCGGTTTCGTATTCCAGCCCGAAGTCCTGGAACGAAGTGTGATAGGTCGTATCGACGCTTGCCGGGTTGCCCCCGGCCGCTGCCCGGTACACGCAGTACCGCACCGGCCCCTCGCGGTCGTCGCTCACCGGATCCCAACTCAGCCAGACCTCGCCGTCGCGGATCTTGTCCACCTTGATCCCGGTCGGAGCCGGCGGAGCCACCCGGTCCAGGGCGGCGCCGCTGCCGGTGCTCGTGTCGCCGCCGCACGCGCAGACCACTGGCGCCGCGATCGCCAGGATCGCCAGCTTCCAGCCAAGATGCACCCTGTCGCGCCTCGCCAACGTGCTCATGTGCGCTCCCTCTCCCTGCCGTGTCTGCGCGGTAAGTTACCATCGGCGAAATAGCTCCGCCAACGGCGCGCGGCGCGCGCCCGGCCCCGCGCGCCGCCAACTTGCCAGAGTGCGGGGGGGCTAGCGAGTTTCTTGCAGCGGCCGGGCGCGCCGCGCGCTGGTGCCGCGCGGGGGTCCGGTGGCCGGACGCGCGCGGCACGTGTGCTTCGCCTGGCGCTGCCGGCGCCCCATACCAGGTCCGTGTCACAGCCCGGCCGTCGCGGAGTTCGCCGGTGTCGACGACGCCCCAGCAGAGCCAGTACTTCACGCGCAGGACCGGCCCGGTGGTGCATGCGGTGCGCCGGCCGCCGCGCGCCTCGCCGCTGGTCTGGCTGGCCGGCGTGCTGGCACCCCTGACGGGACTGCTGCTGCTGGCGGTGGCCCTGGCCTTTGCGGAACACTGGACCCACCTGCCCAGCAAGCTGGTCGGCAGGTGGCTGCTGGCGACCAACCCGCGCCGGCCGGCCAGCGGCACCGCGTGGGACAGGATGCTGGCCAGCCGCAAGACGCGGGCGCGGCTGCTCCAGTCCGGCCCGCCGGATACCGCGGCAACGGCGGTGCCGCCGGCCGTGACGGCCAATAGCTATCTGCTGCAGCGCACCGGGTCCGGGACGGCCGTGCTGTCCATGGAGCACCGGGAGACGCCGCTCCGGATCGAGCGACTGCAGGCAGAGCAGATGAGCGACCTGGCCGCCTCGCTGCTGGCCTACCGCTGCGGGGTCGAGCTTCTCCAGGTGATCCGGCTGCCCCGCGAGCCGCTGGTCGCCCAGGCCCGGGCCCGGGCTGCCGCCGAGCTGGAGTCGGGCGAGCTGTTCGCGGCGCTGGGCGACCGCCTCCGCGCCTCGCGGCTGCCGGCTGGCTGGGACTTCGCCCGCATGAGCACTGCCGATCGGGCCTACTGGCAGGAGGTGCTGCGACCGGCGCTGGCGGCGGTACCGGCCGACAGCCTCGCGCTCAGCGGCGAGCCCAGCGTGGACGCGGCTCTCCAGGGTCTGCTGCAGGACTGGGCTGCCCAGCTGCGCCAGGCCGAGCTGGAGCGCATCCAGCGCGTCTGGGAAGAGGGCCCGAGCTGCACCATCCACTTGCAGGGGACGCAGAACGGAGTGAGCGGCCGCGTGGCGATGGCGAGCGGACGAGCGGTCCCGTTCGAGCTGCCGGGCGTGACGCTGTGGCGGGTCCTGCAGGCGCAACCCGGACGGCGGCCATGAGCCCGTGGCGCAGGCCGCTGCTGGTCGGGGCCGCGGTGGCGGGCCTGCTGCTGCTGGCGTGCCTCGTCGCGGGCCTGCTGCTGGCGATCCAGGTCGCCCGCCATCTGCCGCGCCTGCCGGACAGCTACGAGGAGCTGTCCGTGCGCCCGGGCACGGAGATCTTCGCGTCCACCGGCGAACACATCTTCTCGTTCAACGCGACGCGGCGGTGGGCCCCTCTCGCCCAGATCTCGCCGGCGGCCGTGCAGGCTCTGCTGGCCACCGAGGACGAGGGCTTCTACGACCACGCGGGGGTGGACATCAGCGCGATCGTCGCGGCGCTGTGGACCAATGTCACCGAAGGATACGGCCGCCGCGGCGGCAGCACGCTGACGCAGCAGCTCATCAAGAGGATGTTCTTCTCGTCGCAGAAGAGCATTCGCCGCAAGGCGGCCGAGATGCTGCTGGCGCTGCAGCTCGAGGCGCTGATGGCCCGCACCTTCCCCGGGACCGAGCTGGGCCCGTTGGGCGAGGCGCCCGTGTACAAGAACCGGCTGCTGGAGCTCTACCTGAACAGCGTCTTCTACGGGGCCAGCGCGTACGGCATCGCGGACGCTGCCTACACCTTCTTCGGCATCACCCCCGCGGAGCTCGATGTGCCGCGGGCCGCGCTGCTCATGGGGCTGATCAACGCGCCCACCGCCTACAACCCGCTGCACCGGCCGGAGCGGGCCACCGAGCGACTCCGGCACGTGCTGCGCCGCATGCGCGCCGCCGGCTATCTCAGCCAGGCCGAGGAAGAGCGCTACGCGGCCCTGGACGCCAGGAAGCTGCTCGCGCCGCAGCAGGCGCCGCAGAATCCGGCGCCCTACTGGGCCGAGGCGATCAAGGCCGAGGTGGCGCGACGGTGGGGCGAGGACGTGCTGCGGTACGGAGCGCTCCGCATCTACACGACGCTCGATCCGCGCTATCAGCGCGAGGCGGAGCGCGCCGTCCAGGCCGGACTCGCGGCACTGGATGAGCGGCTGGGGTTCCGGCCCTTCGAGACCGCTTCGCCGGACCAGCGGAGCCGGTACGTGCAGGCCGCCCTGGTGTGCCTGGCGCCGCACACCGGCCAGGTGCGGGCCATGGTGGGCGGCCGCGACATCTTCACCAGCTACTACAACCGGGCGCTGACCGCCCGCCGGCAGCCCGGGTCGGGATTCAAGCCCGTGGCCTATCTGGCGGCGCTGGAGAGCGGCGCGATCACGCCGCTCACGCGCTTTGTCGACGAGCCGCGGCGCTATGTGGTCCAGGGACAGGTCTGGACGCCGGCCAACTACCGCAACCAGTACATGGGCACGGTCACGGCCGCCTGGGCGCTGGCCAGATCGGCGAACTCCGTGGCCGTCCAGATCACGCAGAAGACCGGCCCCAAGCGCGTGGCGGCGATGGCCAGGCGGCTGGGCTTCAGCGGTCGGATGGGCGCGCACATGAGCATCGCCCTCGGGGTGAACGAGGTCACCGTGCTGGAGATGGCCTCCGCCTACGGGGCCTTCGTGACCGCCGGGCTGCACGTGGAGCCGACGCTGGTCGACAGCGTGCTGGATGCGTCCGGCCGGCGGCTGTTCGCCCATGCCCCGGAGATCCACCAGGTCGTCGCCCCCGAGCTGGCCTACGAGCTGCTCCAGATGCTCCGGCTGGTCGTCGACTACGGCACGGGGTACTCCATCCGCCGGGCAGGCATGAAGGGTCCGGTGGCCGGCAAGACCGGCACGACCAACGACAACACCGATATCTGGTTCACCGGCTGCACCCCGGAGCTGGTCACCAGTGTCTGGGTCGGCTTCGACGACAGGCGATCGCTCGGCCTGGTCGACCGGGCCGGCCGCGAGCTCACCGGCGGCAGCGGCGCCGCCCCCATCTGGGCGGACTTCATGATGGCGGTCACGCCCGAGGACGCCGCAGCGGAGTTCCCGCGGCCGCCGGGGATCCGCCTGGTGACGGTGGACGCGTTCAGCGGGCAGCCCGTCGCGGCCGAGGCAGCGTCCGGCCGCCGCCTCATCCAGGTGGCCCTGGCCTACGGGCAGGGACCGAGCGCGGCCGGGGCCGGCGAGCACAAGCCGCAGCCTGGGTCGGCCGCGCGCTGACCGCGCCGCGCGATCGGCGCCGCCTGGCCGCTCCTTACAACGTGTCCTCGGCGTACTGCGCCAGATAGGCCTCCAGGGCGGCCATGCCCGCGCTGAGGTCGAGGCGCGCGCCCTCCTTGGTGAACGCGACGCCGAGCGCGTGCAGCACCCGAAACAGGTTGGGCGCGCGGCACTGCTCTCCCATCTGGCCGATGCGCACGATGTCCAGGCCGAAGGCGCCGGCAATCTCCACCTTGAACATGGACGACATGTAGGCGCGGGCCCGCACGTCGTTCACCCCGGCCGGCACCTGGATCGCCACGACGGAGTTCAGTCGGTACTCCTTGGGCGTGGCCAGCTGGAGCCCCAGCGCGGCGATCCCCTCCTGCAGGGCGCAGGAGCTGTGGCGATGCCGCTCGAAGCGCCGCTCGAGGGTCTCCTGGCAGATCAGCCGCAAGGCCTCGTGCAGCGCGAGCAGACCCGGGACCGGCGCCGTGTAATGGTAGTCGTGCTCGCCCCAGAAGCGCTGCGCGCGCAGCACGTCCAGACACCAGTGCGGCTTGGGGCCGGGGTGCCGCTCCACCGCCTGCCAGGCCGCCTCCGAGAACGAGATGAGCGAGACGCCGGGGAGCGACGACAGGCCCTTCTGGGCGCCGGTGAACACCACGTCGATGCCCCACATGTCCTTCTTGAGCGGCATCGTGCTGAGCGTGCACACCGCGTCGACCACGCTCAGCGCCCCGTGCTGGCGCACCAGACCGACGATCTGCTCCAGCTCGGCGGTCCAGACCCCGCACGAGGTCTCCCCCTGCACCATGGTCACCACGTCGAAGTGGCGCTCCGCCAGCCGCGCGCGCACGAGCTCCGCCGTCACCGGCCGGCCCTCGGGCACCGCGAGCACGGTCACGTCGGCACCGACGCCGGCCGCCATCTCGGCGAAGCGGCCGCTGAACCAGCCGTTGCGCAGCACCAGCACGGATCGTCCCGGCCACAGCAGGTTGGCCACCGCCATCTCCATGGCCGCGGAGGCGGGCCCCGACACTCCGAAGATGTGCTCGTCGGCCGTCTGGAAGACATAGCGGGACAGATCCTTGATGTGCCGCACCACCATGTTCATGCTGGCGCCGAGATGGTTGATGACCAGCCCGCCGGCGCGCGCCACTTCGGTGGGGACGGGCACGGGGCCGGCCCCCATCAGCAGCAGTGGTTCCGCCGGCAGCACCTCGGTCAGGGACGGCGGATAGGGGTGCGGAATGTTCGCATCTACGGGGCTCATGCTGGTGGCTGCTCCATGAAGTAATAGCAGATGAGATGCACGACGATCAGATGGACGTCCTCCACGCGGCCCATGTGGTGGCTGTCGACGACCACAGGCAGGTCCACCTGGCTGGCGAGCTGGCCGCCGCCGAAGCCCGTCAGGCCGGCGGTCCGCAGTCCGATCTGGCGCGCGACCTCGACGGCGCGCAGCACGTTCGGGCTGTTGCCGGAACCGCTGATCGCGATGAGCAGATCGCCCGGCTCGGCGAAGTTGCGCAGCTGCTCGGCGAACACCTCGCTGTAGCTGGCGTCGTTGGCCAGCGCGGTCAACCAGGGGACGCAGTCGGTCAGCGCGAGGGCGCGGAAGCGCAGCGTCCGTCCGTAGCTGGCTCCCTTGCCCAGGTCGTTGGCCATGTGGCTGGCGGTGGCGGCGCTGCCACCGTTACCGCAGACGAAGATGCGGCCGTGGTGCGCGCGCACTTCGGCGCAGGCATCGCGCAGGCGGCGGACAGCCTGGAGATCCAGGGCGACCATTGCTCGCTGCAGGTCGCGCATGTACTGTGTCAGATGCTCCATCTCAGGGCCATCCTTCGGGCAGAGGGAGGATGCGGAGGGCGAGGCGAGAGTATAACCAGCGTCGCCAAGGCCCGGCAAGGCCCGGCAAGGCTTGCCCTGGCCGCGCGCCCGGCGGCGGGACACGGGAACAGGACGAGCGGAGACAGACAGTGCGCATCCGGTACGAGCGCGGCGCGGACCGCGTCGTCATCGAGTTCGCGCGCGCCGCGGCTGCCGGCGCGCCGCAGGAGATTCACCCGGGGCTGCGCCTGGCCACCGACGAGGCGGGCCGCTGGGTAGCCTTGATCGTTGACCACGCCTCGGCTCGCCTGGCCGCCGTCGATGCCTCGCCCGCGGGGCCGGCCGGCCGTGGGTCCCGCGCCTCGACAGCCGGCGCGCCGGTGACCGTGTACAGCGATGGCGGCTGCCTGGGCAACCCCGGGCCAGGGGGCTGGGCGGCGCGGATCCGGTACGCGGACGGCAGGATCGTCGAGCTCGGTGGTGCCGAGGCACGGACCACCAACAACCGCATGGAGCTCAAGGCCGCCATCGAGGCGCTCCGGCGCGTGCGCGCCTGCCCGCAGATCGTCGTGGTCACCGACAGCGAGTACCTGCGCCGCGGCATCACCGAGTGGATCCACGGGTGGAAGCGCCGTGGCTGGCTCACGGCGAACCGCACCCCGGTGCTGAATCGCGACCTGTGGCAGGAGCTGGATCAACTCAACCACGCGGGGGTGGAGTGGCGATACACGCGCGGCCACGCGGCCGATCCGGACAACGAGCGCTGCGACGAACTGGCCCGCGCCTTCGCCCTGGGGGGCACGCCAGCGCTGTCCGGGCAGTGACGAACGCGGCCCCGCCGCGCGGCGGGGCCGC
>CAZPXM010000081.1:0-9554 GCA_964591015.1 uncultured Gemmatimonadaceae bacterium
GCCGTGCCCGGCGCGCCGAACCCCAGGCCCACAGCCGGGATGCGCAGCTGCCGGGCCAGATGGGCCGCATCGAACCACGCCGGCAGCGTGCGGGTGGCCACCGGTGCCCCGCGGACCTGGGCGACCGCCGCCAGGATCGTCTGGATGCGGGCGTCGGCGGGATCGCACCAGTACGGGTACATGTCCTTGATCCAGCTCACCTCGGCGGGGTGCGTTGCGAACCACGGGGCGCGCGCCGCCAGCTGCCCCATGGCCGCCTCGAAGCGGGCGCGGAACACCCGGCCGTCCCACTGCCCCGACTGCTGGGCGGCCCGCTCGGCGTCGCGCCGGTCGTAGTTGAGGTTCACCTGCAGCTCGGCCGCGGCCGGCACGATGGCCGGCAGCGTGCCGGCGCGGAAAACGCCGATGTTCACCGCGCACTGGGGGAACTCCCGCCGGTGCTCCGCAGCGAACGCGTCGATCGCCTCCTTGGCCACGATGCCCATGTCCAGGGCGCTGACCGCACCGCTGCCCGAGCCGTGCGCCGCCTGGCCGGCGATGCGGATCCGGGCGGTGGCCACGCCGTTGCAGCCGACATCGACCTGGTCGCCGTCGCCGTCCAGGCAGATGGCGACATCGCCCGTGATGCCCGCCAGACAGCAGGCCAGGGTGCCCGCACCGGCCCCGTTGCACTCCTCGTCGACCACGGACTCGAACACGATCCGGCCGCGCAGCCCGGTCTGGTGCCGCAGGACCGCCGCCACCGCAATGAGGCCCATGACGAGGTTGCCCTTGGTATCCGAAGCACCCCGCCCATACAGACGCCCTGCCGCCTCCGTGGCCGCGTGCGGGGCCACGGTCATGCCCGCGGTGCCGACCGTGTCCATGTGGTCGTTGAGGAGGATCGCCGGACCGTTGCCGTCACCCAGCACCCAGGTGCCCACCACATTCGTGCGGCCCTCCCAACAGCGCTCCGCTGGCCCGATGATACCGCCGCGCGCGTACACGTCCGGCGGCACCGGCACGCGGCGAACGGTGGCTCCCAGGGCGCGCAGACGATCCTCCAGCCAGTCCTGCCCCGCAGCCTCGGAACCGGCCGACTCGTCGCCCGCATAGGGGTTCACCGTGGGGATGCGGACCAGCTCGACGGTCCAGTCGTGCTGCTGGCCACGCAGGCTGTCCACGGTCGCCAGCAGCTGTTCCTCGCACGCCGCCATCGGCTCCTCCTGCCCCCGTGCGCTCGACACCGACGCGGAGCTCTGGGGCCCCGCCGCCGACTGCCCAGCCGTGCCGTCACGCCGCCCGCAGCCCTGTGGGAGGGGCGGCGCCAGCGGCGCCAGCCACACCAGCGTGGCACCCCAGTCGCCCGCCCCGGGGCCCGCGAGCCGGAAACCGACCACTGCCGGCAGGCGCCGCAACAGCGCCTGCACTCCCCGCGCCAGCGCCCCGGTGCCCTTGCCGTGCACGAGACGCGCCTGAAGGATGCCGCGCCGGCGACACTGTTCCAGGTACTCCGGCACGAGCGTCCCCAGATCGCGGGGACGGAAGGCATGCAGGTCCAGGATGCCGTCG
Source organism: uncultured Gemmatimonadaceae bacterium (assembly GCA_964591015.1). Classification (GTDB taxonomy): domain Bacteria; phylum Latescibacterota; class UBA2968; order UBA8231; family UBA8231; genus SLHA01. The sequence continues at coordinate 1,552 of CAZPXM010000081.1, forward strand.
ATCGGCACCACGACCGCCGGCTTCGGCTCCTCGGCTGCCAGCATCACCCTGCCCCGTCGCGCGCCCAGCGTGCAGACGCACCGTCCGGAGCGCCCCGGCGCGCTGCGCCGCGACCGCGACGGTGGCGCCTGCCAGGGCCCAACGGTACGGCGCTGCGCCGGCCGCTGTCAACGCGTCGTGGCGGGTGCGCCGAGGCGACCGGCGCCTTTGAACCGCCCGCCGCAGTGCGTAGATTCACGCCCGGCCGCCGCGCCAGAGGAGCGGGCCGGTGCAGCGCCACACCAGAAGAGGGAACCATGGGACTGCAACACGTGGAGACGGGCGAGGTCGTCATCGAGCGGTACAGTCCCGGCAAGCCGCACCAGGGCAAGGTGCTCGCCGCGATCCAGGCCCATGCGGACGACATTCCGTTCTACTGCGGCGGCACCGTGGCCAAGCTCATCGACGAAGGCTATACGGGGTACCTCATCCAGACGACCAACGACGAGAAGTGCGGCCCGACGCCCAGCATCGGGGCGACGATCCTGCAGAACGAGCGCGAGGTGGAAGAGCTGGCCAGCGTCCTGGGGCTCCAGCGCGTGATCAACCTCGGCTACCGCAACCACCGTCTGGACGAGGCGTCCATCCTGGAGCTGCGCTGTCGCCTGATCTTCCTCATCCGGGCCCTCAAGATCGACACCGTGCTGACCTTCAATCACTGGGGCCCGAACGAGGAGAACCCCGATCACTACGTCACCGGCAGGGCAGTGGAGGCCGCCTGCTGGATGGCGGCGATGGACAAGGATTACCCCGAGCAGTTGGCCTGCGGTCTGGCACCCCACGGCGTGCGCGAGCGCTACTACTGGGTCTGCCGGCCTGGTCAGCCCTGCAACCGCGTCGTGGACATTTCGGGACACCTGGAGCCTCGCATCGCCGCGATGAGCGCCAACAAGGCCCAGGGCCCGGGGGGCGCCCACGGCCGGCACCTGCGCGCCCAGCTGGCCGCCAGGGGCCTGCGCCTGCCGGAGTTGGATGGCAGCGAGGAGGACGCCGACCGGGCCTACTGCCGCCTGTTCGGGCTGGAGGAACCGCGGCAGGTCGGACGGCGCTACGGGATCGAGTACGGCGAACGATTCTACTACGTGGGCCCGGGCGGGCCTTTCGAGCGCTTCGAGGTGGCCGCGCAAATCGAGCAGTACGTGGCCGCGCATGCCGTGCCGCTGGAGAATCCACGCTAGCCAGCCGCCGGGGTCCGGCCGGGCCAGGCGCGGATTCCAGGCTCGTGCGATCGGCGCGCACGCCCCGGCGGCGGCAGCCTGTCCCTCTTCGTCAGGAGCGACTCATGGCCTTTCCTGCTCTGTCGGAGGCCCAGCGTCTGGCACGCCTGCAGGCACCTGTCGGTCAGGTGCGCATGGTGCTGGACACCGACACCTACAACGAGATCGACGATCAGTTCGCCGTCGTCCATGCCCTGCTGTCACCGGAGCGCCTGCACGTCGAGGCGCTGTATGCGGCGCCCTTCCACAACGCCAACTCCACCGGCCCCGCCGACGGTATGGAGCGCAGCTTCGCCGAGATCCACCGCCTGCTGGAGCGGCTGCGCCTGCCCAGCCCCGTGCCCGTGCTGCGCGGCTCGCGCGGCTATCTGGCTGCCCCGGATCGACCGCAGGAAAGCCAGGCCGCTGCCGACCTGATCGAGCGGGCCCTGCGCGGGCCGGAGCCGCTGTACGTGGTGGCCATCGGCGCGATCACCAACGTGGCCTCGGCCCTGCTGCTGGAGCCACGGCTGGTGGAGCGCATCGTCATCGTCTGGCTGGGCGGCAACCCGCTGTACTGGCCCACGGCGCGGGAGTTCAACCTCCAGCAGGATCTTGCCGCCGCGCGCCTGGTGTTCGACTGCGGCGTGCCGCTGGTGCATATCCCCTGTCAGGCGGTCGCGGCGCTGCTGCAGACCACCGTGCCCGAGATCCGGACCTGGCTGGCCGGACAGGGGGCCATCGGCGACTACCTGGTGGAGATCTTCACGGCCCACAGCTCGGATCACTTCGCCTGGTCCAAGGTCATCTGGGACATCTCCACGATCGGCTATCTGCTGAACGCGGCCTGGGTGCCCACCGACCTGGTCCACAGCCCCATCCTCACCGACCAGCTCACCTACAGCGTGGACGCGTCCCGCCACTTCATCCGCACCGCCACCACCGTGCACCGGGACCCCATCTTCGCCGACTTCTTCCGCAAGGTGGCGGCCCACGCCCGGACGTGAGGGCGCGCGCGGTGTCCACCAGCGCGCGGCACCGACAGCGCCCGCGGGGGACGGGGCGCCCCAGCGCCGGGAGGCTGCCGCGGCAGGCACGGACCCATGCCGGCCGATGAGCTGCCCGTGCGGGGCCTGGAGCAGGCCCTGCTCGCCGCCTTGCGCGACTGCGGGCGAGCCGTGCTGGCGGCTCCCACCGGCAGCGGCAAGACCACCCTGGTGCCGCAGATGCTGCTGGCGGCGGGCGGCTGGCCGGGACAGATCGTCGTGCTGCAGCCGCGCCGACTGGCGGCGCGGCTGGTGGCGCGCCGGGTAGCCCAGCAACTGCAGGTCCCCCTGGGTGGCCTGGTGGGCTACCAGACGCGCTACGAACGCGTCGTCAGTCCCGCCACGCGCATCCGCTTCGTCACCGACGGGCTGTTCCTGCGCCAGTGCCAGGCCGAGCCGCGGCTGGCGGACGTCGCGGTGGTCGTGATCGACGAGTTCCACGAGCGCAGCCTGGCCGCGGACCTGGCCCTGGGCTGGGTGCGCCGCCTGCAGGCGACGCTCCGCCCGGAGCTGCGCCTGGTGGTCATGTCCGCCACGCTCCCGACGCAGCGGCTGGGCGCCGCGCTGGCCTGCCCGGTGTTGGCGACGGCCGGCCGCGCGTTCCCCATCGCCGTGTCCTATCGTCCCGCCGCCCGCCGAGAGCCGCCGTGGGACCAGGCCGCCGCGGCGCTGGTGGAGCTGCTGGCCAGCGGCGCCGAAGGGGACGTGCTCGTCTTCATGCCCGGTCAGTACGAAATCGCCCGCACGCTCGCCGCCGCGGCGGCGGCGACGGCGCGGCTGCCCGCACCGCCGCTGCTGCTGCCGTTGCACGGCGGACTGCCAGCGGCGGCACAGGACGCGGCCGTGGGACCGGCACCCGGGCGCAAGGTGATCGTCGCCACCAACGTCGCCGAGACGTCGATCACGATTCCGGGCGTGCGCCACGTGATCGACGCCGGCCTGGCGCGCGTCCTGCGCCACGACCAGCGGCGCGGCATCGACACCCTGCACACCGAGCCCATCAGCATCGCCGCTGCCGAGCAGCGCGCCGGCCGGGCGGGCCGCACGGCGTGCGGCACCTGCGTGCGCCTGTGGTCTGCGGCAGAGCACAGCCGGCGCCCGGCACACGACACGCCCGAGGTGAAGCGAGTGGACCTGGCCGGTGCCATGCTCCTGCTGGCCGCCCTGGGCGAGCGCGACGTGGAGGCGTTCCTCTGGCTGGATCCTCCCGACCCGCACGCCGTGGCGCGGGCGCGCGAGCTGTTGCGCGACCTGGGCGCGCTGGACCCTGCCGGAGCGCTCACCCCCATCGGCCACCAGCTGGCGGCGCTGCCCTTGCACCCGCGCCTGGGGCGCCTGCTGCTGGCGGCTCGGCAGCGCCACTGCGTGCGGCGGGCAGCCCTGTGGGCGGCGATGCTGGGCGAGCGCGACCTGCTCGCCGGGGCGGCGCGCGCCCGGCAGGCGCACAGCCCTGCTTCAGCCTATCCGTCCGACCTGGAGGTCCGCGAACAGGCCTTCCTGGCGGCGCGGGCAGCCGGCTTCGCCCCGGCCGCCTGCCAGCAACTGGGAGTGCGGGCAGAGGTCTGCCGGCAGGTGAACCACGCCTGGCAGCAGTACCTGCAGGCAGTCGGCGCCCGGGCCGCCCGCGCGCTCGGGCCGCCGGCGCGCGACGCTGGCGGGGGACGGCCGGCCGCAGCGCGGGGCGCCCGCGCCCGGGCCGCCGCTGCCACACCAGCGGCGGCGGCGCCCGACGCGGCTGGCACAGGCCCGCTGCTCGAGTGTCTGCTGGTGGCGTACTTCGATCGGGTGGCCATCCGCCGCGGCCCCGACACGCTGCTGTGCGCGATGGCCGGCCAGCGGCGCGTGGAGCTGGACGCGCGCAGCGTCGCCTCCCACAGCCAGGCCGTGGTCGCCGCCGACGTGCGCGAGGTGTCCGACGGCTGCCAGAGAGTCCGCACCGTGCTGTCGCTGGCCAGCGCCATCGACCTGGCCTGGCTGGAGTCGGTGCACCCTGACCGCATCCAGGCGCGCGCCGTCACCAGCTGGAACGCCGCCGAAGCCGCGGTCGAGCAGCACGAGGAATGGCTCTACGACGGCCTGGTCTACCGTCGCGAGCGGGCCGCCAGGGTGGACCCGCAGGCGGCTGCACCGCTGCTGGTGGAGCGGATCCTGGCCGGCGAGGTCCGTCTGGATCGGTGGGATGAGCAGGTCGAGCAGTGGCTGTGGCGGACCCGGCTGGTGGCCCGCCTGTTCCCCGAGCGCAGCCTGCCCACCTACGACGCCGAGCAGCTGGCCGGCGTGCTCCGCCAGATCGTCGCGGGGGCAACGCGCGCGGCGCATCTGCGCGGCCGCCCCTGCCTGGCGCCCGTGCGCGCGGCGCTGTCGGCGGCGCAGCAGCAGTTCGTCGAGCGGATGGCCCCGACGCGCCTCCCGTTGCCAGGCGGAGCGCAGCTGCGCGTGGAGTACCGACCTGACCAGCCCCCGCGGGGTCGAGCGCAGATCCAGCAGCTGTACGGGTTGACGCGCACGCCGAGCATCGCTGCCGGACGCCAGCCCCTGTTGCTGGAGATCCTCGGACCCCACCTGCGCCCCTTGCAGGTGACCGACGATCTGGCCAGCTTCTGGCGCACCACCTATCCGGCACTGCGCCCGGAGCTGCGGCGGCGCTACCCCCGGCACGAGTGGCGGTGAGCGACAGGCCGAGCTTCGGGAGAGGAGACCTCCGCATGACTCCCCGCGGCCCGCTGCCCCAGAACCCGTCCCCGATGGTCGATCGAGTCCGTGCCCACGAGCCCCTGCCGGACACCGGCATCGCCGGCGAACGCTTCCAGTTGGAGGGACTGCTGCCGGCCCCCGTCCAGGTCTTCGTACCGGCGCGCGCGGCAGCCGGCGCACGCGACCTTCTGGTGCACTGCCACGGCGGCGCGCGCGCCGTCGAGTACGCGGTCCATGTCAGCGCCCGCGACTGGGTCGCTGCCACCGTGGACCTGGGAGCGGGCTCCGGCGCGTACGAACGGCCGTTCAACCGGCCCGGCGCCCTGGCGGGCCTGTGCGCAGCCATCCGCGCCCGGCTGGAGACGCCTGTCCAGCGGCTCACGCTGAGCGGCTTCAGCGCCGGCTACGGCGCAGTGCGCGCCGCGCTGCGGGACGATCCCGGCGCGATCGACGCCGTCCTTCTGCTCGATGGGCTGCACGCCAGCTACGTGCCGGACGGCACCCCCCTGGCCTCGGGGGGGCGGCTGCGGACCGAGGACCTGGCGCCGTTCGTGGACTTCGCCCGGCTCGCGGCGGCCGGAGGCAAGCGATTCCTGGTCAGCCATTCCGCCGTGTTCCCCGGCACGTACGCCAGCACCACGGAGTGCGCCGATTTCCTGCTGGCCGAGCTGGGGCTCGACCGCGTACCCGTCCTGCACTGGGGGCCGCTGGGCATGCAGCAGGTCGGCGCGGCCGGCCGCGGGGGCTTCCAGGTGCTGGCCTATGCCGGCAACTCGGCACCCGATCACATGGACCATCTGCACGCGCTGTTCCACCTGCTGCACCGGCTCTGGCTGTAGCGCCAGGGCCGGGCGGTGACAGCGCCCGAGCGGGTCGCCCTGGCCGTCAGCGCACGCGGTACCGCTCGATGGCGGCGTCGTCCACCTCGAGGCCCAGGCCCGGGCGATCCGGGATGACGAAGCGGCCATCGTCCACCTCGAACAGCGACTTCTGGTTGACCAGAGCCAGGCAGTGCTCCCACTGCTCCCACGGCAGCAGCGGCGGGTTGGTCAACGCCACCTCGAGTATCCAGCAGTTGGGCAGCGCCGCCTCGATCTGCAGCCGCGCCGCCAGCCCGAGCCCATGGGTGCCGTGGCAGACGCAGTCCACCCCGAAGCCCTCGGCCATCGCTGCCACCTTCTTGGTGAGCAGCAGCCCCCCGCAGTTGTACGGCTCGGGCTGGAGAATGTCGAAGGATCCGTGCTGGAGGTACTTGGCGAACATGGACAGCCCCCGATCGCCTTCGCCGCCGGTGATCGGGATGTCCACCGTGGCGCGCAGGCGAGCATGGTCGAACACGTCGCCGCGGTTCAGCGGCTCCTCGAGCCAGGTCACCTCGAGATCCTCGTACCGGCGCGCCATGATGATCGCCTCGTCCAGCGTCCACACCGTGCCGGAGTAGGGCCCGGTGCGGTCGATCATGATCTGGAAGTCCTCGCGTCCGCCCACGGCCTGCCGGATCGCGGCCACTGCCTCGGCGTCGGCCTCGATGGGACGCCGGAACGAGCGGATCTTGGCGGCGCGGAAGCCATGTTGCTGGTAGTAGCGAAGATCCCTGGCCTGGTCCTGGTAGGTCACGTCCGACTGGTCCGCCGCGCCTGGCCAGACGCAGGTCAGGTAGCAGTCGATGCGATCCTTGTGATCGCCCAGCAGCTTGCGGATCGGCAGACCCGCCTCCTTGCCGAGCAGATCCCACAGGGCGATCTCCACGGCTGGAGCCCGCCCCAGCCCCTGTGCGAGCCAGCGCTCCACTGCGTGCGGCTGCTGGCCGATGAGCAACTGGCGAGCCCGTGCCAGGGCGCGGGCGCTGGTCGGGTGGAACTCGTAGCCTGTCAGGCCCTTGTCCGTGGTCACCCGCGTGACCGGGATGACCGGCGATACACCGTGCGCCTGGGCCCGCTCGCTGACGGGCACCCGGCAGATGAAACTGTCGATACCGGTGACGACCATGGCGACCTCCTCGGCACTCCCCTGTGATGGGCGCAGCGGCCCGCGCGGCTCGGGAGGCCTGGACGGGCGCCAGCGCCCCTTGCCGCCCCGGGCGAACTCGCCTGCCCAGGATGGCGCACACACAGCGACGCGGCTGCCTCCCTGTCAACTGCCAGCGCGCGGTCCGGGGCGGGTCGTGCGGCCGGCGGCCGGCAGAATCCCGGTAGCGATGCGGCCTGGCCCGTCGTATGTTCGCCCGCAGGTTTGCGTGTTCGCCCTTGCTGCATGTCCGCAACACGGAGGGCCGATCCATGTGCAGGCCGGGAGTTCTGCTTGCTGCGGGTGCGGCGCAGCAGTTCCGCGGCCCCTGGTGCGTCTGGGTCCTGGCCGTGTTGAGCAGCGCCACCCTGGCCACGGCCGGCCACTGCGAGCCGGAGGTGCTCGTCCCGCTGGACACGCTGGCGGGAGCCCCCGTGCTCCGTGCCGCCGTCGCGCGCCGCCTGCCCCTGTTTGCCGATTACCCAGGGCTGCGCGAGGTTCGCCTGTACCGACTGCCGGACGGGTCCTATGCCCTGGAGCTGCACTGCCAGACCGACTCCGCCGAGGTCAAGTTCCGAGACGTGCTCGACCCGCTCCAGGGTCTGCAGCTGCGTCGGCGGGTCGCTGCGGAGCTGGCAGCCGCCCGGACGCCGTCGCCAGCCGACCGCAGCGGCCGGACGCGCTTCCTGGTGCGCAGCTTCCTGCTGAGCTACGGCTTCTACTCGTGGGCGCTCCCGCTCAGCCTCGACCTGCATGGCCGGCCGGCGCGCGTGACCGGCCTGGTCACCGGCAGCGCCGGCTTCTTCGTCCCCTATTCGCTGACCCGAGACCGAGCGCTCAGCAAGAGCCAGGCGCAGGCCAGCGGTCACTTCGGCCTGACCGGGATCGCCCACGGCGTGCTGCTGAGCCAGCTGGCTCCGGGTGATGCTGGGCTGCGCCGCAACCTGGCCGCTGGCATGGGCGGCAGCGTCGGCGGTCTGGTGGCCGGCTGGATGGTGGATCACGTCGCGCCCGAAGGCGG
>CAZPXM010000081.1:9564-17374 GCA_964591015.1 uncultured Gemmatimonadaceae bacterium
CTGGGCAGGCAAGTACGGCCTCGCGCTGGGCGCCGCGACCGCCGATCTGGGAGGGTGGCTGGACCACCACCGCCGCGCCGGAGCGGCCACCATGCTGGCGGGTTCGGCGCTGGGCTACTGGGGCGGCCAGCGGCTGGCCGCTCGCGTGCCGCATTCGAGCGGCGACGTGGAAGCCACTGTCGTCACGGCGGGGCTGGGGGCCTACAGCGCCTGCGCCCTCGTCGCCCTGGCGGACATCGAACAGCACCGCGCCTACAGCGCGGCAGCTGCGGCGGGCCTGGTGGCCGGCGGGTGGCTGGGCGAAGACCGCTTCGCCGGGCAGGAGCTGTCCACCGATCAGGCGCGGCTCGCCCTGCTGGGCGCAGGCGGTGGTCTGCTGCTGGGCGTGGCGACCCACCTGGTGGTCGCCCCCGATGCCAAGACCGTGGCCCCGCTGCTGTCCGCCCTGGGCGCCGACACTGGCTTCTGGCTCGTCGGGCGGGCCGTGGCCAGGCCACGGGGGACGAAATCGGCCGCCGCCCGTGTGGGCCTGGGACCCGCTGTCATGCGCGCGGACCGCGGCCGCGGTCAGGCCGCGATCGTCCCGGCGCTGCGCGCCACCTGGGTGCTGCGCTGACGCCTGCGACCGATCGGTGCCGGCGCCGCGGCGCGGGACCTCGCGCGGGCGGCCGGCGCCGGGGCGGGTTCACGGCAGGATGCGGCGCGCTTCGAGGTAGTACCGCTTCTCGTCCGCCTCGCCCAGCGAGAAGGTCTTGCAGGGGAAGGGGCCGTCGCGGACGATCGTCGCGAAGAACCCGTGCTTGGCCACCGCGGGAGAGAAGAAGCCCACCGCCCGCGGCTGCGCGGCCAGGGCGACCAGCGTCTCGTCGCCGTGGATGTAGTCCAGCTGCGCCCCCGGGTGGCCGGCCACGTACGTGTCGAGAAATCGCTGCAGCGCCGCCAGCCCCAGGGCAGGCTGCGCTGCCTCGCTGCAGAACATGCCGTAGCGCCCCGCCGCCATGAACGGGGCGCAGCAGCGCGCGGCCGCCTGCTGCGCCGCGACCTGCCAGGCCGCCCGGCTGGCGAACAGGCGACGCTGCGCCGGCCGGTGCAGCTCGCGCAGATGGCGCTCCATGCCGTCCAGCACCTCGTCGACATCGACGTCCAGCAACAGGCGATGGATGGGCTCGAAGCCGAGTCCTTCGTCGTGCACGTTCGCCACCTCCACCAGCACGTAGCGCGCCGGGTGGGCCGCCACCGTCCGCGGATCGGTGGACTCCGCCTTGATGCGCTCCCAGACGACCTTGGCAGCCGCCACGGAGTGGTTGCCGTCGCCGATCGCGTACAGCAGCGGCGCGGGATCGTGCCTGGCAGGCGGCCCCAGGGGACTCGCCTGTGCCCCCGAAAGCGCCCGCAGCCGCTGGACGACCTGCGCGATGAGTCGCTGGTCGCCGACATGCCAGGCCCGCAGGCGACCGCCGCCTTGCATGAGCTCGAAATCGTACAGCTGGGGCAACGCCATGCCGAGCAGCGGCTCGATGACCGTGCCCTCGGGATCGTCGATGAGGACGACGACGTGCGGCACCTCCAGCAAGGCGTCGGCGCGGATGTCCACGCGGGGCGGCAGACGGTCGATCACCGTGCCTTCGGTGGCCCGGATCAGGCTGCGCGCCCCCTCGCGGTAGTCGTAGCGCTCCAGATCCAGGGCCACCAGCAGCCCGTGCCGCGACGGCGCCAGGGCGGTCTGGCGATCCACGAGCACGAAGCCCGGCGCCCGCGCCTGCAGAATCCCTTCGGCCACGTACTCGCGCATGGTCCGGTGGATGCGCGCGATGCGCGCGGCACGATCGGCGGCGTGCAGATGGATCTCCGGCAGGATCAGGTGCAGGGCCGACGGGGCATCGCCGACCAGGCGCTCGACCTGCTGCCAGTACTCCGGCTGGCGCGTGTACTGATCGCACGCCACCACGGCGAACCGGTCGTAGGCGATGCCCTCGCGCGGCAGCAGCACCGTGGGCACGTGCAGCCCCACGTCGGGGTAGTACAGCTCCACCGAGATCTCCCGCGGTTCACCCGCGCCGCGGGCTCAATGCCAGACTCCCCGGCACCGGCGTCCGCGGATCGCCCGGCAGCAGCTCGGCAGCATTCTCCACCACCTTGCGCACGGCCGCCGCGCACTGCTCGATGGCCGCGGCGTCGAAGCGCTTGAACCAGGGTATGCTGAACACGCGGTCCTGGACGGCCTCCGACACCGGCAGCGAGCCGGGGCCCTGCCGGCAGTCCACGCCCGGCGGCAGGTGGGCGATGTTCGTGGGGCGGCCCTCGTGGAAGATGTCGACCGTGTGCAGCAGCGGGTGCAGGTGCAGCGCCTTGTTGCACCCTGGCCAGCAGGCGTCCACGCCCTCCGCGCGCACCGCCTCGCAGAAGCGCGACACGGACAGCCCGCCGAGCTCTTCGGCCTTGTAGATCCCCTTGCAGGCATACCAGCCGCCCTTGGTGGTCTGCGGCTCCGTGGGACGATGGCTGTCCAGCCCCGGCAGATCCGCCAGCAGGTCCCAGAAGTAGTTCATCGCCCGATCGATCTGCGCCATCTCCTCGTCGTACTTGTCCACCTGGTGCAGCCCGACCACGGACGAGAGCTGGTGCATGCGATTCTTGTACCCGCCCCACGGCAGCCCTGCCAGCGGCCGCAGCGCGTCGTTGGCCAGTTCGCCGTGCCGCTCGTAGTGGCCCCAGAGCACCGCCCGCTCGTAGATGTCGCGGTCGTTGGTGCACAGGATGCCGCCCTCGCCGATGGCCAGGGACTTGCCCGACATCAGCGACATCGCCGCCACGTCGCCGAAGGTGCCCACCTTCCGTCCCTTGTACAGCGCGCCATGGGCATGGGAGACATCCTCGATGACCTTCAGACCATGCCGGCGCGCGATGGCCATGATGCGGTCGATCTCCGCCGGCATGGCGACGTAGTGGACCACCATGATCGCCTTGGTGCGCGGCGTGATGCGGGGCTCGATGTCGTCGGGATCGATGTTCAACGTGAACGGCTTGATGTCGGCGAAGACCACCGATGCGCCCAGCGTCAGCGCCTGGATGCAGCTCGCCCAGTAGGTGATGCTCGGGCAGATCAGCTCGTCGCCGTGCCCCAGGCCGCAGGCCCACATCGCGGCCAGCAGCGCCGCCGTGCCCGTGTTGTGCGCCAGCGCGTATTCCGTCCCCAGCCAGCGCGCGAACTTGGCCTCGAACTGCCGGGTCACATCGGTGCCCGACATGTTGCCCTGCCGCAGCACTTCCAGCACCCCCTGCTCCATCGCCGGCGTGACGATGGGCCAGTGGAACAGACCGCGGTAATCCTGCGTGACCGTCCTGTCGCCCCCCAAAAGCGCCAGCTTGCTCACCGCCCCCGCTCCTTGTGTTTGGCCGAGACGGCCGCGACACACCCCCCCGCGGCCCTGCAGCCCCGGCGTCCGCTCGCGATCCACCCGGTTCGTTCCCGCCAACCGCCCCCGCGTCCATGAAGTAACAGCGGGTACCCGTCGCACACAATCCCTGCTGCGTCGCGGCGGCGCACCGGCCGGGCTGCCGGTCCTGCTCGACAACAGGACGACTCGCCTGGACGGCCCGCCGTGGCTATTCTCTCGTGCCGCCAGGCCCCGCGGTGGCCGCTCCTGCCCGGCGGCCGGCCAGCACGCGTGCCGGGCCGAGCCAGCGGCGCGGTGCCGCTCGCGCCCGACCGATCGACTCAGCCATGTCCTGTCGCCAACCGACCGACGCTGCCCGGCGCCTGGTTGCCGAACGCGGCCTGTGGGCAGCCCGCCTGTTCTACCTGGCCTACTATGCCGCCACGGCCGCGCTGCTGCCCTTCCTCCCGCTGTACTACCAGAGCCGCGGGCTGCAGGGCAGCCGCATCGGGTTGCTGGCGGCCGTGCCTCCGGTGCTGGCGGTGGTTGGCGGAACCCTGTGGGGAGCCCTGGCGGACAGCAGCCACCGGCATCGTCTGGTGCTGATGCTGGCCGTCGGTGGCAGCGGGGTCTCCGCCCTGCTTGTCGCCCGCGCGGGCACCTTCGCCTGGCTCGTGCCCGCAGTGATCGGGCTGGCGGCCTTCCTGGCTCCCATCCCCTCGCTGGCCGACCATGCCGTGCTCCAGTTGCTGGGCGAGCGGGGCGACCGCTACGGGCGAGTGCGCCTGTGGGGCGCGGTGGGGTGGGGTGTGTCTGCGCCGCTGGCCGGTCTGCTGGTGGAGCGCACGAACCTGACCAGCGCCTTTGGCCTGTTCACCTTCCTGATGCTGGTCCTGCTGCTGGCGACCGCTGCGCTGCCCATGGCCACGCGCCCAGCCGGCGGCAGGCGCAACAGCCTGGGCGCCCTGCTGCGCCGCCCCGGCTGGACCTACTTCCTGCTGGTCGCTTTCGTGGGCGGCTCGAGTCTGGGTTTCGCCCACCACTACTTGTTCCTGTACATGGACGCTGTGGGCGTCGATCCGACCAGCATGGGCATGGCGCTGTCGGCCGCCACGCTCAGCGAGCTGGCGTTCTTCTACTGGACCGATCGGTTGATCCGGCGCTGGGGCGTGCTGCGGCTGCTGCTTCTGGGCGCGGCGCTCGGCGGCGTGCGCCTGCTGCTGTACGCGGTGACCGAGGCACCCTGGCTGATCCTGGCCATCCAGCTGCTGCACGGCCCGGCGTTCGCCATGATGTGGGCGGCCGGCGTCACGGCCGCGCATCGGCTGGCCCCTCCCGGCGCCGGCGCCACGGCCCAGGGGGCCTTTGCGGGAGTGAACTTCGGCCTGGCAGGAGGCGCCGGGGCGCTCATCGGCGGGGTCCTGCTCGACCACATGCACCCGCAGGAGATGTACGCGTGGGCAGGCGGTGGGGTGCTGGTCCTGGTGGCGCTGCTGCGCGGCGCCGGCCGCCGCCAGGCGGCCAGGCTGGGCCTCGCGTGAGCGCACGCCGGCCACAGCCAGGCGACAGTGCCCTCGGGCAACCCACGGTTGGCCGCGTCAGCGCAACGCGGAGCGACTGGCCGCTCATTCCTCTGCAGCAGGCGGCGCTGCCCCTGGCGACTCAGCCGTCTTCTTGGCACCCATGACCTCGGCTGCCGGCTCGTCGACCACCTCCTCGATGCTCTGCCGGCCGACGTCCCACTCGCCCACCGCATGGAGAAACGACAGGCCCTGCGCCGCCGCCGCCCGCTGCAGTTGCACGATCTTCACCGCGGCCGCGGCCGGATCGCCGTCGAGGAGGATGGCGATCTCGTCGCCGGAGTACCACCGTGCCACCAGATCGCTGCGCCGGAACGGAATCGCGAACATGGCCCGCACGCGCCGGTCGACCTCGGCGAAGCCCAGACGCCCGTTGAGTTCGTGCATGCGGTCCAGATCGAGGAAGACGACGGCCCGGCGACCCCGGGGCATGAGGCGGCAGAACTGCAGAAAGGCCCTCCTGGTCCACATGCCGAATGCGTCGTCCCAGCTCAGCTCGAGGACCCGCTGGCGCATGGCGCTGAGCTCGCGCTCGTAGCCCAGCAGCCGGCCGAGCGCGCGCCGCCACCGCCACCACAGGGGGATCATGCCGCCAACGGGAACGCGGCCGCTCCCGCTCCGGTGGTGAAGAACCGGGATCGCGCCGCGGCGGCCGGGAACGCCGCGGCGTAGTCCGCCGACCAGCGCTGGAGGAAGTCGCCGGCGCGGTCCGCGTGGATCAACGCCCAGACACTGCCGCCGAAGCCGGCGCCGAAGGCAGAGGCTGCCAGGGCGCCGTGCTGGCGCGCCAGCCGCGCCAAGAGGATGGTCTGCGGAACCTGGTTGCCCAGCAGGGTCTCGGTCAGCTCCTGGGAGCGATCGACCAGGCGGCCGAACGCCGGCAGATCGCCGGCCTCCAGCGCGTCGCCGGCCGGCCCCACGATCTGGTGGTTCTCCGCCACATAGTGATCCAGGCGCCGCACCAGCTCGTCACCGGTGAAGCCATCGGCGACTGCGGTGGCCAACACCGCCCGCAGACGGCCCGGCGCCTCGGGATCTGCGGCAAGGATCTGCTCGAGGTACACTGCCTGGCTGCCGGTGGCCTGCCGCCAGATCTGCACGATGGCCTGCACCAGGCCCGCGGCACGGTTGTACAGCTCCTGCGCCGCGCCCGTCTTCTCCGCGACGACGCCGCTGAAGCCAACGGCGAAGACCAGCCCCGGGGGCAACCGGATGTAGCGTTCGTGGCGCGCGGGGCAGTAGCCGAACTGCCCAAGGTGGCCCGCTGTCGAGCAGAGGATGGCCGTGTGATCCTCGCTGCCGCCGAAGGTCCCCACCCCACGGTCGCCCACCAGACCGCCAAAGGTCTGGCCGTTCTCCACCGTCCCCAGGTAGGCAGCCAGCGCCAGCGCGTCGCGAATGTCGCGGCGATACTCCGCCGTCGTCGCGAGGCGGTTGATCCGCGCCAGCGCCAGGAAGGTCGCCACGATCATGGCCGACGAGCTGCTCATGCCCGAGGCCGGCGGCAGGTCGCTGATGAAGGCGATGTCCGCGCCGCGGCGCGCGGTCGGGAAATTGCGCGCCACCCGGCGAGCCACAGTCATCGGGTAGTTGGCCCAGTGGCCGTGCCGCGCCTCCAGCGCTGGCTCCAGAGCGAACTCGACCTGCTCGCCGGAGGCCGCCGCGCAGATGCGGACGCGGACGTCAGTGCGCTCGCTGGCCACCAGGCAGAACCCCTGCTCCACCGCCGTCACCAGGGTGTGTCCGCCCGCATAGTCGGTGTGCTTGCCGAGCACCTCGATACGGCCGGGCACGAACAGCGCGTGGACCGGCTGCTGCCGGTCGGGGCTGAGCGATGCCAGGACCTCGGCGGCCTGGCCGAAGAGCGCGGCCTTGGCCTCGACCTGCGCCGCGCTCAGCCCGCGGCGCTCCAAGAGCGATTTTGGCGTCGAACCGTCCAGCAGCGCTGCCAGCGTCACAGGCGAACCTCCATTCCCTCCAGCCGGGCGGCCACACCAGCCACGTCCTGCCGGCTGGAAAGATCGAGCACGGCCGCATGGAAAAGGACGGCGCGAAAGCGCACGCCCAGCTGGTCGATGGCGTATTGCACGGCGTCCGTGATCTCCAGCTCGCCGCGCGGCGACGGTCCGATGGCGCTGCAGGCCGGGAAGATCCGCCGGTCGAATCGCCAGCAGTTCATGCTGATCCCCACCGGCTCCGGCAGTGCCGCGACGAGGCTCGGCGCGGGCTTTTCGATGATCCGGCGCATGAACCCGTCGCTGTCGGTCTCGACGACGGCGAACTTGAGCAGCCTGTCGGCAGGGATGTTGCTGCCGGCCAGCATGCCGGCCCGCGAGAACACCGGCAACCCCGGTCCGTCCAGCCCGCGCATGGCGCGCAGCGCCTCGACCGGATAGTAGTTGTCGGAGTTCACCATCAGGAAGGGCTCGTCGTCGGCGAACGCCGCCGCGGCAGCCACCGCATCCGCGGTGCCCCGTGGCTCCTGCTGGACAGCGAACTGCAGCTGGAGGCGCTGGCAGCGCAGCTCGTGGCCGTAGTAGCGGCGCAACTCGTCGTGCTCCGGGCCGATGACCAGGCACACGCGCCGGTAGCCGCTGTCGGCCAGGGCGCTGAGAACATAGTCCAGGAAGGGACGCTGGATGGGTATCAGCGCCTTGACCCCCGTCGCTGCCACTGCTGCCTGCTGCGGGCTGAGCCTGGCCTGTTCGTCCGCCTTGCGCATGCGCGTTCCCAGCCCGCGGGCCAGGATGACCACCTTGTCCATGGACTCCACCGTGATATCGTGCCCCCGCCACCCGACCCCGGCGCGTCGGGCCGCCGCCCCAGCGATGCCGCGTCTTGCCCGGTCTGGCT
>CAZPXM010000082.1:0-17088 GCA_964591015.1 uncultured Gemmatimonadaceae bacterium
CTGCCTGCCAGCGCAGTCGCCTGCCCGGCCGCTCAGGCCCCGTGCGGCACGACGCGGATGGCGATGCCGACGACGCGGATGGGGCTGCCAGCCGCAGCGCGCAGGCGGATGCGGTTGGCAGCCACCGCGGCCAGCGTGCCTGGCTCGATCGCGTAGGTCGCTGTCCGCTGTGCCGTGGCCTCCTCCTGGACCCGCACGAGGCGAGCGGCCGCACCGTTGACCGTGGCCGCCGGCGCCGCCAACGGCGCGCCGGCAGGGGCCTCGAGCACGACCTCGAGAGTGGCGTCTCCCGTGACGCACTGGCCCGTCGGCAGAGCGAATTCCAGCTCGCTGCCGGCGGCCGGCAGCGCCGGTCGGAACAGCTCGCCGCCCTCCGGACCGGCGACATCGCAGAAGGTGAGCACGTGCCGGCGCGGCAGGCGGTCGAGCTGGACGGCGTCCGCCAGCACGCCCAGCGTCTCGGCATGGGCGGCAGCCCGCCAGTCGCCGCCCTCGCTGGCGGCGGTGTGGGGATCCACCGGGAAGAAGTTGAACAGATACACGCCGTCGGCGCCGCTGGCCAGCACCTGGGCGGCAGCACCCCGGGCCTCCTCCGCGGTGACCACCCGCTTGGGGGCGCCAGGGTGTGCGCCCAGCAGGATCTCCAGCCCGCCCAGCAGCGACACCGGGCGGCCGTCCAGCAGCCGGCGCCACTGGGGCAGCGGCATGTCGTACTCGATGGTCGCCCAGCGCGGCGACACGACCAGGACGTCGAGCAGGCCGGCGCGGGCCCACGCCGGCGCGTCCAGGCCCATGGCCAGGCTCGCCTCGGGGCGCGAGGGCACGCGCACGCCCAGCGCGATGGGGTGGCCGCGGCGAGCGGCATGCGCGCGCACCTGCTCCTTGACCTGGCCCAACCAGTCGGTCAGCAGCGTGCTGCCGCGGGCCTCGTCGCCGCGGCTGAACACATAGGGCTCGCGCAGGAAATCCAGCTCCAGGCCATCCACGTCGTAGCGCGTCAGGCTCTCGTCGATCAGCCGCAGGTAGTGGTCGCGGACCTCGCCGTGGGCATAGTCCAGCGCGCGCGCGAAGTACCCCGTGCAACCGCGCCGGTAGAACTCCGGATGCTCGCGCCAGAAGCGGCTGTGGATCGGGTGCCCTGGCTCGTCGTTGTTGTGCACGTCGTTCATGCGCAGCGAGATCCACGGCGACAGCCCGCGGCGGCGGCAGCGCTCGAGCAGGCGCCCCGGATAGTCGACGCCTTCGGCCCACAGGTGCCACATGTTGCCGATCAGCCGCCGCCAGGCCCGCGCCGCCTCCGGGTCGCGCGCGTGCAGCGGGGCGAGCAGCGGCTGGTCGTCGGGTCCGTCCGGGTCGTACCCGTCCCAGAAGGTCTGCCAGACCTGGCTGGCGTAGTTCACCAGCTGGGCGTTCGTGTTGCACACCAGCACGTCGATCCGGGCAGCGGCCAGGCGGTCGACGAAGTTGTCCAGGGCCGCCCCACCCTCGCCGGCGGCGTGGCGCGCGGTGAAGAAGAAGTCGGTGCAGTCCTGGTTGTAGTAGAGCCGAGCCATGTCGCGCCTCCCGAGGAGCCGATCGCCGGCGCGCCCTTGCGCCGGCCGGCTGCGGCGCCGCGCCGGAGGGGCGCCCGCCGGTCGCGGCAACGCAAGCCGATCGCCGCGGCGCGCGCAAGCGGTCCCGGCTCCTGCGTCCTGTCCCGCCCGTGCCCCGCCGCGCGTCGCACAGCGGCTGGGTTGACCGTCCGCCGGTCCGGTCCTTAACTCAGCGGCGTGCGCGTGCCGCCGCAGCACGGCCGCAGGCCGCCGCGGCGCACCGCCGCGGGAGCGCGCGCCGGCGCAGGCCTGGCGCGACGGGAGCCGGACGGGACGCCGGCGCAGGCGCGCGCGCGGCCGCTGCTGTCTGCCGGCGCGCCGCGCCATCGGTCGGTGCTGCCCATGGTTGTGCAGGCCACCTCCTCGCTGCCCTTGCCGCTCGCCCCACCCGGCGATCTGCGCACGGCACTGGTCGAGCATCTGCTCGGGCTGGCCAGCGAGCAACTGGCGCGGGCCGCCCGCCGCCGGCAAGAGGCATTCGCCGGCGGGCGCTGGCAGGAATACGCGGCCGCGATCCGCCAGCACGTGCGGCAGGCGTTCGGGCCCATGCCCTGCGGGCCGACCGGCGGCCCGCTGCGCGTGCGCCCGGTGAGCGTCCACGAGACGCGCCACTGCCGGGTGGAGAACGTGCTGTTCGACTCCTTCCCCGGCTGGGAAGTGAACGCCTCCGTGTTCGTGCCGTACGGCGCCGGACCGTTCCCTGCCGTGGTCATCCCCGTAGGCCACAGCGGCAAGCAGTACGCCAGCTACCAGGTACCCGCCCAGGCCTTCGCGGCTCTGGGCTTCGTGGCCGTGCTCTTCGATCCGCCGGGTCAAGACTCGGAGAAGCAGCGCGGCAACGACCACTTCCGAGACGGGGTGCGGACCTTCCTGACCGGCCACTCGGCCAACCGCTACTTCGTCCTGGATGCCCTGCGGTGCATCGACTACCTGGAGACGCGCCCCGATGTGGAGCTGTCCGCCGGCGTGGGTATGACCGGCGTCAGCGGCGGCGGTCATACCACGCTGTTCGCCGTGCTCTTCGACGCCCGCATCGCCTGCCAGGGCCCCAGCTGCTGCCTGAACCGCATGATCGACCACCCGGTCGGCGACCTGTATGCGGCCTGTCCGGAGTCCATGTGGTCGGGGCGACTGGCAGCCGGCGTCGACGAGCTGGACGTGTTGCTGGCCGGCATCCCCGTCCCGGCCCTGTACATGGCCGGAGCGGCGGACGAGGTGTTCCGCCTGGAATGGTCGCAGGCCCTGGCCCGAGAGGCGGCGGCGGCGTACGCGCAGGCAGGCGCGGCGGACCGCTTCCGCTTCTTCGTGGACGCCGGCGGGCACGAGTACACGCTGGCGCAGGTGCGGCAGTTCGCCGGCTGGATGAACCGGTGGATCCGGCGGGAGCCTGATCGGCCCGTGCCGGCGCTGGCCGCCGAGGACTTCCCGCCGCTGCCGCGCGCCTTGCTCCGCTGCCATCCGGCCGCCGAGCAGAACATGTTCACCCTGAACCGGGCCATCGCCGCGGCGCAGCGGGCCCGGCGCGCCAGCCGCGGCCCGCTGGGGGCAGCGTCGGCTGCCGCCGCGGTGCGGCGCGTGGTGGGCACGCCCCGGCCGCTGGCCGGCTGGCAGGAGACGCCGGCAGTCGCGCTGTGGTCGCAGACCTACCGCGAGGTGCTGGCCACGGTCGAGGGACTGCCGGTCCCCGCCACGCTGCTGGCCCCGGCTGCCGGGCTCGCGCGACCGGAGTCGCCCTGGCTGGTGTGGGTCGATCCAGGCGGGCGGCGGGCGGCTCTGGAGTCCGCAGGCCCCGCTGCCCAGCTCTCGCGCATGCTGGAGCGGGACACGGGCGACCTCCATCCGCATGTCCTGGTGCCGGACCTGCCCGGCTGGGGCGAATCGACCCCGGCGCTGGTCCCCTACGCGCTGGCCGGCTGGGGCAGCATGGACCGACTCACCGCGTACCTGTCCTGCGCTGTCGGCGACGCGGTGCTGGCCCTGCGCACGCGCTGCACGGCGGCGCTGGTGGATCATCTGCACGCAGCCTTCGGCATGCCGTACGCGCGCCTCGTGCTGGCCGGTCGTGGCCTGGGCGGCGCGGTGGCGCTCATGGCCGCGGCGCTGACTCCCGTGCCGCTCGGCGGCCTGGTCGCGTGGTCGGCGCCAGCCAGCTTCCAGGACCTGGCCGAGGCCGAGAGCTACACCTGGCCGGCGGCAGCCTTCCTGCCCGATGTGCTCGCCAGCTTCGACTTGCCGGAGATCGCGCGGGCGCTGCCTGTCCCGGTGGCCATCCTCGACCCGCGGGATGCGGCAGGCACGTCGCTGGCCGAACCGGCTGCGCGGGCGCTGTTCGGCGAACTGCCGGCAGCGGGCAGCCTGCTCCTGGGCCCGTGCAGCGCCTCCCAGGCGCTGGCGGCGACGAGGTCGCTGCTGGCGCGCGCCGGCACCTGAGCGGCGCCGTTGCCGCCGTCCACGTCGCCGGCCCCGAGGAGCCCTGTCCTCCTGTCAGCGCCGGTCAGCGCCGGGCGATGGCCGGTCACCGGAGGCGCGCGGCCGCAGCGCGGCCCTCAGTCCGCCAGCGCCGCGGCCGCCAGCGCCTCGGTGTCGTCGACCATCTGCACCCAGGCCTCCACCGGCTGGCTCAGGTTGGGGCCGTAGGCGAACGGCGCGGCTTCGATGCACATGCACTCGGCGTAGCCCAGCGCGGCCACGGCGCGAAACAGCGTGTGCCAGTCCACCAACCCGTGCCCGGGAGCCAGGTGCGAATCGCGGTCGCCGGCGTTGTCGGCCAGATGAAAGGCCACCAGCCGGGGCTGCATGGCCGCGAAGAAGCCGTGGGCTCCGGCCGGGCTGCCGGCCACCAGGGCGTGACCCGTGTCCAGGCAGAAGCCCAGGGCCGGGTGCGGCAGTTGCGCGGCCAGGCGGGCCAGATGCTCCGGCCGCGATCCGAAGCGCTCGCCCGGGGTGCCGGCCGCGGTGGTCTCTCCGGGCAGCATGTTCTCCACGGCGATCTTCAGCCCCAGCTCGCCGGCGCGCGGCAGCAGCGTCTCCAGGCTCCGGCTCGCCTGGCGGAGGTAGTTGTCCAGGCCCTCCAGGCCCGCGTCGTACCGGCTGGTCGACGGGTGCTGGATGACCACGCGGCATCCCAGCAGGGCGGCCCTTTCCATGTGCCGCAGCATGTTGTCGACCGCGCGCCGCCGCACGGTCTCGTAGAAGCTGGCGATGTCGTCTTCGGCGGCGAACGGCAGATGGTAGCTGTCCAGCACCACGCCGGCAGCGCGGAACTGCGCGGCGAGGCGCTGCTGCGCGGACGGGGCCTGGTCGGCGAACAGCGGCGGGGCGACTTCCAGACCGCCCAGCCGCGCGCGGCAGCACAGCGCCAGGATCTCCTCCGGCGCGCGGTGCACGAAGCTGTAGCCAGTGGTGGACCACTTCCACGCCTTGCGCATGATCTCCTCGAACGATGAGGTGCCGGCGCCCGCGGCGCCGGCCGCGACCGCGGTCAGGCGTTGAGACGCGGGCGCGCCGGCGCAGCGCGTCGCAGCGCCGCCCGCCCGAAAGCTCGACCTCGATGCGGCCGCCGGCAACCAGCAGCCGGCGGCACCAGGCCGCGGGTCCGGGCCGCGTGCCCCCGCTCGCGCATCCCGACAGGGGCGCCCCGGCAGGCGCCCATGCAGCCGCCTTGCCGGCCGTCTGCCCCGCCGGCCGGCGATTTGCCCCGGGCACCGGCGGGCCGTAGAATCGGCCCGTCATGCCCCCACCTGTCCCGCTCGGGTCGGCCAGCGCGGCGGCCGCGGTCGAGGCATCACCGTGAAGATCCTGATCACCTCCAGGCTGTACCCGAGTTCGGCCTGCCCTAGCCGGGGCACGTTCGTCCACAACCAGGCGCGCTTCCTGGCCCAGCACTGCGACGTGGAGGTCATTTCGCCGACTCCCTTCTTCCTGCCGGTCCCCGGCCTGGGCAAGTGGAGTGCGTACGGGCGCGTGCCGCGCCTCGAGGTGCGCGACGGGCTGTCGATCCGCTACCCCCGCTACCTCTCCCTGCCTGGCCGGCGGCTGTTCGGCCAGGCGTGGCGCTTCTATCTGGGGGCCGTCCGCCGCGCGCTGGCGCACCGGCCGGAGCTGATCCACGCCCACCTGGCCTACCCGGATGGGCTGGCCGCCGCCCATCTGGCCCGCGCGCTGGGCGTGCCGCTGGTCATCTCGGTGCACGGCCATGACGTGCGCGAGATCCCGGCCGCCAACCCGCGCTGGGGCGCCCTGGTCGCCGCGGCGCTGCGGCAGGCCGATCGGGTGGTGCACAGCAGCACCGATGTGCGGCAGCGTCTGCTGGCTCTGGGCTGTGCCGCCGGCCAGCTCGAGTACGTGCCGCAGGGCGTGGACTGCCAGCTCTTCCGGCCGGGCCCGGTGCGGGGCGGCGCCCCGGGTCCCTGGCGCCTGCTGTACGTGGGCCGCCTGGACCAGCGCAAGGGCATCGGCGTCCTGCTGGAGAGCCTGGCGCTGCTGCGCCGACGGCGCACCGATGTCGTCCTGACCCTGATCGGCGGCAGCCCGGTCAGTGGCACCGCCGCGGCGTTCCGCGAGCAGGCCGTGCGCGCCGGCGTGCAGGAATGCGTGGAGTTCGTCGACGCGCTGCCGTGGGAGCAGATCGCGCCGCGCATGGCTGCGGCCGACGTGATCGTGCTGCCCAGCTTCTACGACAGCTTCGGCATCGTCCTGATCGAGGCGATGGCGTGCGGTCGCCCGGTGGTGGCCACGCGCTGCGGCGGCCCCGCAGACATCGTCACCGACCAGACCGGCCTCCTCGTGCGGCCGGGCGACGCCGCAGACCTGGCGCGAGGGCTCGACCAGGTGCTGACGGACTACGGGCGCTACGATCCCGCGGCGATCCGGCGTCACGTCGAGGCGCGGTACGACTACCGGCAGATCGCGCTGCGCCTGATCGGCATGTACCGGCAACTGCTGGGCGGCAGCGCCGCTTCGGCGCCGAGCCCGCCCCACGCCCAAGGAAAGGACCGACCGTGATACCGCTGGACTACGGACGTTCGTTCGTGCTGGGGAAGTCGCCGGACAACGAGGTCCGGTTCTGGGTGGAATCACGCACCCGCATCATCGACACCCGCACCGGCTGCGCGGAGGACTACATCCAGGCCGCCTCCTGCAAGAGCGAGCACACCTTTGCCGCGCAGGACCTGTTCATCGCCGACAACTACGACTTCCTGCCCGTCTTCGGCCCGGAGTGGGGCCTCATCTTCCGGCGCAAGGCCGTCGCCCATGACGGGTACCGGTCGTGCCTGCGCGCCCAGGACATGTGGGGCGGCCAGATCTGCCGGCTGGTGGAAGCCCCCGCCGCTCGCGCGCTGACCACCGCCGCCCAGATCCGGGCGGCGACCTACGGCTTCGAGCCGATCGTCGGCCAGACCGAGATCGAGAGCGCAGCCACGGGTCTGCGGGCCATCCTGGAATACCCGGTGAAGACGCTCAACACGCACCGCGCTCGCGACCTGTACCAGGTCGACACGGGCCCGGTCGTCCTCCCCGACCTGACCGCTGGCACCGCGCGCCACGTGGAGGCGATGCGGCTGGCCTTCGTCGCCTGGAACGCCCCGGACTGGGCCGACTTCGTCATCGAGACGCGCGTGCCGGTCGGCAGCGCCGAGGTCTACCATTACCGGGAGCTGCGGACCCTGCCGGCCGCCAACCGCCTGTTCGCGCTGCCCGCCTGAGCCGCCTGCGGCCGCCCTGCCGGCGTGCCGCGCGCCTGCGGCCACCCTGCGGGCGCGGGCCGGCCACGTCCGGGGCAACCCGCCGAGCATGGTCAGGCAGCAGGCACCTCGCAGCTGTACAGGTGCGAGCCGCTGCCGAAGTAGATGCGGCCGTCCAGATAGTCGCCGCCAGCGCCGATGGGGACCGGCACCTCGGCCAGCAGTCGCACGGAGCAGTCGCGCGCGTCCACCTGGGCGATGCCCCGGCGCAGCAGCAGGAAGACCCGCCCGTCCTGCGGGTGGCACACGAAGACACGCGGGCCCTGCTGGGAGGGGGTCGGGCCGAACTGGGGCTCCAGGTCGCGCACGCAGACGAGGTGGCGCGCGGCCGGCGCGAACGCGAACAGCCGGCGTTGATCGGCCACGCCCAGCACCCGGCCGTCCGGCAGGGCGCACAGCGCCGTGTACTCGCGGGCGCCAGGCAGCACGGGCGCGTGCCAGATCACCCGGCGGGCGGCCAGCGCCAGGATGTACAGCTCTGCCTCGCGAGCGCGCTGCTCGCCGCCGGTGCCCGCGCTGACCGTGGTGCCGCCGAGCAGGTTGCCGTCCGGCAGCGGCGCCAGGCTCATGGTCGAGTGCTCCGGCAGCAGCTCCGTGTGCGCGAGCAGGGTCCCCGTGCGCGCCGCCACATCATACAGCAGCAGACCGCCGCCGGTCATGCCATAGCCTGGCGTTCCCCCCATCGCCACCGTGCGCCCGTCCGGCAGCGGCAGCAAGGCGTGGGGCCGGTTGATGGTGTTGCCGCACTCGTAGCGCACCGCCGGGTTGGCGGCCTGCTCGCCGCGTCCGGTACCCACCCAGGGAGCAGCGGGGTCCCATTCTTCGAGCAAGCCGTGGGTGTAGGCGCCGATCCACACGCGATCGCGCGTCGCGGCCACGGTGTTGTACTGCCCGAAAGCCTCGCGGTTGACCCAGCGGTCGCGCGGCGGATCGTAGCGGAAGAAGCGCATGGGGAACGCCGTGCCGCCGCAGAGCGTGCGGTCCGGAGCGCACACCACGCCCATCAGGTGCGCGCCCTCCGTGGCGTACTCGAAGCGCACCGTGCGGCGGGTCCCGGTGGCCGCCTTCTCCACCGTCAGCTCCCGGCCGACCAGATCGCAGGCCACCAGCCGGTCGCCGTTGGGGAAGTCGCGATGGCACAGCGCCTGGCTCCCGGCGATGATCGGCCTGGGCGCTGGCGCGGCCGATCGGGCGATGTCGCGCCGGCGCCCGCGGTAGAGCTCCATCCAGCCGGCGTCGGCCGCGCCGCCCGTGTGTCCGTACACCTTTCCATCCCGATCCCGGTACACGTGCGCGTACGCCTGCACCCGCTCGCCGGCGGCCAGCAGCGGGGCCGCCGCGCCGCTGACCGGGTCGAGCGCGAGAATCTGGCTCGCCGCGCTGCCGATGCCGAGGTAGATCCAGCCGGCGTCATCCGCCGCGATGGAGCGCGGATACTGCCGCCAGTTCTGCGCGTACAGGCTGCCGTAGTCGCGGAAGTCGCCGGTGGCCGGATCGTAGCACGCCGCGGCGCTGTCCGGGTACGTGCCCGACCAGATGCGGCCGCCGTCGTCCTCGGTCATGCTCATGGCCATCTGCGGCACGGTGCGGCGGTGGAAGGTGAAGGCGCGTCGCTGCGGATCGAACTCGACGAAGTGGCAGCCGAAGTGGCTGTAGTACCGGTTCCGGCTGGACAGCAGGGCGGCGAAGGGGCCGTCGCCCTGCTGGTCGAACGGCACGGGGAACTGCTCGGCGGCGCCGCTCTCGGCGTCGATGAGCAGCAGCGCATAGCCGCCCCGGTGGTCGTACAGCCACACCAGGACCACGTTGCGGCCCTGGGCATCCACGGTGGCCACGGTCCCGCGGTGGTTGGCGATGGGCGTGGCCACGCCGTGGTCGCGACAGCCGCCCGCCACCGCGCGCGAGTCTGCCTGCCATTCCATGCGCTGGTCTCCCGGGGCAGCCCTGCCGGCACGGTCAGGCCGGTGTCAGGATCAGCCGCCCTGCCTGGCCATGATCTGCCGCAGGTTGCGCCAGCAGATCTCGATCGCCTGCATGGGCGGGTACTTGTCGCTCTCGTACTCGACCACGTACCACTGCACGCCGCCGCGCGTCTCGCAGGTGCGCAGCAACTCGGGCCACGGCGTCTCGTCCTCGCCGATGGCCGGACGGAACCCGGCGTGCGGCGAGGCCGGCGTGGCCAGCGACGGCGAGAAGGGCTTGAGGTGCACGCTGCGGGCTCGCCCGGGGTACTTGCGCAGGAACGTCAACGCGTCGCCGCCGCCCAGCCAGGCATTGCCGGTGTCGAACTGCATGATCACCGCCGGCACCGTGTTGCCGAAGAAGATGTCCCACGGCAGCTCGCCGGTGTCCGTGGGCGTGAACTCGGTGTGGTGGTTGTGGTAGCCGGTCTCCATGCCGTGTTCGGCCAGACGGGCCGCGATCTCGTTGAAGAGGCCCGCCGTGCGCCTCCAGGCGGCGGCGCTGGCGGTGTACTCGGCCGCCATGCCCGGCACGATGGCCCGCGTGGCGCCGATGGTCTGGTGCAGCTCGACGGTGCGCTCGAGCTGGTCGCCCAGCAGGGCGTCGAGCCCGGTGTGCGTGCCGCAGCAGACCAGACCGGCGTCGTCCAGCATCCGGCGCAGAGCCGGCGCCGGGTGATCGTAGTAGCCCGCGAACTCGACCCCGTCGTAGCCGATGGCTTTGATCCGCGCCAGCACGCCAGGCAGATCCTTGGCGGCCTCGTGACGGACCGAGTAGAGCTGCACCCCGACAGGAATGGCCATCGCCGCATCTCCTTCGTTTGGCATTCAACATGCTCGCGCCGCGAGCACGATCCCAGATCGGCAGCGGTGAAGGTAGCGCAGCCGAGCCCTGCCGACCACGGCGCGCCCCCACGCACCCGGCGCCGCGATCGCCGCGGCCCCCCGGCACGCGCGGCTGCGCGGCTGGCGCCCCGGCAGGCCCCTCAGCCGCGGGGTCCTGGATGGGCGCGTCGGCGCAGCCGCCAGACGTCGCTCTCCATGTTGTTGCCGGCCACCACCCACAGCGCGTCGTCGAACACGAACACGCTGGCCGCATGGCGAGGGGGCCAGGGCGTGTCGGGCACCTCGTGCCAGGTGGCGCCGTCCGCCGAGTACCACACGTCGTTGCGGTTCGCGCCGGAGTACCCCTCCAGCACCCAGAGTCTCCCGTCGAAGGCGGCCACTTCGTGGTACTGGCGCGGCGCCCAGGGGGCCGCCTCGGTGTGGCACGTCCAGTGCCGGCCGTCCGCCGAGCTCCAGACATCGTTGTAGTAGGCCCGCTCCGGACAGCCCGGAGTGTCGTACCGCCCGCCGCCCAGGACCCACATGCGTCCGTGGAGGACCGCGCTGCCACCGATCATGCCGCGGGGCGACCAGCAGGGCGGCGCCGGATCGATGCGCTCCCAGGCCCGCCCGTCGCGCGTGCACCACACGTCCCCGCAGAACCGCTCGGCAGCGGGCGCGAACTGCGGCAGCGTCTGGCCGCCCAGCACCCAGATGCGGCCGTCGTGGACCAGGGTGTGGTGCAGGGCGCGCGGATGCCAGGGCGGGCTGGCGTCGCCCACGCGCTCCCAGGCCCGGCCGTCGGCCGAGCGCCACACGTCGCCCTGGTAGTGACCCTGGAGAGGATCGCCGCCGACCAGCCACAGGGCGCCGTCGAGCACGGCATAGCCGGCAGTGTGCCGGCCTTCCCAGTCCAGCAGCGGATCGAACCGGTCTGTACCGTAGGTGTTGGGCTTCTCCTGGCGCCAGGTGCGCCCGTCGGCGCTGCTCCACACGTCGTTGCTGCACGTGCGCGGGAAGTGCTGCCGGTCGCGCGGGTTCCACCCGCCGATGAGCCACATCCGTCCCGCATGGCACAACGCGCCGGCCCCGTCGCGCGGCGCGAAGGCTGCCCGCGGGGTGACGCACTCCCAGGCGTACTCGCCCTCGCCGGTCGCCCTGCCGGGAGCCTGTGTGTCGAGGTCGGACATCGGGCATCTCCTGGAAAGGATCCGGGGGCCAACCTGGGCTGCCCGCGCCGTCTGCGCAAGGCGCCGCTGCCGGCGTGGCGCCGGCTGGACTCGGTGCAGCAGCGCCGCTAGCTTAGCGGACCGCCGCGACTCCGGAAGGCCCGCGTCGGCGGCGACCAGCCCGCAGCGAGAATGCGTCCTTGGCTCACAGACCTGCTTCCCTGGGTGCCGCTCTGGCGCGCCACTGGCGCGCCATGCCGTCCGACCTGCGCCTGTTCGTCGGCGCGCTGTCGCTGTTCTCGCTGGCCAGCGGCATCGTCGATCCCGCGTTCAACAACTACGTGCACGACACCTTCGCCATGGCGGCGGACACGCGCGGGCAGCTGGAGTTCCCCCGCGAACTGCCCGGCTTCCTGGTGATGGTGACCAGCGGCCTGCTGTATTTCCTTCCCGAGGGCCGCACCGCGTTCGTCGCCATGGCGGGCGCGGCTGCCGGCATCGCCGGGCTGGCGCTGTCGGGCAGCCACTTCGGCGCCATGATCGCCTGCATGATCCTCTGGTCGGCGGGCCTGCATCTGCTGCAGCCGATGCGCAGCGCCATCATCCTGGGGTTCGCGCCGCGCGACCGGCAGGCAGCCATCCTCGGCAGCACGGGCAGCATCACCACGGTGGCGGTGGTGTTCGGCGCGGCGATCGCGTGGTTCCTGTTCATGTTCGCACCGCGGGAGCCGGCCACCTACAGCGCCGCCTTTCTGGGCAGCGCCGCCGTCACCGCGCTGAGTGCCCTGCTGGTGCTCAGGATGCGGCCGCCGGTCCACCAGGCCGGTCCGCGGCCCAAGCTCGTGTTCGACTGGAGGTACCGGCTGTACTACGCCCTCTCCGTGCTCTTCGGCGCGCGCAAGCAGATCTTCATGACGTTCGCGCCGTGGGTGCTGATCACCGTGTTCCAGCGGGGGCCGTCGACCTTCGCGGCCTTGAGCGTGCTGGCGTCGCTGCTCGGGGTGCCCTGGAACCCGCTGATCGGCTGGCTCATCGACCGCTGCGGCGAGCGCGCCGTGCTGGTCGCCGAGGGGCTGCTGCTCTTCGGCGTGTGCATGGGCTACGGGTTCGCCCACCGGCTGGGCACCGGCGCCGGAGTGCTGGCCATCGTGTACTCCTGCTACGTGCTCGACCAGCTGCTGTTCGCGGTGGGGATGGCCCGCACCACGCTGCTCAGCAGGACGGCCGCGCGCCCCGAAGACGTCACCGCCTCGCTGTCGATGGGCGTGACGCTGGACCATGCGGTGTCCATGTCGATCCCCATGCTCGGCGGCGCCACCTGGATGGCCTTCGGGTTCGAGTACGTGTTCGTGGGGGCGGCAGTCCTGGCGCTGGCGAGCAGCGTGGTGGCGCTGTTCGTGCCGGCGTCGGCGCCCCTGCGCGCGCCCCTGCCCGCGCCCGGGCACCGGCGGTGAGGGAGGCGGCGCCCGCCCGGCGGGTGCCAGGAGACCGTGCCATGAGCCGCCTGTTCCTGGAGACCGAGCACCAGGAGCTGTTCGTCCTGGATGCCGATCTGCGCGCACCGATCCCGGTTCACATCCCGAGCGCGCTGGCGCGATTGGGGTACTACGTGTGCCTGCGGGTGCCGGCCGAGCTGGCTGGCCAGTTGGCGGCAGTGCGCGTGCGCGCGCAGATCGGCGGCCTGCAGCCCGACGACGTGGAGCTGGGCGCTGGCGACGGCAGAGGCGAGGCTCCGGCCATCCTGCCGTCGCGCCGTCCCGGGCAGGCATGGGCCGTCCTCTGTCGCGCCTTCCTCTCGCGCGGCGAGGGCACGCTCACGTTCAGCGGCCAGCCGGCCGCACTGCGGCGTGCCGATCTGCTGCTGTGCACCTGGCTGCGCTTCCTGGCGAGCGGCCAGGCCGACGAATGGATCGCCTGCCAGGCCGACCCGGCGTGGGCACCGGGCGGCGTGCCGCTCGGCGGCATCGGCACCGGCAAGGTCGAGCTGTGCCGCGACGGGCGCTTCCGCAACTTCAGCGGCAACAAC
The DNA here is from genome assembly GCA_964591015.1 of uncultured Gemmatimonadaceae bacterium. GTDB lineage: Bacteria > Latescibacterota > UBA2968 > UBA8231 > UBA8231 > SLHA01. The sequence goes on from CAZPXM010000082.1 coordinate 13,318, forward strand.
AACCAGGACATGCCGCTGGAAGACCCGGACGGCTTGCCGGGCGCCGCGCTGTCGATCGCCGCGGATGGCTGCGAGCGCGTGCTGGCCACGCGCCCGGCAGGCGGAATCCCCCCGGTGCCAGCGCTGGTAGCTGCGCCGCGGTTTCCCCGGATCACGCTGCACGCGCCCCAGGCTCTGCCCGGTCTGGATGTCGCCGTCGCGGCCACCGGGCCGCTGGTGCCGCACGATCTGCGTCTGTCCTGCCTGCCCGGCTTCCTGTTGCGCTGGACGGCGCGCAATCGGCGGCGCGAGCCGCTGCGCGTCACCTGCCGGCTGGCCTGGCCCAACCTGGTCGGCGAGGGCGGCGGCCTGGCCGCCGAGGAGAGCCGGACCGGGTACGGCGACGGCGTGTACCGCTACTGGTCGGCGCCGGCCGGGCACCGCGTTGTTCGCGTCGAGGGACCTGGGTACGCGGGCCTCCGCTACGACAACGCGCCGAACCCGATCGCGGCCGCCGCGGACGGCCATCACTACGTGGTGGTCGCCACAGCGATGCCCGACAGCCCGACGCCGGCTCGGGTGCACGTGGTGCCGGATCTGGAGGCGCGCACGGGGTCGGTGGCGGCCACGGTCGCCCTGGAGGCCGGCGAGTGCCTCGAGATCGATATGGCGGTCCTGTGGGAGATGCCCCGCTGGACCGACAGCCAGGGCAGCGAGCGGGGCCTGTTCTGGCAGAGCTTCTGCCGCGACGGCGGCGAGCTGCTGGCCGTGCTGCTGGCCAACCGGGAACGCATCTGGGCCGCAGGCGGCGCGTTGGGCGAGCTGCTCGCCCGCACCGACCTGCCGGAGTGGCTCCAGGCCAGGCTGCAGAACTGCTGCTATCCGCTGGTCACCAACAGCGTGCTGCTGCGCGACGGGCGCTTCTCGGTCAACGAGGGCCCCACGGAGATGGCCGGCTGCTACGGCACCCTGGACCAGCGGCTGGCCGCGCACGCGGCCACCTTGCTGTTCTTCCCCGAGCTGAACCGCCGCGAGCTGGCGCAGTTCGCCGCCTGCCAGGCGCCGTCCGGCGGGGTCAACCACGACCTGGGCGGCGGGCACCTGGAGCGCGGCGCCAGCGAGCAGAGCTGGCCGGATCTGACCTGCGCCTTCGTGCTGCAGCTCGCGCGCCACGCCTGGCTGCTCGGGGATCACGGCTTCGCCGCGGCTTGCTGGCCGCAAGCGCGCGCGGCCCTCCTGCGGCACGCGGCCTGGGCCAGTCAGGGCGGCGGCGTGGCCCAGGTCGGCCGCGACGGCCTGGGAACCAGCTACGACGGGTACCACTACGAGGGCACCACCCCGTACATGGCCACGCTGTGGATCGCCACGCTGCAGGTGGCGCGGGCGTGGGCCAGGCAGGCCCACGACGCCGACACGGCGGCGCTCACGGAGCGGCTGGAGCAGGCGGCCCTGGCGCGCCTGGAAGCGGATCTGTGGAACGGCCGGTACTACCGGACCTACGCCAGTCCTGACGGGCCGCAGAACGACCGCTGCCACGCCGGCATGCTCGCCGGCGAGTTCTACGCGCGCACGCTGGCCGGCACCAGCACGGTGCCGGCGGCGCGGCTGCCTGCCTGCATCGACGCGGTGCTGGCGCTGAACGGGAGCGAGCGCTTCGCGGTGCCGCCCGACGAGGCGGCGGCCGACCTGTCGAGCTGGACCGAGTACGGGTGGCTGCCTTACGTGGAAAGCTTCGGGCTCTGCGCAGCCGCCCTGCACGGGGACGCGCGGGTCCTGGCCGTGTGGGAGCGCATGGTCGCGGCGATGGACGGCGGCGGCCGCCACCCCTGCGACACCCGTCTCATGTACCAGCCGCTGTCCGGTGCTCCCAGCTGGGGCGCCTACTACATGACCGCCCCCGCCAGTTGGCTGGTGTACGAGGCGCTGCTGGACTGCGTGTATCTGCCGGCCGAGGGCGTGCTGCGTCTCCAGCCGCGCCTGCTCCGCGGCGCCTTCGCGGTGATCCATCCGCTGTTCTGGGCGCGCGGGCGGCGGGACGGATGCCGGGTCTCCGTGCGGGTCGAGCGCGTGTTCGCCACTGCCCCGCTGGCCGTGCGCGAGCTGGAAGCGGAGGCCGCCGCCGGTCGGCCGTGGTGCGATGGCCAGCCCCTGCACCGGACGGGGCTGCGCGGCACGTACGCCCGCTACGCGCTGCCCGACGCCGTGCCCGTGGCGCCCGGGGTGGAGCTGCGGTGGGAGATGCGGCCGGAGGAGCGCCCCGTCCCGGCGCCGTGATGCCGGCCCCGGCGGCGCCCGCGCGGCCGCCCCGGCGCCTCAGAACTGCACCCGCGGTGCCTCCCGGGCTGCCTCGGCAGCGCGGAAGTACGCGTCGCTCCGCTCGAAGCCGGCCATCGCCGCCACCAGCCGCCCCGGGAAGACGCGGATGCGCGTGTTGTACGCCTGGACCCCCTGGTTGTAGCGCCGCCGTTCCACCGCGATGCGGTTCTCGGTTCCCGCCAGTTCGTCCTGCAGCGCCAGGAAGTTCTGGTTGGCCTTGAGCTCGGGGTAGTTCTCGATCACCACCATCAGGCGCGCCAGCGCGCTCTCCAGGGCGCCGGCCGCCTGCACCTTGGCCGGCACGCTGCCGGCAGCCCCCCACTGGCTGCGCAGCCGGGTGACCTCCTCCAGCAGCTCCCGCTCGTGGGAGGCGTACCCCCTCACCGTGTTCACCAGATTCGGGATCAGGTCGTAGCGCCGCTGCAGCACGGTCTCCACCTGGGCCCAGGCCGCGTCGATGCCCTCGTGGAGGCGCACGATCTCGTTGTAGGTCGAGTAGTACCACCAGACCGCCAGCAACGCCACCACCGCGACGCCGATGAGCACCTTCCACACCGTCTTCATGTCGTCGCTCTCCCCGATCTTGTCGGACGCCGCGCCGCCTCGCCGCGGGACGCCCCCGCGCGCGTGCGCCGCTCCCGGCCTGCCCGGGAGCGGCTGGCGCCTCACCCGGCGCTGCTCGCAGGCGCCGGCTCGCCGGCGTCTTCCAGGCGATCCACCGCCTCCAGCAACTGCTCCGCGGCCCGCAGGTAGCGCTGCAGGCAGCCGTCGATCTGGTCCTTGGGCGGCTTCTCGCGCCGCCGCCGCCGCCGCTCCAGTTCCGCCAGGATGGCGTGGTCGAAGTCCAGATGAGGCGCCAGCCGCCCGAGCGCTTCCAGCTTGTCGGCCGGCACCGGCTCCTCGTACAGGCGCAGAGCCGCCCGCGCCAGCACCAGGAACGTGGGCAGCGATTCCTCGATCAGCGCCCACACCGCCTTCGGGCGATCGGCCACCAGCACGTACCGCTGGCGCAGGCGCACCAGGTTGGCCTCCAGCTCGCGCTCCAGCTCGCGCCGCAGGTTGGGTGGCGCCACCGGTATGTCGAGCACGCTGTCGTCGCCGTACAGCACCCGGTGCCGGTCCTGCATGTCGCGGATCTCGATCGCGAACACATCGGCGGCGCGGCGCAGCCGCTCGGCGGTGAACAACAGCGGCGCGGGGTTGCCGGCTCGCTGCCAGCGGCGCGACACGGGCGCCATGGCCCGCAGCACCCCCAGATCCATCTCCTCCAGCACGACCAGCACGTTGTAGTCGGAGCGGCCCGCGACGTGGTCCCCGGCTGCCGCCGACCCGTACAGCAGGATGGCGCGGATGCCGCCCGGCACCGCCTTCGTCAGGGCCTGCACCAGCTCTTCCGGTCGCTCCATACCGCACTCCTCCCGCGCACCCGCCCGGCGGACGGCCTACCAGCTCCGTCCGGCCCCACCGCCGCCGGAC
>CAZPXM010000083.1:0-17064 GCA_964591015.1 uncultured Gemmatimonadaceae bacterium
GCCCAGGTCGACGAGGCCGCTCTGACCGCCTGCAGCATGCCGCCGCTGGCGCGCACGCTGGGCGCCACCAGCCAGGAGCTGGAGCCGACGCGCCAGCCGACCTGGATCGACCCGCGCGCCAGCGTGGCGGCCGACGCCGTCATCGGGCCCGGGGTGCAGATCCGCGGCGCCTCCCGCATCGGCAGCGGCGCGCGCCTGTGCCATGCCGTCGTCGACGAGACGACGGTGGGCGCAGGCGGGCAGGTCGTCCGCTCGGCGCTGCGCCGCAGCTGCGTCGGCGACGGCGCCGCGGTGACCTCCTGCCTTCTGGAGCAGGCACAGGTGGCGGCGCGCAGCACGGCCGACTGCGCACGGGTGGTCCGCGCCTCGCTGCGCGGGGCAGCGCGCCTCAACCCCTACGCGCTGATCGAGGATGCGCATCTGGAGTTCCCCTGCATCGTCGGCAGCAGCATCCGCGGCGCCCGCATCCGCTCGACCTTCATGTCCTACCACATGCCCGGCCAGGTGGAGGGACTGGTGGTGGAGCCGACCTGCGTCTCGGTGGACGGCCAGCGCGTGGCCGTGGCCGCGGTGCCCATGCTGGGCGGCGGCCTGCGCGTGCAGGGCGACGCCGAGCGCCCGGTCACCATGGAGTGCGCCTTCATCGGCTCCAACGCCATTCTCGAAGCCGGCGCGCGCGTGGGCTTCGGCTGCTTCGTGCTCGGCCGGCTGACTGGCGTCGAGGGCCTGCCGCCCTTCACCGTATCGGTGGCTGCCGGCCCCGAGGCGGACGGGATCGGCATGGTGGTGCACCAGTTCGCCAACATGGTGATCACGCACTTCATCAACTGGGCCTACCAGGCGCTCGGCCCCGCGCAGGCCGAGGCCGTGGGTCTCCTGGTGCCCACCATGCTGGCGGAGGGCCGCGCGGCGGTGGCCTGGGCGCTGGCGCAGCGGGCCGCCGGCCGGCGGTGGCCAGCGGACGCACCCTTCGCAAAATACCGCAGCCTGGCGCTGTACTCCGAGGCGCAACTGGCCGCGGGGCTGGACGCGTACGAGCGAGCGCTGGCGGACGACCGCTGGCAGATGCGCTTCGTGGACGGCGAGCTGCGGTTCACGGGGCACGGCCGCTGGGAAGCGGCGGCGGGCGCGGCGCGCTGGCGCCCCGCCGCACCGGGCCAGTGAGCGGGCGGGCCGGCGCGCCTCACAGCAGCGCCTGCACCATCTGCCCGAAGCGCGCCAGCTCCTCCGGTCCCAGACCGGCTGGCAGTGGGTAGAACAGGTGCTCCTTGCGGGCCAGCCCCTTGTTGAAGACGTATTCGACGGGCAGCACGCCGGGTGCGGCCAGCTCGGCGGCCAGCGACTCGGCGATGGCCTCGTTCAGCCGCTGGCGAGCCGCCGCGTCCGTGTGGTCGTAGTAGTAGTCGTACTCGACGAAGGCCAGCTTGCCCTGCTCCAGGAAGCTGACGAAGCCCAGCGCGTGGTCGAGCTGGTGTGTGTCGGCGCAGCTCGCCAGCCGCTCCACCAGCGACAGGATGCCATGCCGGTCCGCCGGCATGAACCCGCCGCGCACCATGAACAGGCACTGCCGGATCATGCGGCTGGGCAGAATGCGGAAGGAATGCAGCCACACCGGATCGCTGAGCTCGGCGCGGGCGTACAGGCGGGCGAAAGCCGGCGCCAGATCCGCGTCGAACGCGGCCGAGGCGGTCTGCGGGCCGGGTGCCAGACAGCGCCGCAGCAGCCTGCGTCCCGGTCCCCGGCTGAGCCAGCGCAGCGGCTCGGGCAGATGCGCCACCGCCCGCAGCAGCCAGCCTCCCTCCATGGCCGCCAGCCGCGGCATGCCGAGGACCAGATCGCGCAGCAGCGCCGCATCCAGCACCGCGCCGGCCTCCGCGGCGACGGCCCGGCGGTCGTGTTCGCCGCAGACCACCACCACCGCGTAGCCCAGGCCCAGCGCGTCGCGCGCCACCCGCGCGAAGGCCTGCGCGCAGGCGCGGCTCGGTGACAGGAAGTCGGCCAGATAGCGCCGCGACAGGACCGCCAATGACAGGCCGATGCCGCGTCGCGCCAGGCCCAACGCCCGACCCAGCGCCGCATCCAGGTCGCGGCAAGGCAGCATCAGCGCGGTCTCGTCGGCGGCCCGTTCGAACAGCTTGACCGTCATCGCCGTGGCGATGCGAGGCGGCGTCAGGGTCAGGCTGGTCGGACCCCGGGCCGCGGCGTACGGATTCGCCGGGTGGGCGTCGCTGAGCCGCACCACCTCGCCCCGCCCGTCCACCAGCTCGGCGTCGACGAACGAGTCCGAACCCCAACCGTACCGGTTCATCCACGTGCTGATGATGCCGAACGAGGCCAGATTCGTGCACACGTGCGCGGGCGCCTCGGCCACGTGGGCGCGCAGCCGGTGCGCGTGCGCCGCCTGCTGCAGCTCGAACGCGGTCACGCCCGCACCGATCGTGGCCGTGCGCGCCTCCGCATCGATCTCCAGATCCTTCATCCGCCACAGGTCGATGATGACGCCGCCGCGCAGGCCCACTGCCTTGCCGAGCATGGTGGGCAGCGCCAGCGTCAGGAAAGTGCCGGCCCCGCGCGGCAGGAACGGCAGGTCGTGGCGCCGCGCCAGGCGCACGATCGCCGCCACTTCGGCGGCGGTGCGCGGCATGGCGACATAGCAGCGGCGGTCGCTCGGGGGGCCGTCGCTCTCCCCGGTCAGAATCGAGCGCGTGTAGGCCGCCATGACCACCGGGTCTGCCGAGGCCCACGCCGGCCCCACGACCTGGCACAGCTCGCCCAGCACCGCGTCCGGCGGCGGCGGCTCGGCCAGCGCCTGCCCATCCAGCGACGCCACGCGCCGCTCCAGCGCCGCCTGCACCTCCGACGGCCGCAGCCCCGTCACGAAGTGGCACTGGAGGTCGCACGCCCCGCAGCCGGTGCACGACCGCACGATCTGCACCAGCGTCCGGTTCGGCGCCAGACGACCGGACGCCAGGGCCCGCAGGATCTCCACCCGGCCGCAGGGCCAGTAGGCCTCGAAGCCGTGGCGCAGCCCGGCCGGACACAGGCCGGTGCCCAGGTAGTCGATCTTGCACATGCCGCAGTGCGTGGCCCGGTCGGCCATGGCCAGGGCACGCTCGGCGATGGCCTGCCCGCCGACCGCTTCGCTCGTCATCGCTGCACTCCGCTGTGTGGGCGACGGCGGCGGCGTGCCGGTCGCGATCGCCCTGCGCGTGGCTGGGCCTGAACACCGCGGTTGACCGCGACGGCGCCCCGTGCGTGCGTTGTGTCGCCGCCGCGAGGTGCACCGCCGATGCCGGCGCGAGTATAGCGCGGCGCGCGGCCCGCAGCCAGCCGCATCCGCGCGGCCGGGCCGGCCGCCGCGACACCCCCTGGCAAGGAGAACGGCCCATGACGCACCGCCGTCCGGGACCGCGGCCTGTCGTGATCGGCACCTGCACGCTGGCCAGTCGCGACATCCTCGACCCCGCCGAGCTGCTCGCCAACGGCCTGGAGATGATCGACCAGATGGCCCGCGCGGCAGCGAGCCGCGGGTGGAGCCTGGACATCGTCGTGCTGCCCGAGCACTTCGCCGTGCCGGGCGGCAGCGACCCCGCGCAGGCCGGCGAGGACCTGGACGGCCGGACGGTCGCCGCCGTGGCCAGCAAGGCGCGCGCGCACGGGACGTACGCCGTGGTGCCGCTGCTGCTGCGCGTCGGCGACGCAGTGCACAACTCGGCCGTGCTGCTGGACCGCCGCGGCGCGCCGCTGGGCGCCTATCACAAGGTGTTCCCCGTGGTCCTGCCCGACGGCTCCCTCGAGCGCGGCATCGCTCCCGGGCGCGACTTCCCCGTGTTCGACACCGACTTCGGCCGGGTGGGCCTGCAGATCTGCTGGGACGTGGTCTTCGAGGATGGCTGGCGCGCGCTGGCCGCGCAGGAGGCCGAACTGGTGCTGTTCCCGTCGGCCGCGCCCACCTTGCCGCTGATGATCTCGCACGCCTATCGCTTCCAGTACTACGTGGTCAGCTCGGTCATGCGCCCGCCCTCCGTGATCGTCGATCCGCAGGGGCGGGTGCTGGCCCGCTCGGGGCAGGACCGCGAGGTGGCGGTGGCGCGCGTGGACCTGGACTACCGCGTGGTGCCGTCCACCTTCCTGTGGTCGCGCGGCGAGGCGCTCAAGCGCCAGTACGGCGACCGCATCGACTGGAACTGGCACGACGCCGAGGGTTCGTGCCTGATGACCTCCAGCGATCCGGCGCTGCCCATCGGCCGCTTCTTGCAGGCCGAGGGCATCATGACGCTGAACGAGTGGATCGCCTACAACCGGCAGCGCGCCGCGGCGGCGCGCGGCGGGCCGCCCGTCATGCCGCCGGGCGCCTGAGCCGAACTGGCGGCGCGCGCGGCCGCGCCCGGGATCAGGGCGCACCTCCGGCCAGCAGCAGTCCCGCCGCCAGCAGCGCGGGCGTGGCCAGGCTCAGCAGCACGTTGCGGCCCATGTACGGCACCAGCTCGGGGATGTTGTCGGCGTGGCGGATCGCCCCGCGCGCCGTACCAGCCGCCAGGGGCGCCGTGAGCAGAGCCAGCAGGGCGGCGGCGGGAAACAGGCGCAGCAGCCAGCCTGCGAGCACCGCGCCGTACGCGCCGGCCAGAAAGGCCGCGTATACCCAGGCGGCGGCCCGGCGGCCGATGGCGATCGGCAGGTGCAGCCGGCCGATCTGGCGGTCGGCCTCCACGTCCGGAAACTGGTTGAGCAGCAGCAGATCGCTGACCAGGAAGAACGGCACCATGGAGGCTGCCAGCCCGGCCGTGGAGTACCTCCCCGTCAGCGCGAACTCGGTGCCCATCACCATCAGCGTGCCGAACCCCAGCCCGGGGGCGATCAGACACGAGACGGGGGCGCGCGTCAGCCACCGGGTGTAGGCCACCACCAGGAACAGGCCCAGCAGGCCCAGCGGCAGCAGGCCGGGGCCGCGCACGCGGACGAAGTACAGGCCGATGGCCGCGGTCACGACGCAGGCGATCACCCCCGTGAGCAAGGCCACGTGTGCCTTGCCCGGAGCCCGCGGCAGGAAGCCGCTGCCGCCGCTGAAGGGGGTCCGGCGCGTGCGCAGATCGAGGCCGGAGCGGAAGTCGCCGTACTCGTTCAGCGCGTTGACGGCCGCATGCGCCGCCGTGGCCCCGAGCAGCGCCAGGCCCACCTGGTTCCAGTCGAGCGGGAGACCGCGGTAATGCACCACGGCCGCGGCCAGTCCCACGCAGACGGGCGGCAGCGTCAGGAACGGCAGGCGCACGGCGGCCAGCGCCGCCTGCAGCGAGGATGCGCTCATCGCGTTCACCTTGTTCAGCACGTGCGGGTCTGCAGCCCGCCGGGGCACTCACCCCGTCAGACCCAGCCCAGGTCCGGCGGCCAGTACCGATCGGCCACCTCGGCGATGGTATCGGCGATCGCATCGGCCCCGGCCGCCCGCGCGGCGGCCGTGGTGGGCCGGGGCGCGCCGTTCAGCACCAGGATCGAGCGCATGCCGTACTGCCTGGCGAAACGCACGTCCGTGTCCACCCGATCGCCCACCATGATCATCTCGTCGGGCGCGCAGCCGAAGCGCTGCTGCGCCAGCTCGACGATCCATCGGTGCGGCTTGCCGGCGATCGCCGCCGCGCGGATCTGCGGGCCGGCGGCCTGCAGACAGGCCAGCAGCATGCCCGCGTCCGGCCAGGTCGCGGGGCACACCGGGTCCGGGTGCGAGGCGACCAGCGGCAGGCCGCGCGCCAGCAGCAGGCGGGTGGCCTCGGCGAGCTTCCGGTAGGTCAGCTCCGTGTCGAAGCCGACCAGCACGGCGCGCGCCCGCTCGTACGAGTGGGGGTAACCCCGGCCGGCCAGAAAGCGGCGCAGGGCGCGCGTCCCCAGGACATACAACTCGGGGCCGAGGCGCAGCTCGGCGAGCATCCTGCAGGTCGCCTCGGCGCTGGTCAGCACGTGGCGCCGCCCGATCTCCAGGCCGCTGGCGCGCAGGCGGCGCACGTAGGCGCCCGGCCCCACGCTGCTGTTGTTCGTCAGGAAGCCGAACGCCAGCGAGGACGCCTGCAGCCTGCGGACGAGCGCGCGCACCCCCGGGTAGAGCACGCCGTCCAGGTAGATGGTGCCGTCAAGATCGAAGAGGATGACCTTGGCAGGCCTGGCCATGGCTCGCTCAGACGGTCCACTCCATGTCCGGGTCCACCGGCCAGATCGGCCGCCGCAGGTGCCGATAGGGAAGACGCGCGTAGTCGACCGTGCTCACCCCGGGCGAGGCCAGCTCGATGGTGCTGGCCGCCACCGTATCGAACGAGGCGCGGTGTCCCTGGTTGGACTTGACGACGATGATCTGCTTCTCCTCCAGCAGGATGCCGGCGCTGCGGAAGAAGTCGCGATCCTTGCCGGTGCCGTGGCGCGACAGGATCACGTCGATCTTCTCGCCGACGCGCAGCACGGCACGCGGTCCCACGTGCGCCTCGCGGAAGGCGGCCGGGTCGGCGGTTCGGCCCCAGCCGCCGTGCGTGGGGCCGAGCACCATGTACCGGCCATCGTCCAGCAGCCGCACCGTGCCGGTCACCTCTACCGGCTGGTAGAACCGCTGATCGATGGAGGCGCCCACGCGCAGCGTCACCGTGGCGCCGATCCCCGCCTCCCTGCACGCCTGCACGGCCGGGGCGTCGCGCAGCGTGAGAGCGCAGTCGCGCGCGCCGAGACGCAACAGGGCCTCCAGGACCGCCGGACTGTCGGCCGGACAGGCACTGCCCGGATCGTCCCCGAGATCGACCAGCACCACCGGTTTCCGGTCCCGCGCCATGGCCAGGCGCACCCCCTCGTCGACCGGGTAGATGGGACGCACTGTGAGCAGTTCCTGGCGTCGCGCCCACAGGTCGCGCGCCAGCTCGGCGGCCAGCCGCTCGGCCAGTTCCGGCTGGCCGTCCGTGGTCGCCACGATCGACATGCCCGCGTCCGGCGCGTCGCCGTACCCGTAGCCGCCCAGGATCGTCAGGTTGATCACGCCGGCCGTTCGCTCCAGCTCGGCGCGGCGCTGGTTCAGGTGATACAGCGGCAGCCTCTGCTCCTCCTCGGGCACGTGCGCCCAGGTGCTCTGGCCGATGTTGGGACCGAGGATGGGCACGAACAGCCAGTGCGTCACCGGCCGGATCTGGCCCGCCAGCATGCGCCGCAGGCAGTCGGCGGCCTCCAGGCCCCGCTCGTACCCGTCGATGTGCGGGTTGGTGTCGTTCGGGAACGGAACGACGGCGGCCATCTCGGCCGCGCTCATGATCGCGTGAAAGTCGTACGTCGCGACGATGGGAATGCCGCCGACCACCGCGCGGATGGCGCGCACCAGCTCGCCCTCCGCATCCAGGTAGGGCTCCTCGGCGACCATGGCGCCGTGCAGCGCCAGGTACACGCCGTCCAGCGGTGCGGCCCGACGCAGCTCGTCGACGACCAGACGGCGACACTCCTCGAACACGGAGGCACGCACCGTGCCCCCGTGCGCGAAGCCGAGCGCGGCGATCGGCACCAGCTCCGCCCCGGATCCCTGCATGCCTTCGACGAACCCGCCCACGAAGCTGCGCGGCGACACGCCCGCCAGCAGCTGGTCGCCGCGGCGCACGCGCACGCAGTCCAGGGTGTCGTTCTGCTCGACCGCGAACGTATTCGTCTCGTGCGACATGCCTGCCACCCCGATGCGCATGACCCGCCTCCTCGTCCTCGCCGCGGGGAGCGCCGCCGGCGCGTTGCTGGTTCACAGCTCGACGACCGTGCCCAGCCCCGCCCGCACCGCGGTGTCGTAGATCAGCCTGGCCACGACCGCGTCCTGGATGCCCATGCCGGTACCATCGAACAGCGTGATCTGCTCGGCAGCCGTCCGCCCGGGGAGCTGGCCGGCGATCACCTGGCCCAGCTCGCCGGCGATGTCCTCCTGGCGCACCAGGCCGGCCGCCACCGAGTTGTTGATCTCCCCCCACTTCAGGCACTGCTCGATGCGGTCGCAGACGATGCGGGCCCGCCGGTGGATGGCGCCGGCCAGCTCCTGCTTGCCCTTGCCGTCGGCACCCATGGCGCTGAAATGCGTGCCCGGCCGCACCCATTCCGCCTGGACGATGGGCTGCCGGGAGGGCGTGGCGCTGATGACGATGTCGGTGGCGCGGACGGCTGCCTCGGCGCCGGCCACCTCCACCGGGAACGCGTATCGCTGCCGGGCGCGGGCCGCGAACGAGGCGGAGGCCGCCGGCTCCACGTCGTGCACCAACACGCGCTCCAGGGCGAAGACCGCGGTCAGCGCCTGCAGGCTGTGCCAGCAGACGTTGCCGGCGCCGATGCACGCCGCCACGCGCGACTCGGGCCGCGCCAGGTACTTGGCGCCGATGGCGGCCGCGGCCCCGGTACGCAGATGGGTCACCTTGAGCCCCTCGAACAGGCCCCGGGGCTCGCAGGTATCCGGGTCGTAGTAGATCACCTGGCAGGTGAGCGTGCCCTGGGCGGCGAAGCCCAGCTTCACGGCCGTGGCCCGCTGGGAGAACACGTTGCCGCCCATGAAGAACCACAGCCCCCACGGACCGCTGTCGTGGTACTTGGCGGGCATCTCCGCCGCGCCGCTGCACAGGGCCACGAACGCCTGCTCGACCAGGGGGAGGCAATCCGCCGGGCCGATGTGCGCCTCGATCTCGTCGTTGCGGACGACCCGTATGCTGGCCATGGCGACTCCTCCCTTCCGGCGTGAGTCTCATGCGCCCGCGGCGCGCGGGGCGCCCGCGAGCTGGGCGCGGCGACTGGTCCAGACCGTGGCCTGCTGCGCGTCCCACTCCATGTCCGGATCGAGCGGCACGATCGGCCGCGGCACCCGCCGCCACGGCAGCGAGAGCAGATCGGTGGGGGCCAACCCGGGCGCCGCCCCCAGCAGGAAGAGCGGCGCGATGTCCCGGTACCCCTCGCGGAAATCGACCACGGACTTGACCACGACGATCTTGGCCTGCCGGGGATCCAGGCCGGCGCCGGTGTACAGGATCGGATCGGCGCCGGGCCCCAGCCGCTCGAAAACGACCACATGCACGTTCCCCGATTGCAGCGTCACGGTCAGCCCGATGCTGGCCGGCAGCGCTCGCCCCGGCGTCACTGGCAAGACACGGCGCACTGTCCCGGTGACCACCACCGGCCGCGAATGCACGCTATCCTGCTTGCCGCCCAGGGCGATGCTCACCTCGGCCCCTTCGCCGGCGGCGGCCAGCACGGCGGCGGCTTCCGGGTCGACCATGGTGACGTAGCACGGCGCAGCGGGCCGGCGGGCCAGCAGTTCCCGCAGGTACCAGGTGGAATCGCCAGTGCCGCCCCCGGTCATCAGGTCGCACAGATCGGCGATCACGACCGGCTGCGCCGTCGTGGCGAACGCGGCATCCAGCGCCTCCAGGTAGGTAGGACAGCGGCGGGTGTAGGCGTGGCGCTGCGCCCACGCCAGCGCGGCCAGCGCGCGCGCGCAGGCTGCCGCCCGCTCGCCATCGCCATCGGTGGTGACCACCGTGGACCAGCCCATCTCGGGCACGTCGAGCCATGGCTGCACCGCGCACACCGCGCTGTGCAGCACGCGCGGCTCGCGCTCCTGCGCCCGCGTCAGGGCGAGCAACTCCGCCAGCGGTGGCTCCGCGGAGATCTGCGTCTCGGCCGGGGTGATCACCGGCAGCTTCACCGCCGCGATCACGGGTCGGACCTGGCCGCGCACCGTCGCCACCAGCGTGCGCGCCACGCGCGCGGCGGTCGCGCGCTGGTCGACGTGCGGATGGGTGTGCATGACGTCGATGATGTCCGCGTTGGCCACCATGCGCGCGGTGAGATTGCCGTGCAGATCCAGGGTCACGCCGATGGGCACGTCGGGGCCCACGAGCTGCCGCGCGCAGGCCAGCACCTGACCGTCCAGGTCCGGATCCAGCTCGCCCGCGAACGCCCCGTGCAGGCTGAGCAGCAGACCGTCCAGCGGCAGGGCGCCCCGCAGCGCCGCGGCGAACCAGGCCAGCAACGTATCCTGCGCGGCGGCGCGCAGACAGCCGGCCGGCATGGCCGCGGCCTTGAACACGCCCACCGCCTGCTGGTCCTCCAGCCCGGCCACGAAGCCGGCCAGGAAGGCGTCCTCCAGCGCCGGCGCCGACAGCACCTCGGGCCCGTGGTACACGCCGTGCGCCGCGAACGCCGCCAGGTCGGTGGGCTGCGTCGAGAACGTGCTGGTCTCCTGCATGACCTGCGCGATACCGATGCGCACGAGCGGTTACCCGAGGAACGTGCCAGAGCGTTCGCCTGCCAGCCGCGCGCCTGTCGCAGCGACGCGGCCTCCGCCACCCGGCAACGGCGCGCCCTGGCAGCGGCGCGGACGGAACTCCGGTCAGTATATAGCGCGGCACTTCGGCCGCCTCAACTGCGGCCCGCGGCCGCGGGCGCTGCCTGCGGGCGCTCGGCGCGCGGCCGGGGCGGTGCCCCCGCGCGGCGGTGCCCGTCTCCGCCGCATTGACGACCGCGGGTCGGCACGCGTTGTTTGCGGGCCCGAGTGCCGCCGGCGCCCCTCTTCAGCGAGCCGCTCCATGCCTGCGCGCCGCCCCAACATCCTGTTCATCCTGGCAGACGATCTGGGCTGGAACGACCTGGACGCCGCCGGCAGTCCGTACTACGAGAGTCCCAACATCGACCGCATCGCCGCCGCCGGCATGCGGTTCACCCAGGCATATGCGGCCTGCCAGGTCTGCAGCCCCTCGCGCGCCAGCATCCTCACGGGCAAGGTGCCGCCCCGACACGGCATCACGGACTGGATCGGCGCGGCCTCGGGAGCCGACTGGCGCCGCCACGGACGGCACAACAGGCTGCTGCCGCCCGCCTACCGCCAGGAGCTGGCCGCTGCGGAGATCACCCTGCCCACGGCGCTGCGCCCCGCCGGCTATCGGACCCTGTTCGCCGGCAAGTGGCACCTGGGCGACGTGGGCGCCCATCCGGAAGAACGCGGCTTCGACGTGAACATCGGCGGCTGGAAGGCCGGCAGCCCGGTCGGCGGGTACTTCTCGCCATACGGGAACCCCATGCTGGCCGACGGTCCGCCGGGCGAGTGCCTGCCCCTCCGCCTGGCGCGCGAGCTCAGCCGCCTGATCGCGGCGGCCGCCGGCGGCCCGTTCCTGGCCTACCTCTCGTTCTACTCCGTGCACGGGCCCATCCAGACCAGCAAGGATCGGTGGGAGTACTTCCGCAAGAAGGCAGTGGGAAGCGCGAACGCGACCCCGGCGGGCCAGCCGCGGGCGGGCCAGGCGCCGGCAGCCACCGGCCAGGCGCAGCCGTCCCGCGGCGACCCGCCGCGGCGTTTCGCCTTCGACCGTTACCTGCCCGTGCGCCTGATCCAGGACTGCCCCGTGTACGCCGGCATGATCCAGGCCATGGACGAGGCCGTCGGCATCGTGCTGGAGACGCTGGCGCGGCTCCGGCTGGACGAACACACCATCGTCGTGTTCACCTCGGACAACGGCGGGGTCGTGTCGGGCGACTCCTACTCCACCACCTGCCTGCCCCTGCGCGGGGGCAAGGGACGCCAGTGGGAAGGCGGCATTCGCGCGCCGCTGTTCGTGCAGGTCCCGGGGCTCACCGCACCGGGCTCCGTCTGCGACGTGCCCGTGTCCGGTATCGACTTCTATCCCACGCTCCTGGAACTGGCCGGGGTGCCGGTGCCCGCGGCCCAGGGGATCGATGGCCTCAGCCTGGTGCCGCTGCTGGCCGGCGGACCGCCCGCCGAGCGCCTGCTCACCCGCGACCTGTACTGGCACTACCCGCACTACGGCAACCAGGGCGGCGAGCCTTCGTCGACCATCCGCCGCGGCCGCTGGAAGCTCATCCACTACTACGAAGACGGCCGGGACGAGCTGTACGACCTGGCCGCCGATCCGGGCGAGCAGCACGACGTGGCCGCCAGCGAGCCCGACCTCGCGCGCGAGCTGCGCGGCGCCCTGGATCGCTGGCTGACGGCGACCCGGGCCCAGTTTCCCTCTCCGGACCCCGAGCACGATCCCGTGCGCGAGCGCCAGCGCCTGGCGGACCTCGAGCAGCGCCTCATGCCCCAGCTCGAGACGCTCCACCAGGCCTACCTGGACCCCGACTGGCAACCCAACGCGGACTGGTGGGGCAGCCAGGTGACGAGGGACTGAAGAGGCGGCCAGCAGGCTGTGCGCCAGCGACGCCAGCCGGCCTGTGGATGCGGGCAGGCGCAACCGCTGCAGGGTTGGCGAGGATACCCTCCGTCGACAGGAAGGGATGGTGCCATGGCAGAGCAGCGTGAACAGCTCGACGCGTCGGAGAAGGTCCTGAGGTCCACCGTCCTCCTCGTGTGTCTTGCCACGTTCCTGTTCACCGGCCTCCAGATCCTGGGCCGTGGTTACCATCCCACCGACGACGCGCTGCGGCACGTGGCCAAGGTGATCTCGGGCAAGCCGTGGCAGGAGATCCTGGTAGTCCGCGACGAGATCGGCATGGACAGCCACCCGGGCTGGCACGCCGTCTTGCACGCGGTGGGAAGCTGGACCAGGCTGGAGACCACGCTTCTGCTGAACTTCTCCGTCCTCTCCCTTCTCCTGCTGTTCTGCTGTTTCCCCCTCTTCTACTTCGAACGCTGCGAGGCCTGGGTCGCGTCGCTGCTCGCCCTGGCGGTCCTCTCGTTCGGACCGGTCTACCGCCTCACGTACGGCAGGCCGTTCATCGTGAGCATGTTCCTGCTCGTGTTCTTCTGCTTTGTCTGGGAGAGAATCCGCCAGCGCAGAAGGCCCGCTGCCGAGCTGGTCGGTCTGGCACTCGCGGCGAGCCTGAGCACCTGGGTCCACGGCGCATGGTATCTGCTTCCCCTGCCGCTGTGCGCCCTCGGCCTAGCCAGGGAGTGGCGACCCCTCCTGCTGATGTCACTGGCCACGGCGGCCGGAGTGCTTCTGGGCGCTCTGTTCACCGGCACTCCCGTGACCTTCCTGCACCAGATGCTCTTCCACGCCCGTCTGGCCTTCGGCCGCCACGACTTCCAGAGACAGCTCGTCTCGGAGTTCCAGCCCTACGAAGGGGCGTCGGGCGTGCTCATCCTGGTTGCCCTCGCGCTGCTGTGGCGAGCCGTGCGCGGGCAGTGGACCGCTCGCTGCGTCGACGATCCGGTGTTCATCCTCGCCGGTCTGGGCTGGGTGCTCGGCTTTGTGGCCGTGAGGTTCTGGACCGACTGGGGCTGGCCCGCGATCGCGTACTGGCTGGCTCGCGAGATCGACGCCGTGCTGCGAGCGTACACGAGGCAGTTCCATCCCCGCCGGCTCATCCTGGTTGCCGGGGTGTGCCTGGCTTTCTTCCTGGCGATCAGCAACGACCATGGCAACCGGTGGACGGGCATGCTCGGTGCTCGTTGGCCCCAGATGGAGAACCCCGAGCACAGAAGCTGGCTGCCGGACCCGGGGGGGATTCTCTACAGCGACCACATGGGCGTCTTCTACAACCTGTTCTCCGCCAACCCGCACGGCGACTGGAAATACGTGCTGGGCTTCGAGCCTGTCTGGATGCCCGACGAAGACCTGGCCATCTACCGGAAGACCCAGCTTGCCATGGGGGATCCCAAGAGCTATGCCCCCTGGGTCGCCAAGATGACAGCCAAGGACAGGATGGTGCTGCTGCGCCAGAGTCAGCCGCAGATCGCGGGGCTGGAATGGCACGAGGTGACGCCCGGAGTCTGGAGCGGCAAGCTGGCAGCGGTGCCGGTCGAGTAGCGGGTGCGTCGAGGATGAGCGGCGCTCAGCGCCGGCGCCAGCCCAGATCTGCCAGCATCTGCCGCACCATGTCGCGCGCGAAGCGCAATCCGCCGCCCGCCACGGCCAGCACCGTGCCCCAGAACAGCAGCGACGCGACGGCGAAGACCAGCATCCACACTGCCCGCCACACCGTGCCGATCATGAGAACTCACTCCATCTGGCTGAAGTCGAGAGCGCGGGGCGGATGGCTGTTCTGCGTCAGCAGCGAGCCGACGATCATGCCGGCGCCTCCCAGCACAAGGCTGGACATGACCGAGATGCTCGAGTTCTGCACCAGGAAGCGCAGGTGCTCGGGAACCACCTCCGGCATCTCGGCCAGGACCAGGAAGGACAGGGGCGCGATGGCGCCCATGATCAGGGCGCAGTACGCGCCCACGGTGTTGGCTCGCCGCCAGTACAGCCCCAGCCCGATCGTACCCACGCAGCCGGCGAAATAGATGGTGCCGGTGACGTACATGAACTTGAACGAGGTCTCCGGCGGGGTGTAGAACGCGCCGAAGCCCACCAGGAAGCAGGCGATGATCACGACGAGGACGCGCACCCAGTAGATCTCGCGCTCGCCGCTGAGCCCGCCCCAGGTGCCGTCGCTGGCGCGCTCCTGGGCGCTGCCGGCCAGCATGGCCCGGATGGGGGAGATGACGTCGCGAACGATGACCGCGCTCCAGGACAGCAGGTAGGAGTCGTGGGTGGACATGAACGCGGCCAGCATGCCGGACATGAGCACCCCGCTGATCACCGGCGGCAGCAGCTGGCTGAGCATCTCCGGCATGGCGTAGCGGCCGTCGCTCTGGTAGATCCCCGAGTAGGACGGCAGATGCACCCAGGCGAAGGCCGCGGCGCCCCAGAACATGGGCAGCACCGCCCGGCCCACCATGGTCAGCCCCTGCATCCAGAACATCCTGCGGGCGACGCGCGGGCTCTCGGTGCTGAGCACGTGGGTCATCTCTGGCTGCCAGACGATGCCGATGAGGCTGACGCTGAAGAAGTAGGCGACAAAGATCCAGCCGTAGTCGGGGTTGGCGAGCGGATCGAAGGCAGCGGCTCCCTTGTGCTGGGCCAGCGCGTCGGCGATGTGGGTCCACCCCAGGCTCGGGTGGGTCAGGATGGCGACGGTGCCGACGAGGAACCCGATGCTCAGGAAGACGAACTGGATGAAGTCGACGAGCACCACGGAGACCATGCCGCCCATCAGGGTGTAGAACACGACCACCGCCACCATGGCCAGCATGACGTAGTTGACATACTCCTTGGGCAGGCCGGTGAAGCCGACGACGAACCGGCTGCCGAGGATGGGGAAGAGACCCATGTTGAGGATGCCCGCCAGGGCCAGGATGGCCCCTCCCACAACCCGCACGCCGCGGCTGTACTTGAGCGCGTAGAACTCGGGCACCGTCATCACCTGGAGGTGCCGCAGGCGGCTGACGATGAAGCCGGTCTTGCCGATGAAGACGTAGGTCAGCGTCGCCAGGACGCCGATGAGAAAGGGCGAGAAGCCGTTCTTGAAACCCTCCTCGGCGAAGTACATGACGGTGACCAGACCGAGGCCGGTGGCCACGTAGGTGGCCACCCCCATGTGCACGTTCAAGGTGCGTCCGGCCACCAGAAAGTCGGTGATGCTCTTCGCCGACGAGCGCGACAGCAGGCCGATCAGGATGGTGCCGCCGACGTACCCGAGGACGATGAGAATGTCGATCCAGTGCAGGTGCATGCGCAGCCTCCTCTCCGCCGTACCAGGGGCCGCAGGCGGCATCCGGCCCCCTCGCTGGTGCGGGCCGGAGCGCCAGCCGTTCGGCCCGAATATCGCCGGAAATCCGCCGGCGCTCCACACCCCCAGGCAGGTGGCGGCGATGCGTGCCCGGCGTGCCCTTCTCGGCCCGGCACCAGGGGCGTAGATTGGGGACCGGCGTCCTGGCCAGAGGATGCGCGTCCATCACCGCTCGGAGGGACGGACCCATGACCAGCCCCTGGCTTCGCGACGTGATCGCGGTCCCGCTGCCGCGCGGGCAGTACGGCTACCGCGGCAGCATGGGCGACATCGTCGAGCTCCGTGACGGCGTCCTGCTGATGGCCTACACCGCCGGCGGCATCGCGGTGCGCCGCTCCGCGGATCGCGGCCTCACCTGGGGAACGGAGCAGGTGTTGTTCGGCAACCCGCCAGGCCAGGGGTACTACTGCCACCCCTCCTTCCTGCGGCTGCCGGACGGCCAGCTCCTGGTCTCCTACATCTACAGCGCCGCCACCACCCCCTATTACGGCCACAACTACTACCGGCGCTCGGACGACGACGGCCGCACCTGGTCCGACCAGTTCGTGCTGACGCCCCAGAGCGGGTACGTGCTGGTCCACAACGACAAGCTCCGCCTGCTGGCCAGCGGTCGGATCATCGCTCCGGCCGAGTACAAGAAGCACCGGCCCAGCCAGGCCGATCACAGCGACTACGCCGTGGTGGTCTTCCACTCCGACACGCGCGCCCACTCCTGGCAGCCCAGCGCCAACGACATCGACGTCCTGCCCCACGAAGCCCAGGAGCCCCACGTCGTCGAGCTGCGGGACGGCCGCCTGCTGCTGCTCTTCCGCACCTACAGCGGCTGCATCGGTCGGGCCTTCTCCAGCGATCAGGGCCAGACCTGGTCGGCTGGCGAGCTGCGCCACGACTGGCGCCTGTCGCGGCGTGCCGCGGCGGTCAGCGTGGAGCGCATCCCCGCCACCGGCGACCTGCTGCTCGTTCGCTGCACCGGCGAGGGCGGGCCCGAGGGGCGCTACCGCACCCCGCTGGTGACGGCCGTGTCGCGGGACGAGGGCGAGAGCTGGACCCACGAGCGGATCCTGGCCGGCGATCCGGACGACGACTACGGCTACCAGTGCGTCACCTTCCTGGAGGACCGGGTCCTCATCGGTTACCACGCCCGCGACGGTCTGCACGTGGCCTCGCTGGACGTCGGCTGGCTCTACGAATAGAGGCCCGCAGCAGCGCCCTGCCGCACCACGGGAGTCAGCCAACATGACCGAGCCCGACGACCACTGCCGGTCCTGCGCCTTGCCTCGCTGGCAGCAGGAATCCCACCCGGATTTCGACACGGTCTTCTCCATGCTGCGCCAGGATGGCCTCGTCGAAGAGGACCGCGACCGCCCCATCATCGGCGTGTGCAACACCTGGAACGAGATCGTCCCGGGCCATCTGCACCTGCGCGTGCTGGCCGAACAGGTCAAACTCGGCGTGCGCGCCGCCGGCGGCGTCGGGCTGGAGTTCGGCTGTGTGGCGCCCTGCGACGGCTTC
>CAZPXM010000084.1:0-16915 GCA_964591015.1 uncultured Gemmatimonadaceae bacterium
GTTCGGGCCGCCCCATGGGGAGTGGCGCAGCCGCGCGGAGAGCGCCGCCAGGGCGCTGCTGTGCCGGTTGCCACGGCTTGGCGGCTGGACGCCACCCCCGGCCATGCGGCCGGCGAACCCAGCCAGGAGGAGTGCCGTGAGGATGCGCACCGAGACCGACAGCATGGGGCAAGTCCAGGTGCCGGCAGACCGCTACTACGGGGCCCAGACGCAGCGCTCCCTGGAGAACTTCCGCATCGGCGCCGACCGCTTCCCCCGGCTGTTCATCAAGGCCTTGGGCATCGTCAAGCGAGCCGCCGCGCAGGCCAACGCGGAGCTGGGCGTGCTGGACGGACGCCTGGCCGAGCTGATCGTGGCGGCTGCGGACGAGGTGGTGGCGGGGCGGTGGGACGAGCACTTCCCGCTGGTCGTGTGGCAGACCGGCAGCGGCACCCAGACGAACATGAACGCCAACGAGGTGATCGCCAACCGGGCGATCGAGTTGGCGGGCGGCGTGCCGGGCAGCAGGACGCCGGTCCACCCCAATGACCACGTGAACCGCTCGCAGTCCTCCAACGATGTCTTCCCGACAGCCATGCACGTGGCAGCGGTGGACGCGCTCCAGCACGGGCTGCTGCCCTGCTTGGCCGGGCTGGCGGCGACCTTCGAGCGCAAGGCGGCGGCGTACGCCTCGCTGGTCAAGCTGGGGCGGACGCATCTGCAGGATGCCACGCCAGTGACCTTGGGCCAGGAGTTCTCGGGGCACGCAGCGCAGCTGCGGGAGGCCGAACGCCGCGTGCGGAGTGCGCTGCCGGCGCTGTACCGGCTGGCGCTGGGCGGCACGGCGGTGGGCACCGGCCTCAATGCGCCGGCGGGTTTCGCGGAGCGAGCCGTGGCGATCATCGCATCGTTGACGGGCGAGCCGTTCGCGCCGGCGCCGAACAAGTTCGAGGCGCTCAGCGCTCACGATGCCCTGGTCGAGCTGCACGGCCAGCTGCGCACGGCCGCCGTGAGCCTGCTGAAGATCGCCAACGACATCCGCTGGCTGGCTTCCGGGCCTCGAGGCGGCATCGGGGAGCTGCGCCTGCCGGCCAACGAGCCGGGGTCGTCCATCATGCCGGGCAAGGTGAACCCGACTCAATGCGAGGCGCTGGCCATGGTCTGCGTTCAGGTCATGGGCAATGACGTGGCGGTGGCGCTGGCCGGCTCGCAGGGCAATTTCCAGCTCAACGTCTACAAGCCGGTGATCATCCACAACGTCCTGCACTCGATCCGGCTGCTGGCCGATGCCTGTCGCAGCTTCGACCGGCACTGCGCCTGCGGCATCGAGCCGAACCGTGAGCGCATCGCGCAGCATCTGCGGGAGTCGCTCATGCTGGTCACGGCGCTCAGTCCGCTGATCGGCTACGATCGGGCCGCCGAGGCGGCCCAGAAGGCCCACGCGGAAGGGCTCACGCTGCGCGAGGCTGTGCTGGCCCTGGGCCTGCTGAGCGGCGACGAGTTCGACGCGGTGGTCCGCCCTGAGCGGATGACGGGCCCACTGCCGGCACCGTCATGAGCGCGGCCAAGAGGCGCGGTCCCGGTTTGAGGCGAGACGCGCAGGGCAGCCGCGCAGCGCGCGGCCGGCCCGCATCGACGGCAGAGGGAGGCTGCACAGATGGGTACAACATACGCCAGGAGCCTGCTGGCACGGATGGGTCGCCAGGGTGTCCTGAAGGGCGCCTACCTCGAACAGGTCGCCTTCCCGCTGGGAGGCCTGGGAGCGGGCTGCCTGCACCTCGGCGGCGCGGGCAACCTGCAGGACTTCTGTCTGTTCAACAACCCTGACTTCGGCCATAGCCCCATGACCTTTGCGGCGGCCTGTTGCCAGGCCAAGGGCCGCCGCCAGCGCGTCTGGCGGGTGCTCGAGGGGCCGGTGCAGGCGCCCCACGTGTACGACCAGGGACGGTTCGGCAACGGCGTCCTGGCGTCGGGCCACGAGGGGTTGCCGCACATGGCAGCGGCCGAGTTCTGCGGGGAATTCCCCTTTGCACGCGTCACGCTGCGGGACCGAGCGCTGCCGCTGCAGGTCCGTCTCGAAGCGTTCTCGCCGCTGATCCCGGGCGACGCCGAGGCTTCCGGGCTGCCCGCCGCCTTCCTGAAGTACCAGCTGCGAAACCGCTCGCGCTGGACGCAGCGCGTGCAGTTCTCGTTCAACGTGCAGTACCCCGCTCCGGCACAGCTTCACGGACAGCGACTGCAGGACCTGCAGGGCCACCGGGTCTGCCACCGGCAGGAGGAGGGGGTGGCCGGTCTGTGGTTCGACAGCGAGCTGCCGGCGACCGACCTGCGCAAGATGAGCCTCGCCGTGGTCTCGCCCCTGCCGGATCAGCAGGCCAACTGCGCCTGGTTCCGTGGCGGCTGGTACGACACGCTGAGCATACTCGCCAAACAGATCGGCGACGGGGCACTGCCGCACGTGCCGCAGTCGGCACCGGTGCTGCCGTCCGGCCGTTCCGGGCGCTTCGGCGCGACGCTGTTCTGGGACTTCGAGCTGGCGCCGGGCGAGTCGGTCGCCGTTCCCGTTGTCTACTGCTGGCATGTGCCGAACAGCAACCTGGCGTACGGGCAGCCGCAGGATCAGCAGGACGGCTGCGGCTGCACCGGCGCCGCGGTGGCCTACCGGCCCTACTACGCCAGCGTGTACGCGGACGCGTGGGCGGTCGCCCGCCGGGCCCTGGAGCAGCTGGCAGACCTCGAACGGCGGACGCGCCGATTCCACCGGTCCCTGTTCGGCTCGACGCTGCCGCGCCATGTGCTGGAGGCCGTGTCCGCGAACCTGGCCATCCTCAAGTCACCGACCATGCTGCGGCAGCAGGATGGGACGCTGTGGAACTGGGAAGGATGCTCGTACGGCCACGGGTGCTGCGCCGGCTCGTGCACCCACGTCTGGAACTACGCACAGGCGCTCCCATACCTGTTCCCGGCCCTGGAGCGCACGCTGCGCGACCAGGAACTGAAATGGTCGATGGACGAGCGCGGGCACGTGACGTTCCGGGCGGCGCTGCCGACGGGCCCGACCGGCCACGAGTTCCATGCGGCGGCCGACGGACAGCTGGGTGGCGTGCTGAAGCTGTACCGAGACTGGCAGCTCTGCGGCGACGAGGCATGGCTGCGCGAGCGCTATCCGCTGGTCCGGCGCAGCCTCGAGTACTGCATCGCCACCTGGGACCCCGACGAGCAGGGCGTGCTCAGCGAACCACATCACAACACGTACGACATCGAGTTCTGGGGTCCCGACGTGATGTGCTCCAGCTTCTACCTGGCGGCACTGCGGGCGATGGTGGCCATGGCCGACCATCTGCACGAGGACGCCGATGCCGCTCGCTACCGAGCCCTGGCCGAGCGCGGGCGGCAGTACTGCGACACCTGGCTGTGGAACGGCGAGTACTATCACCAGAAGGTCGAGTGGCAGAACCTGCGCGCAGCCCGCAGCATCGAGCGCTGGACGTCAGCGTACTCGCCCGAGGCGCTGGCCCTGCTGCAGCAGGAGGGCCCGAAGTACCAGTACGGCACCGGATGCCTCTCCGACGGGGTGATCGGCCAGTGGTATGCAGAGATGCTGGGGCTGCCGCCCGCACTCGATCCGCAGCGAACTCGCAGACACTTGGAGGCCGTCTTCGCGCACAACTTCCGCAACTCGCTGCAGGGGCATGTCAATCCGCAGCGTCCCGGTTTCGCGCTCAACGACGAGCCGGGCCTGCTGCTGTGCTCGTGGCCGCGGGGCGGCAAACCCGCGCTTCCGTTCGTGTATTCGGACGAGGTGTGGACCGGCATCGAGTACCAGGTCGCCAGCCACCTGATCTACGTCGGTCGCGTGGAGGAGGGCCTGAGCGTGGTGCGCGCGGTCCGCCAACGGTACGATGGCCGGGTGCGCAACCCCTGGAACGAGTACGAGTGCGGCAGCTACTACGCCCGGGCGCTGGCTTCGTATGCCCTGCTGCTGGCGCTGACCGGGTTCCGCTACAGCGCCCCGGACCGGAGTCTCTATCTGGCGCCCAAGATGAGGCATGCAGAAGGGCGCTTCCTGTTCTCGGTCGACTCGGGCTGGGGCTCGATCGCCTACTCCCGGCGCCGGAGCGTCATCCGCGTCGCGGTGCGCATGGAGGAGGGGCGTCTCGAGGTTGGCCGGGTGGTCGTCGGCGGGAGTCTGGCAGCCGGCCCGGCGGTGGCGGATCTGCCGCGCTGCCGCACTGCGGTGCCCGGCCGGCCGCTCACCGTGCAGGTGCGCGCGCCCCAGCGATGAACCGCCGGACGCGCTCGTGGTCGTGGAATCGGGTCGCGTGTGGTCGGCCGCGCTTGCGCGCTCACAGGGCCTGCCGGGCGGCGGCCTGCTCGGTCAAGGTTCGCAGCCGTTCGTTGAGGTCTTCGATCTCGACGAGGCGTTTGACCACACAGGAGACCGCCGGCGCAAGCGCGGTCAGCGCCTGCGTCAGCGCCTCGATGCGGACGCTGGAGGTGGCCGGCAGCCCGACGCCCAGACAGCCCAGGCAGAACGGGACGTCGACCAGCAGCTCCGGCCGCAGTCCACTGCCCGGATGGCTGTCGCGCACGAGCGCGAGGAAGTCCTCCTCCGCCTCTCGCACCCATGTCTTGCGTCGGCGCCAGTTGCTGACCAGGCCGCGGAGGGCCGCGGACTGCCCCAGTAGCTTCTGCAACGAGTGCTCTTGGCGCGAATCGCGGTACCCGCGCGACTCCGGGTAGGCAACGAACGCGATGAGCCGATCCCGCTGCTCGTCGATGAGGACGATGCTGGCCGCTTCGAAGCTCACCCCCATGTCTTCCAGCTCGTCCGAAAGCACCCGGACCACGCGCTCCGTGCTGTCGATCCGCGTGCCGTCCAGCCCGACCTCCTGCAGCCGGAGAGCGGCCTGTTGGCAGCGGCGGTCGGTGATGTCGCGCGTGACGATCAGGCGGACCGACTCGGTCAGGTTCCTGCTGAGCAACTCCACCGGGAACACCGACTTGTCCTTGCGGACGAACAGCGCCTCGCAGGAGTCGGCCGAGACGGCGTTCAGCAGACGCTGGACCGTGGCACGGCTCTGGGGGGCGGTGATCAGCTCGACGCCATTCTTGCCCAGCAGCTCCTCTCTGCGGTAGCCCAGGGCATCCGCAAAGCTCTGGTTGGTGTAGAGGACGCGTCCTCGCTCGTGGACGAGGAAGCCGTCCAGCAGATCGGCGATCTGGCGGAAGCGGTCTTCGCGCACGCCGGGGATGGTGCTGGCCGCCTGCGTGCCGGGCGCCGGGATCTCGGCGAAGACCTCGCTGTCGCCCATGAGGAAGTCGGCCGACACCCCCATGGCATCGGCCAGGCTCTTGAGCGCCGCCGAGCGCAGTTGGCGGACGCGCCCCGTCTCGATGCGGGAGATCGTCGCCTGGGAGACGCCGGACAGCGCCGAGAGCGCCTTCTGGTTCAGGTTCTGCTTCTGGCGAAGCGCCTTGAGGGTCTTGCCCAGAGCCATGTGGACTTTCCCGGTCAGCGGCGCCCCGACCCGGGCCGGCAGATCAGCCCACGGCTGCGTCGCCCATGTGCTGCCCGCAGCGCAAGCTCACCAGTGGCCTGCCTGCCCGCCCGCATCGCGACACCGCGGTCTGCAGCAGGAATATAGCGAGGTGGCGATGCACCGACAATCCACAGAGTGCATATTGTATTCCAGCGGATCTGGTCCGCACACGGCGAGCCGGCCAGGACGCGACTGTCGCGATCCACTGCGCAGCAGCGCTGCCGAACGGGATGGCCGCAGGTTCGCTGCGGGCGACTCGTGCCGGTCCCCGCGATCCGTGCACAGGCTGCACAGGAGGACAGGTGGCCAGCGCTAGCGGCACAGGGAGCGGCACACAGGCGGCGAGGCGCCCGCCATGCCGCCCGGCGAGAGGCGCGCAGGCGTTCTATGCACCGGCACCGGCCGGGACCGTCGATGTGCTCGTCGCCGAACTGCGCGCGCTGGGGGCCGAGTCGATCCGCGCGGAAGCCGGCGGGGCCGCCTTCCGCGGGGACTTGATGCTCGCCTATCGCGTCTGCATGTGGTCGCGCGTCGCCAGCCGCCTGCTGCTGGAGCTGGGATGCTGGGTGGTGTCGACGCCGGCAGAGCTGTATGCCGCGGTCCAGACCATCTGTTGGAGCGATCACCTGACACCGACGCAGACCCTGGCGGTGGCCTGCTCCGGTCGGTCCGCGAGCCTTCCCAACAGCCACTACGCAGCCCTGAAGGTCAAGGACGCGGTGGTCGACCAGTTCCGCGCGCGCTGTGGCGTGCGGCCCGGGGTCGATCGACTCCACCCGGATGTGTCGCTGGACCTGCACCTGGCTGGCCGCCAGGCCATCCTGAGCCTGGATCTGGCCGGACCACCGCTCCACCAGCGCGGGTACCGCGTTGCCACCGTTGCCGCTCCCATGAAGGAGAATCTGGCGGCCGCGATCCTGCTGGGGGCCGACTGGCCGCAGGTGGCGGCGGCGGGTGGCGCCCTGGTCGATCCGATGTGCGGTTCGGGCACGCTGCTGCTGGAGGCCGCCCTGCTGGCCGGCGATGGTGCTCCCGGCATGTGGCGCGAGCGGTTCGGCTTCCTGGGGTGGCGACAGCACGACCGCGAGCAGTGGCGCCACGTGCAGCAGGAGGCCCGCGAGCGCTGGGCCGCAGGTCGCCAGCGACTGCCCCGGCTTCTCGGTTGCGACGTCGATCCGAGCGCCGTCGCCGCGGCCCGGCAGAACGTGCGACATGCGGAGCTGGGTGAGCACATCCGCATCGAGCGGGGCTCGCTGGCAGACTGCGCGGCGCGGCTGGTGTCGGGCCTGCCGCCCGGGCTGGTGGTGACGAACCCGCCCTATGGCCGGCGTCTCCATGGCCAGGCCAGCCTGGGCGAGCTGTACGCCGAGCTCGGCGCCGTGCTGCGCCGGCACTTCGGCGGCTGGCGGGCTGCGGTGCTGTGCGGCGCTGCCGAGCTGGCCGGCCAGCTCGGGCTGCGGCCGTGGCGCAGCCGCGAGTTGCGCAACGGCCCGCTGCCTTGCCGCCTGGTCGAGCTGCGGCTGCCCGGCGGCGGCCAGCCGCCCCCGCGGACTGCCGGCCCTGCCGGGTCGGCGGCGGGAGCACTGGCGCCAGCGGCCGGGTCGCGCGGTGGGCCGGCGGCACCGGTGTCGGCTGGCGCTGGCGACGGCCGGGCGATGTTCGCGAACCGCCTCCGCAAGAACTTTCGCGAGCTGGGGCGGTGGGCGCAGCGCGAGGGGATCGCGTGCTACCGCCTGTACGATGCCGACATGCCGGAGTACTCGCTGGCCGTCGATCTGTACCGCAGCGATGAGCTCCACGTGCACGTGCAGGAGTACCAGGCGCCCGCCAGCATCGAGCCGCAGGCAGCCGCGGCGCGTCTGGCCCAGGCGCTGGCCGCGCTGCCAGACGTCCTGCCCGTGCGGCCCGAGTCGGTCTACGTGAAGCTGCGGCAGCGGCAGCGCGGTCGCGCGCAGTACCGCAGGCTCGCGCCGGCCGGCGAGTTCCACCGCGTCGCCGAGGGCCCGGGGGTCTTCTGGGTCAACTTCACCTGCTACCTGGATACGGGGCTGTTTCTCGATCACCGGTTGACCCGCGCCCTGGTCGCCAGGCTCGCAGGCGGACGCGATGTGCTCAATCTGTTCGGGTACACCGCCACCGCCACGGTGTACGCGGCGCTCGGCGGGGCAGCCAGCACCACGACAGTCGACATGTCGCGGACATACCTGGACTGGGCCCGCCGCAACCTGGCGCTCAACGGCCTCGATCCGCGCCGCCACCGACTGCTGCAGGCGGACTGTCTTGACTGGCTGCGCCAGGAGCACGACCAGCGCTACGGGCTGATCTTCCTGGACCCACCGACCTTCTCGAACTCCAAGCGCATGCGGACTACCTTCGATGTTCAGCGCGACCACGTGAGCCTGTTGCAGCAGGTCGCCCGACTGCTGACGCCGGATGGGGTGCTGATCTTCGCCACCAACTGCCGGCGGTTTCGCCTGGCAGCCGGCCAACTGGTCGGGCTGCGCGTCGAGGATGTGACCGCGCAGACCATCCCACGCGACTTCGCCCGCAACCCTCGCATCCACCGCTGCTGGCTGCTGACGCGAGCGGCTTCGCCAGCAGGCAGGCCCGGGCCGCCCCAGGAGGATCTGGAGGGCGGCCGATGAGGCGACGGGCGCTGCTGCCCGCGCCTGCTGACGCCGACCGGCGAGCTGGCTGCGTTCAGCGCAACAGCAGCCCGCTGCCTGGCGAACGCGTCTCGCCGATGGCGGTGACGCGGATGGCGGCGCGGTCCTTGACGGGACACTCGTGCTGGCAGATCCCGCACCCGATGCACCGGTCCGGGTCCACGTAGGGCCGCTGCAGCCACACCGGCTCGCCGCGGCGGTTGACGGTCTGCTCGCGCCGAGTGTAGATGGCCTTGGGCGAGGTGGGACAGACCTCCTCGCAGACCACGCAGGGCGTGTCCATCGCCCAGGGCAGGCAGCGGCCGCGATCGTAGAAGGCGGTGCCGGTGCGCACGGGGCCTTGCTCGGCATACGGCCCCGTGCCCAGCTTCTGCGCCACCGACAGCGGCGCGATGGCGCCAGTCGGACATACCTGCCCGCACAGGGTGCAGTTCAGCTCACAGTAGCCGACCCGCATCTTCAGCACAGGCGTCCACAGGCCCTCCAGGCCAGCCTCGGACAAGGCGGGCTGCAGGACATTGGTCGGGCAGACGCGGACACACTGCTCGCACTTGATGCAGCGTTCGAGAAAGGCGCTCTCGGCCAGCGCCCCCGGGGGGCGGATGAGGGCAGGGCGCGGGTCGTCGACGTGCGCGCTGCGCCGCGTCCAGCCGGCCAGCAGCAGGCCCGCCAGGGCCGCCAGGGCCGCGCGCCGTCCGTCTGCCTGCGGGTAGGTGACCTCGCCGTCCGGCTCCGGCAGGAAGCGCAGGCTCAGCGCCCCGTGCGGGCAGCGCTGGACGCACTCCATGCAGAGGAAGCACTCCGCCTTCCGCAGCCGGGCGTGGGGGTCGGCCGCTCCCTGGCAGTTCGCCACGCACAGATCGCAGTGGACGCACGCGTCGGGATCCCGATGGATGCGCCACAGCGAGAACCGAGCCAGCAGACCCAGCAGCGCTCCGAGCGGACACCAGGCGCGGCAGAAGTGGCGCGGGAAGGCCAGGCTCAGCGACAGCACGAAGAAGAGGAGCGCGCCGACCAGCCAGGCGGACTGCTGGACGTGCGGGCGCACGTGCAGGTGGCCGCTGGCCGAGTCAGCCAGCGGCAGCACCGCCAGCGTGAACGAGCGGAACAGGGTGCACAGCGGATCCAGCAGCCCCACCTGCAGACTGCCCACCAGCGCCGCGCCAGCCATGCCGGCGAGGAGGTAGTACTTCGTGGCGAACTGCGGCCGGGGGAGATTGCGGCGGATTCGCTCGGCCGTGCGGCGCCCGCCGCCGCCCAGCCAGGCGACGAACTGCTGCAGCGCGCCGAACGGACAGATCCAGCCGCAGAAGAAGCGGCCCAGCAGCAGCCCCGGCGCGATGATCGCCAGTGCCCAGATGAGTCCGCGGTACACGCGGTGGGTCGTCGCCGCGGTCGCCAGCGCCACCAGCGGGTCGAGCTGGAGGAACAGCGAGACTGGGTAGCCGCGCAGATACCCGAACTGGGTGACGGCGGCCAGGAACACGGCAAGCCCGACGAAGAAGCTCTGGCAGATGATCCTTGTCACCGTGATGCGCATGCCCCATCCGCCTGCGGCGCGTCCCGCCGCTCAGCCTGCCCACTCCTCGCGCCAGCTCGATTCGCGCCACCGCGCGTTGCCCAGGCCGCGGGTCGTGGCTCGCTGCAGGTACTCCAGACGGCCGGGATCGCGCCCCAGCAGTTCGCATCCGACCGCGTCGACGGCGACCATGTCGGTGCCGGCGACCAGCGTGTCCCCGGCGGCCACGTCGGCCAGGCTGCCCCCCGTCGGCCCGTTGCGCACCAGCAGGCGCGTGCCATCGAGGAAGACCAGCGTCGGCTGGATCATCTGCGCCAGATCGGCGATCGCCCGGTGGATCTGCTGGTGCAGCTGATTGCGCCGGCCGCCCAGCAGGCCGTACCAGTTCTTCATGCAGAGCGAAACGCTGCACAGATTGTGGTCCTTGCAGGGTGCGATGCCGATCACCTTGTCGGCCCGCTGCAGGGGCTCGCTGAACACGGGCCAGGTCGACAGCACCTCGCCGCCGATGTGCGCACGGGTGAAGGCGTTGGGCCGCGGCCAGACGAGGCGCGCCCCGCAGGCAGCCGCCACGGCCTGGATCCCTGTCCGGGCGAAGCAGCCCTCGGGGTGGTTGATCGGGTTCTCGGCGATCAGCAGCTGTGCGGCGCCGGCGCGGCGGCAGTGGGTGGCCACGGCCAGCAGCGTCTCGGGACGCGTGGTGGCACCCAAGGCTGCCGGCCGGTCGAAGGCCGCGTTGGGCTTCAGCAGCACCACGTCCCCGGGACGGACGAACCGCTCGATGCCGCCCAGCATGCCCAGCGCCGTCGCCACCATACGGGCCGGATCCGCGCCGTGCGCGATGGCCAGTTGAGGGCCACTGTCGGTCCCCGGGGCGCGGAACGAGTGCAGGTGCACGAGGCCTGCCTCGGGCTGGCCGGGACGGGCGCTCGTTCCATGCCGATCGTGCCGGGCCACGGCGGCGGCGCTGATGCCGAGCAGCGCGGCGCCGGTGCGGCCTAGTTCTCCCAGGAAGCGGCGTCGGTCCATCCCTTGCCTGTCCTGCATGGCAGCGCGCCCATGCGCTCGCGAAGAGGCGCTGTGCCGCCGGCACAGGCCTGGCGCGTCCCGCTCGCACCCCAGCCCACAAGCGGCGGCGGGCCACTCCGCCGGCAACGTATCATGGCTGGCGCCCGGCCTGCAAGAGGATCTCGCGGGCCTGCTGGAGTGCGGCCTGTCGGTCGGCGGCCATCACCACGCCAGCGACGAGGCGCTCGCGCCGGAAGATCGCGTCGTGGTAGCCGCCCGCGTCGGCCACCAGCAGCGCGGGGCCGGCAGCCGCGCCTTGCTCGTCTACAGTGGCTCCCGAGGCAGCCCAGAAGGCCTGGAAGGCCCGCACCGTGGCGGCGGCGGCGGCGGTGTCCGCATGTTCGGCAGCGAAGGCGGCCAGCTCCTCGCCAGCGCGCGTGTAGTTGGCCGTGAACGCATTGCCGAGGAAGTCGAGCCCCAGCGCGTGGCGCCTGGCGTACTGGAGGGATCCCGGCACGCGAGCGGCTGCAGGCAGGTACGCCTCGCCCCACAGGTGCGCCGGTTCGTCCGGCATCCCGGCCGCCAGCTTCCTGGCCATCGCCATCGCCTGCTGGCCCAGGGCGGGGGTGTCCGCGGATGCCACCAGCTGCGCATAGCAGGGGCCCTGATGGAAGGCCACGCTGCTACTGGCCATGTACGCGCCGTGGCCGACGCCGGCCGGCTGAGAGCCGGTGGGAGGGCGCTCCGCGGCGAACACGCCGAACGCGTCCAGCGGCGTCGCCATCTCGTAGACATACACGTCGATCGCGGCCTGGTCGGGCGCGGCCAGACCGACCCACGCCATGCCGCGAACGCCGTAGGCCAGGTAGAGCTCGGCCCGGCCATCGATCTTGACGTACAGGTCCTCGGCGCGGTACTGCTCCGGCGGTCCTGCCAGACGCCAGCCAGGTGGCGCCAGGCTGGCCAGCTCCACACCCAGGCACTGCCCGCGCGCCGCGCCCTGCGGCGCTGCCGGTGTCGGCTCAGGGCCAGCCGGAGCCGCCGCTGCCGACCGACCCGCCTCCACGGGCACGGCATCCGGCGCGTACTGCTGCCCGCGCCACGCGATCGCGAGCGCGATGGCGGCCAGCGCGCCGAGGATGAGCGCAGAGGCGAGGCGCTCGCCGCGCGAGACCGACCGCGGCTTCGCCGCTCGCTGCTCTGGACGATGCTCCATGCTGGTCCCCGCTCCTGGAGCTAGGCGTGTCAGCGCCGCCGCAAAGATGGCGGCTCCAGCGCCGCCCGGCAACGCACGGACGGAGGGTGAGCCGCACCCCGGCGGGTTGCCACGCCGCGCCCCGGCGCCGTACACTGTGCAGCGCATTCGCCGGCGCGCTCGTCGCGTTGCCGAGCTGTCCCATGAATCGACCGGGCAGACGCCGGCCGGCCATGTTCCGGCTGGCTGGCGCGCATGCCCTTCACGCAGGAGGCAGCCTTGGCGCCCACGCTTCCCCCACAGCTCGACCGCCCCGTGATCGGCCTCACCGTAGGCGATCCCGCCGGTATCGGCCCCGAGATCGTCGTGAAGGCTCTGCGCGAGCCGGCCATGTATCTGCTGGTCCGACCCGTGGTATTCGCCGACCGAGTCGTCCTGCAGCGGGCCGTGGAACTGCTCGGCGCCGGGCTCGCGCTGCATGCCGTACCGACCCCGGCGGCGGGCCGGTACGTGGCGGGCGCGATCGACTTCGTCGACGCCGGGGCGCTGGGCGATGCCATCCCGTACGGTCAGGTGAGCGCCGCAGGTGGCCGCGCCGCGATGGCCTACCTCGAGCGGGCGGTGGAGGCAGCTCTGGCGGGGCAGATCACCGGGCTGGTCACGGCGCCGCTGAACAAGGAGTCGCTGCAGGCGGCCGGCTGTCGCTTCGTCGATCATACCGAGATGCTGCGCGCCCGGGCGGCCCGCCATGAGCCCATGACCATGTTCATGGCCAAGACCCTGCGCATCTTCTTCCTCACCAGGCACATCCCGTTCGCTCAGGTGCCGAAAGCGATCACCGGGGAAGCCATCGTGAAGGCGCTGCCGCTAAGCGCGCTCTACCTCCGGCAGCTGGGTATCGAGCGGCCACGGCTGGCCGTGGCGGCCCTCAATCCGCATGGCGGCGAACAGGGCCTCTTCGGCCGCGAAGAGACGGACGTGATCGCCCCGGCGATACAGCAGGCTCGCGCCGCCGGCGTCGATGTCTGCGGTCCGGTGCCTGCCGATGCCGTCTTCCACCAGTGTCTGGCTGGCCGGTACGACGGCGTGCTCTCGCTGTACCACGACCAGGGCCACATCGCCGCCAAGACGCTGGACTTCCACGGCACGGTCAGCCTGACCATGGGCCTGCAGTTCCTCAGGACCTCCGTCGATCACGGCACGGCCTTCGACATCGCCGGGCAGGGGATCGCGGACGCGCGGGCGATGGTGGCCGCCATCGAGACGGCTGCGAAGTACGCCGACATCGTCCGCCAGCGCGCCGGCCTGCGGCTGAAGGACTGAGGCGAGATGTACATCCGCCAGCACCTGCTGCACGGGCAGGGCGTGCAGTTCCGGCCATCGCCGAACCGCGGCGGGCTGTTCGCCGGACCGTACCCGGACACGATCGTCATCCATTACACAGCCGGGGCCAGCGCGGAGTCGGCGATCCGCACGCTGTCGGACCCCGAGCGCAGTGTTTCGGCGCATCTGGTGGTGGCCAGAGACGGCACCGTGACCCAGCTGGTGCCGTTCGACCAGATCGCCTGGCATGCCGGGGTCAGCCGGTGGGGCCAGCGGCAGGGGCTCAACCAGTACAGCCTGGGCGTGGAGATCGACAACGCCGGCCAGCTTCAGGTGCGGGACGGGCGGTGCGTGTCCTGGTTCGGACAGACGTATCCCGCCGCGGAGGTGGTGTGGGGGGTGCACCGCAACCAGACCGAGCCCAGTCCCTGGCACCGGTACCCGGCTGCGCAGTTGCGCGCGGTGCTGCAGGTGTGCCGGCTGCTGGTGGCCACATACCGGATTGCCCACATTCTCGGCCACGAGGAGATCGCGCCGGAGCGCAAGGTCGACCCTGGCCCGGCGTTCCCGCTCGACGATCTGCGCGCGCGGCTGCTGAACGGTCAGTTTCCGCAGCCGGACCCGGTCCGAGCGCGCGTGCGCGCGGTCAGAGCGCCGGTGCTCGCCAGGCCGGCTGCCAGGGCCGAGCGCGTCGCCGGGAGCGTGCCGCGCGGGACGCAGCTGGAGGTGCTGGCGCAGCAGGGCTCGTGGTGCCGCGTGCGGCTGGCGGCGGAGGGCTGGATGCGGGCCCGCCATCTGGACGATGGGGCGGCTGGCGCGCGGGAAGAAGCGGCACGGAAGCCGGCAGGCGCGCCGGCAAGCCCGTGATCCAGGCGGCACCCAGAGGAGGGGACAGCATGCATGCGGCGATCGAGCGACTGTTGACGCGACGGCCGGTGGTCACCGACGGAGCGTGGGCGACCCAGCTGCAGGCGCGCGGCCTGCGCCTGGGCGAGTCGGCCGAGGCCTGGAACCTGACCCACCCCGATCGGGTGGCCGAGGTCGCCAGGGCCTACGTGGCCGCTGGCAGTCGGATCATCCTCACCAACACCTTCGCTGCCAACCGGCTGGCGCTGGCCAAGCACGGTCTGGGGGCTCAGGCGGCGCAGATCAACCGGCGCGGGGTGCAGATCTCGCGAGAGGCCGCAGCCGGCTGCGCCCTGGTGTTCGCCTCGATGGGACCCAGCGGCCGCCTGCTATTGCTGGAGGAAACCAGCAAGGAGGAGCTGGCGGAGGTCTTTGGCGAGCAGGCGGAGGCGCTGGCTGCGGGCGGTGCCGACGGTCTGGTGGTGGAGACCATGACCGATGCCGACGAGGCCGCGATCGCCGTCCGCGCCGCCTGCCGGACGGGGCTGCCGGTCGTCGGCTGCATGGTGTTCGACAGCGGGCCCCAGCGGGACCGGACGCTGATGGGTATGGCTCCCGAGGAGGCGGTCGTGGTGCTGGCCGAGGCGGGGGCGGACGTGGTCGGCTCCAACTGCGGCCAGGGCATCGAGGGCTTCGTGCCGCTGGCGCGGCGCCTGTGCGCCGCCACGGACAGGCCGGTCTGGATCAAGGCCAATGCCGGGCTTCCCGTGCTCGAGGCGGGGCGCACGGTCTACCGCACCACCCCGCAGGAGTTCGCCCGCCACGTGCCCGCACTCGCAGACGCCGGCGTCAGCTTCGTGGGCGGTTGCTGCGGCACCACCCCGGAGTTCATCGAGCACGTCAGGGCTGCGCTCGACAGCTGAGTGGTCCGGCGCCGGCCGGCGGCCCCTGCCCCTTGGGAGCGTCGGGGCGTCGGGACGTCGGGTCGATGGTGACAGCCTTGCTGGCCGCCTCGCAGCGGCATATCATCATCCGGTCCGGGCGCGTTCGGGCCCGGATGCGAGCGGAGCGGCGGCTGGCCGCACGTGCGGGGGCGGTAGCTGCCAGGCAGCGAGCGACGATCGCGGGGACTGCTGGCCATGGACTGGGATATCAGGCGGCGCGGCCGGGTCACCTACTACACGAAGAAGGGCAACAAGCTGTTCTCCGACCTGGTCGTCCGCGAACTGGATGGGGGCGATCTGGAGATCCACTTCGTGGGCATGACCGGAGCCCTCGCCGCCACCGGCGAGCTAGGGCTGCCGGAGGTCGCCCGCATGGACCCTGCGGGCGAGATCCCGCGCCTGTTCGCCACCTGGGAGCTGTACGTGCGCACGGCGGGCATCTGCGCCTCGCTGGCGGAGTTGGACTTCCTCGAAGTGCACGCCTTCGGCGCGGCCCCCAAGAGCCCGGACCCGCGCCTGGATCCGGAAGGCTACCTGGCGGCGAAGAGGCGGATCCGCCAGGCCTACGCCGAGGCGTACGCAGCCTACTGGGCCGAGCACATGCCCGGCAGCGGACTGCCCGTGCGCTTCACCGTCTACCTGGAAGAGTTGCCCGATGCGGAGGCCAGTTACGAGCTGTGCGCCACGGCGATCTACCAGCGCGGGGCGCGGCGCTCGTCGTGACCCGACGAGGACCGCGGGCGCTGGCCTGGCCCGTGGCGGCGAGCAGAGCAGCATGTGGGTTGGCCTGTCCATGTTGGCCTGGATCCTCTTCCCCGGGCCACTGGGCGCGCAGCCCGAGGGTGCTCCCGACGGGATTCTGCAGCGCACCATCGACCTTCTCCACGAGCAGCAGCGGCACGCGGCCGAGGAGGTGGCCCAGGCGGCCATTCTCAGCGTGGTGGCGCTGGCGGTCGGACTGCTGGCGTTGTGGTGGAGCCGGCGCCAGACGCGCCAGTTGCGGCGCCTGATCGGCGGCGAGATCCCCGGCGGCAAGGCAGGTGGTGGGCGCGGGGCAGAGCTGAGCGTGCGGCGTCTGAACGTGTGCGACGCGAAAGGCCGCGCCCGCGTCGTGGTGGCGGCCGAGGGCGCGGGAGGGTCTACCGTGCAGGTGCTCGACGAGAGCGGCAAGCCGCGGGTGTGCCTGGGCGCCGACAGCGAGGCCGGCGTGGGCCTGCGCCTGTGCGACCGGGAGGGCCACACGCGGGCGCTGCTTCGCCTGGGTGGGGACGGTGTGCCCTACCTCAAGCTGAGCGACGAGCGCGAGGTGGTGCGCGCCGATCTGGGGCTGAGCGAGGACGGGGGCGTCGGGTTGGGGCTGCACGGCCGCGAGGGGGTCAGCCGCCTGGCCCTGGGGCTGAGCGAGAAGGAAGCGGGACGCATCACGGTCTGCAGTGCGCGCGGTCGAGCCTTGCTGCACATCGGCGCCACTGCCGACGACAGCCCCGAGATCCTGCTGGGCGACACCCAGGGCCGGACGCGTCTGGCCCTGCGGCTGCGCACCGACGGCATGGCGTTGCTGGAGATCTGCGACGACAAGGCGCATGCGCGCACGATGGTCGGCGTGCTGGAGGAAGGGCTGGCGTACGTGGGGCTGCTGGATCCGCAGCAGCGCTTCCGCGCGGGCCTGGGCGTCAAGCAGGATGGTTCGCCGCGCCTGGAGCTGTACGACGCGGCGGGCAGCACGCGGGCGACGCTGCATCTGGGCACGGACGGCCAGCCCCGGCTCGAGCTGCACGACGCCGCCGACCGCGTGGCGTTCGCAGCGCCCTGAGCGGCTGGTGCCAGGGCCGGGCGTCCTGCCGTCCGGGCCGGACCAGGATCCCGACCACGACCAGCACGACCAGCAGGAG
>CAZPXM010000085.1:0-16865 GCA_964591015.1 uncultured Gemmatimonadaceae bacterium
ACACCGCCGGATCGCGCAACGAGGCGAAGCGGTTCCACAGGCTGCGCCGGCGCAGATCGGGCAGCGCGT
Source organism: uncultured Gemmatimonadaceae bacterium (assembly GCA_964591015.1). GTDB lineage: Bacteria > Latescibacterota > UBA2968 > UBA8231 > UBA8231 > SLHA01. The sequence goes on from CAZPXM010000085.1 coordinate 70, forward strand.
GCAGCAGCGCGAACGTCGTATGGAGGGCTCGTTCGCCCCCGTCCTCTGCCTCGTCGGCAGCCGCCAGCGACTGCCGCACGGCGGCGTACAGCTGATCAGCCACGGCAGCCAGGGCCCAGCGCAGCGGCTGCGCGCGAGCGCCGCCGGCGCGCACGTTGTGCGAGCCCGGCGCTACCAGCTCCAGCAGGTTCCCCAGCAGCGTCTCCAGCGCATCGCAGTTGACGAACCCCTGGCCGCGGGTCTGCAGCAGGGCTGCGGGGGGAGTGCCGACCACGCGGAGGGCCGCCTGCTCCGCCGCAGAGTAGTGGGGCTGGAGGTCGGCGAGCAGGGGGGCCAGCAGCGCGTTGCGCCGGCGGACATAGGCACGATCGAAGACGGCCGAGTGGGCCATCGGCAAGCTCCTCGGACAGCTCTGGGCAGAGGCGGCGAAGCCGCGTCCTGGGGGCCCTCGCGGGGCCAGCGGCACAGGCGTGCGCGACGCCCTGCGGCACTGCCGAACGCGGATCCGGCCGCGGCCGCGCCACGGCGCCGGCTGGTGACGTCACGGCCACCGCGGCAGCAGCGCCGGCAAGTATCGCTTCCCGGGCGCAGGCAGACAACTGGCGGCAGCGCGCCCGGCGCTTTCGCGCCCGGCGTCGTTGGCGTATCTTGTTGCCGCATTCCCTACCGCACCTACCAGACAAAGGAGGCAAGCGCAGCGAGAAAAGGACTCCAGCCATCACATACGATCCACGTTCAGGCGCGCTGACGCCCGCGAACGGGATCCGCGAAGAAGCCTCGATGCCATGCTCGAAAGGAGCTGTGACCATGACCTATGGCAGTCGGCTTTGGCGCGCGAGTGCGGTTCTCGGTGCCGTGCTCGTCTTCTCGGTTCCCGCGGCCTGGGCCGCCACGGTCGGCAAGATCGCCGGTGTGGTGAAGGACGCCCAGACCGGGGAACCGCTCCCCAACGCCAACATCGTGCTGGTGGATGCCTCGCTGGGTACTGTCTCGGATGAGGAGGGGAACTTCTTCATCCTGAACGTGCCCGCCGGCACCTACGTGCTGCGGGCTACCTACGTCGGCTATAGCCCGTATCAGATCGAAGACGTGCGCGTCTCCGCCGGTCTGACCACCAACCTCGAGATCCCACTGGTCCCCGCCGACATCCAGGTCGAGGAGGTGGTCATCAAGGCCGAGCGTCCCATCATCGACCAGACGGCCACCAACGCCGTGCGCATCATCGGCGGCGAGGACCTGGAGATCATGCCGTTCCGCGGGGTGCGCGAGGTCTTCGCCCTGCAGGCTGGCGTGGTCGAGCAACAGGGCGCGCTCCACATCCGCGGCTCGCGCAGCGACGAGATCGGCTACTACGTCGAAGGCGCCAGCGTCCGCAACATCGTGACCGGCAACAGCGCCGTCGGCGTCATCGACGAGGCGCTGGCCGAGGTCCAGTTGCAGGCCGGCGGCTTCAACGCGGAGTACGGTGGCGCCAACGCGGGCATCATCCTGCACGACCTGCGCACCGGCGGCCCGGAGTGGCAGTTCACGCTCGGCGCCGAGAGCGACGAGTTCACCGGCGCGTACAAGAAGCGTCTGGGCACCTACTCGTACGGCTACGGCAACCAGGTCTTCACCGCCAGCGGCCCGGTGGTGAACAACAAGACCCGCGCCTTCGTGGCGTTCCAGCGCACGGCGCAGAAGTACGACCCGGTCTTCTGGCACGGCTTCGAGTTCGCCAACCTGGTGGACACCGGCGACCGCGGCGGCGCCGTGCACTGGGCCAAGGACCCGGCGGACCCGACGCAGGCCATCCCGGATACCGTCCGCCAGCTCAAGCTGCGGCCCGGCAACATCCCGCACACCGGCAACGACCAGCGGGACGTCAACGCGACCCTGCTGTTCGACTACAACCCATTCCAGCTGCGGATCTCCGGTCTGTACACCATGGAAGACCTGGAGTACAACCCGGCACCGATCCGCAACATGCTGAACACCGCCCGGTTGCCGGAGGGCGAACGAACGGCGGGTCTGCTCAACGTGAAGGGCACGCACATCCTGAATCCGAACACGTTCTACGAGCTGAACCTCACCCGCTACGACCAGCAACGCCAGCGGTACGGCGACCCGCGCATGAAGGACAACTGGTGGGTGTACAACGACAGCGTGGCGGTGGCGCGGTACTGGCAGTCTTCCGGCCAGTACACCCCCTACTCCACGCAGGGCTCCATCCCGCGGCCGTACGACCTGAACGGCTTCCCGTTCAACCGTCCCGGCACGCCGACCTCCCACGCCACCGGCTCGGATCGCGTCAGTTTCTACACCCGCGACAAGGACAGCTACTGGGGCCTGGCCGGCAGCCTGACGAGCCAGCAGAGCGTCCATCAGCTGAAGGGCGGTTTCGACTGCCAGCTGTGGACGGCGCGCCGCTTCGCGGCGGCCCTCAGCTCGATCCGCTCGGCCATCGCCAACACCTATCCCCAGCTCGACGCCGTGTACCAGCGGTACTACGCCGAGGAGATCAGCGCGGACGAGATCATGGACGAGCTGATCGCCAAGGCCCGCACGCTGCCCGACGGCCAGGGGAGCCTGGATGACCTGCGCCGGCTGCTGCGCGTGAACAGCGGCCAGAGCATCTACGGCTTCGACGACTTCGGCAAGCAGGTCGACAGCCATCCCGACCCGCTCCAGGAGCCGCGCAAGCCGGTGGTGGCCTCGGCCTACGTGCAGGACAAGATCGAGTACCAGGATCTGATCGTGAACGCCGGGCTGCGGTACGAGTACTTCAATGCGGATAGCTGGCGCTTCGTCGATCCCTCGACGCCGAAGCGCGATCCGGTGAACTTCACGATGGTCGTCAAGGACGCCACCGGCACCTACATGCGGAAGACCCGCAAGTTCCACGAATTAGCGCCCCGGCTCGGGCTGTCCTTCCCCGTCTCCGACGTCACGAATTTCCACGCGCAGTACGGCCGCTTCACCCAGATGCCGGCCATGGACGACATGTTCACCGGCGGCGCCTTGCTGGCGGTGGAACTCGGCGGCCAGAACTTCATCCGCTACCCCACGGCCTTCGACATCGAGCCGATCCGCACCACGCAGTACGAGATCGGCTTCGAGCACCAGTTCACCGCCGCCGCGTCGTTCGACATCACCGGCTTCTACCGCGACGTCAAGGGCCAGCTGCAGGTGGTCAAGGCGGATCTGAGCCCGAACGCCGTCGATGTGGGGGCCTACAACTACTACCAGAACGGCGACTTCGCCACGACCAAGGGCATCGAGTTCCAGCTCAAGCTGCGGCGCACCAACCGGGTGCGGGCCGAGCTGAACTACACGCTGGCTGACGCGCGCGGCACCGGCTCGCAGCCCAACGAGGCGCTGGCCGGTCTGGAGCAGGTCACCAACCTGCCCTCGATCGTCTCGCCGCTGGACTTCAACGAGACCCATCGCGGCAGCGTGAACGTGGACTACCGGTTCGCCAGCGACGAGGGCGGACCAGTGTTCCGCGATGCCGGCCTCAACCTGCTCTACAAGTTCACCAGCGGGCACAACTACACGCTCTCCACCGGTTCCATCGGCCAGCGCGGCCCGGAGGAGGGCGGCATGCTGGCGGACGATGACCCGCGGCAGCGCAAGCCGCTGGAGAGCATCAACGCGTCCACCACGCCGTGGACCTTCGAACTGGATCTGCGGGTGGACAAGGGCTTCCGGTTCTTGAGCCACCAGGCGCAGATCTTCATGTACGTGCAGAACCTTCTGAACACGCGCAATGTGATCAACGTGTATCAGCGCACGGGCACGGACCAGGACGACGGCTTCCTCACCAACCCGGATCTGAGCAGCCAGATCGTCGAGGCTAGCGGCGGCCAGCTCTACACCGAGATGTACCGGGCCATCAACCTGGCCAATCGCCAGCACTACTGGGCAGATCAGGGCGGTGACATCTACGGCGAGCCGCGCCAGATCCGCTTCGGTCTGAAGCTCTCCCTGTAGGCTGACCGCATGTCGCCCTCTCAGCGCAACGTGACGAGGAAACCGGCCATGAAGAAGAGGACCCTGTTGCTTGCGGCAGCACTGCTGCTGTGCGGTAGCTTCGCCGCCCCGGTGGCGGCCCGCCAGCCGGTGACATTCCGCGCGCGCACGGCCAAGGTCGCCCAGGACATCGCCTTTGGGGCCAAGGCCCTGATGAACATCAACAACATCTCGATGTGGTTCAAACGAGACGGCTATTCGGGGGGCAATCCGGCCACGGACAACGCCGGCACGGCCTACCCGCGCTCCACGGACAACGTCATCTACCGCGACGGACTGGTCTGGGGCGGCAAGGTGCGCGACGGGAAGGACCAGATCCTGCGCGTGGGCGGCTCCACCTATGCGCAGGGCTGCGTACCCGGCCGCATCGTGAGCAAGGGCGTGGCGGACGACCGCAACGATCCCCGGGTGCGCATCTACCGGGTGCGGCGCGACTTCCGCACGGCCGACCTGCGCCTCGAGACCGCCGAGTACCTCAACAAGACCGGCAGCGAGGTCACCGACGCAGAGATAGCCGCCCTGCGCGCTCAGTACGAGAAGGACTGGAACGAGTGGCCTGCAGCGTGGGGCGCTCCGTACTACGATCGCGACGGCGACGGCGCCTACGACCCGAACGTGGACGAGCCGGGGGTGGCCAATGCCGACCAGGTGGCATGGTTCGTCATCAACGACCTCGACGTGGGCGCCACGCAGGCGCTCTACGGCGCCCTGCCCATCGGCCTGGAGTGCCAGGTGCTCATGTGGGGCTACGCCCGCACGGACGCGCTCGGCCAGGCGATCTTCAAGAAGTACACGGTCACATACAAGGGCACGGCGGATACGCCGGACGACGCCCGCATCGAAGACATGTACTTCGCGCAGTGGTCGGACCCCGACCTGGGCGACTACGGCGACGACTTCGTCGGCTGCGACGTCGACCTGAGCCTGGGCTACGTGTACAACTCCACCGACCGCGATCCCCACTACCTGGCCTACGGCCTGGCGCCGCCCGCTGCCGGCTACGACTTCCTGCAGGGGCCGATCGTCCCGGTGTACACGACCGACGAGACCGGCGCCCAGATCCTGGATCCCAATGCGGAGGCCATCTTCAACTTCCAGCGGATCCAGGGCTACAAGAACCTGCCCATGACCGCGTTCGTCTACTTCGCGGCGGGCAGCTCGATCGACGATCCCGAACTGAACGAGTACAACGGCACCAAGGAGTGGTACAACCTGCTGCGCGGCTTCGAACCGCAGCCGGATGTCGAGAACCCGACGCCCTACACGAACCCCCATACGGGCGAGGTCACCAAGTTCACCATGAATGGCGACCCGGTGCGCGCCACCGGCTGGATCGACGGCGTGCCCCTGCCGCCCGGTGACCGCCGCATGGTCATGGCGACGGGACCCTTCTCCATGGCCCTGGGCGAGAGCCAGGAAGTCGTCGTGGCGCTGCTCGGCGGCATCAGCACCGACCGCCTGCGCAGCGTCTCGCAGCTCAAGTTCAACGACCAGTTCGTCCAGGACGCCTACAACAGCTTCTTCCAGGTCGCCAAGCCGCCGGCGGCTCCCAGCGTGCGCGTCGCCCAGCTCGACGGCGCCATCGTGCTCGACTGGGGCTGGGATCCGGCGGCCGTGGCGGCCACCGAAGGCGACGACGGTTCCGGCTTCGTCTTCGAGGGCTACAACCTGTACCAGTTGCCCTCCAGCGACGCCTCCCTCGCTCAGGCGGCCAAGATCGCCACGTACGACCTGGAGAACGGCGTCGCCACGATCCTGGGCATTCGCCTGGACCCGCAATCGGGCGTCATCCTGGACGTGCCGCTGCAGGTCGGCTCTGACGCCGGCGTGCGGCGCTACGTGAAGCTGACGCGCGACGCGCTGCGCGGCGGTCCGCTGGTCAACGGCCAGCGCTACTACTTCGCGGTCACGGCCTACAACCGCAACACCGAGGAAGGCGCGGCCACGACCACGCTGGAGTCGCCGCCGATCGTCCATGTCTGCGTGCCGCAATCACCGCCGCCTGGAAGCCGGTACCTGGCGCAGGCCGAGCAGGTGATCGACGCGGACCATGCCAGCGGCATGAGCGATGGCGCGGTCCGGGCGGTCGTGATCGACCCCACCCGCACGACGGGCGACACGTATCGGGTGTCCTTCTTCGACGATCCGGACGGCAACACGCTGTGGCGCCTCACCAACGTGCGTACCGGCGCGGCGGTGGCCACCGGGCCGCAGGTTGCCTCGGTGGACGGATCGGGGCAGTACATCCACACCGACGCCTTCGAGCTGCGCGTGGCCGGTCCGCCGCTCGGCATGCGGGGATGGCAGATACCCTCGGGCGAGCGCTGGTGGACGTGGGCGGGTGCCGACTGGGGCGCCGAGGGCTTCGGTCCCGAATACGGCGCGGCCGGCGCGATCACGGGCGATCCGAACAACCAGTGGTTCGAGGCGACCACGCTCGCGCCGGGCGACCTCCGCACCGTCGAGCTCCGCTTCACCAGCGTCCACGAAGACGAGGGCGAAGACCAGTTCAAGCCGCTGGACTTGGGCAACCCGAACGTGTCGTGGGCCTACCGGTACCTGCGCCGGCCCGGAGCTGCTCCACCCGCGCCGGCCGAGATGACCTCGACGGACGTTCCCTGGGACGTCAGCAAGTACATCAAGAACACCAGCGGCGCAGGCTACCCCTTCCAGGACCGGGTGCCGATCTGCCTGTCCGCCTGGGATGTGGATTCCGACCCACCGCGGCGCCTGGAGGTGGGCTTCCTGGAGAACAACGTGCCGGGCGGCCTGGTGAACGGCGCCTATGGTCCTGCGTTTTACGACCGGGTGAGCAACACCGCCGCGGGCGGACCGCGCGAGTGGCTGTTCATCTTCGACCTGCCCTACACGGACCCGAACCAGGGCCAGAACAGCGACATCCTGCTGAACAGCGGGCTGTACGACCAGCCGCTGCCGCACATGTGGATCGTGTTCGCGGCGCGGCGCCGCGCTGCCGGCTTCCCGCATGACGGCGATACCTTCCTGCTCATCGCCAACCACGTGAACACGGCCGGCGATGCCTTCAGTTTCACCGTACCGGGCACCCAGACCTCGGCCGCGCTGGCCCAGGAGGACGTGAAGCTGATCAACGTCTTCCCCAACCCTTACTACGGGGTGAACGCGGCGGAGACCAACCCGTACGAGAAGTTCGTGACCTTCAGCCATCTGCCGCAGAAGGCCACGGTCCGCATCTACGACCTGGCCGGCACGCTCGTCCGCCGGCTCGACAAGGACGACCCGTCGCAGTTCCTGCGCTGGGATCTGCAGAACCATGGCGGCCTGCCGGTCGCCAGCGGGATCTACATCGCCCACATCGAGCTGCCGGCAATCGGGAAGACCAAGGTGCTGAAGCTGGCGATCGTTCAGGAGCAGCAGTTCCTGGAGTACTTCTGATCAACCGCTCGAACTCGGCATGACCTACGCAAACAGGAGACTTGCCACCATGCTGCGGATAACCCAAGGCGCACTGCTGGTCCTGGTCGCGCTGAGCCTCGTCTGGGTTGACGGAAGCGCGCACGCGGCCGGGTACAATCGCGCGGGCACGGCGGCGGCGCCGGAACTGCTGATCCCGGTTGGCGCCCGTGACATGGCTCTCGGCGGCGCCTCGATCGCCAACACCGCGGGCATCCAGGCCCTGCACTGGAATCCGGCCGGGTACGCCCGCACGGACGCCAGCGCCAGTGCCATGTTCTCGACCATGTCGTACCTGGCGGACATCAACGTCAACTACCTGGCGGCCGGCGCTCGATTCGGCAGCTTCGGGGCGCTGGCCGTGAGCCTCAAGGCTCTCGACATCGGCGCTATTCCCGTGACCACCGAGAGCCAGCCCGACGGCACCGGGGGCACCCTCTCGCCCACCTTCTTCGCCCTCGGGCTCACCTACGCCCGGGAACTGACCGACCGAATCGCCCTCGGCAGCACCGTGCACTACATCTCGAACAGCATGAGCCGAGTCAGCGCCTCGAGCGTCTCGTTCAGCGCCGGGCTGCAGTACCTGAACCTGGGCAACATCCCGGGCCTGGACATGGGGGTGGCGATCAAGCACATCGGCCAACGGATGCGCTTCGAGGGCTCCGGCCTGCTCTATCGCGGCTCGCTGCTCCAGCAGAGCCGGTCGCCGGCGTTCTACAAGGTGGAGGCCAGTTCGGCCGACCTCCCCTCGACCTTCGAGATCGGCCTGGGCTACCGCTATCCGCTGGCCGAGCTCGGCCAGCTCAACTTTGGCACCATCTTCCAGCACAACAACTACACCTATGACGAGTACAGGGCGGGCGTGGAGTACGTGTACAACCGCTTCCTGGCCGTGCGCGGCGGGTTCACTTACGCCGCGGATGCCGCGAGCGACACCTATCCCTTCGGCACCAGCTTCGGTCTGGGCCTCGATGTGGGCCGCGGCGGCATGCTGCGGGAGGCCCGGATCGACTACGCCTATACCGCGGCCGACCACTTCGACGCGCTGAACACCTTGACCTTCCAGGTGGGTTTCTAGGCCGCGCACGTCACGCCGGGCGGGGAAGGGGGGCCGAGCCTCCCTTCCCCGCTCTTGGTGTCCAGGCCGAGCGAGGCGCTCCTTGGGCGGCAGCGGGCCTTGCCCACCGGCTGTCGCGGGCTATCTTGGGCCGCGCGGCACGGGGCCATCGCTCGTCACTCTTGCCGGAGCGGCTTCACCATGCATCCATTCGAGGACCTCGAGGTAGCCAAGGGATGTCTCGGCATCCACTGGTTCGGACAGAGCAGCTTCGCGCTCAAGAACGCGGCCGGTACGATCGTCCAGCTCGATCCCTATTTCCCGCGCGAACGCCCTGCTGACCGGTTCATCCATCCGCGCCCCCCTCTGCACGAAGCGTCGCTCCGGACTCACTGCGTGCTGCTGACGCACAGCCACGGCGACCACACCTGCGTCGAGTCGATCACGCGCATCCGGGCCGCCTTTCCCGACACGGTCTTCATCGGCCCCCCCGAGAGCATCCAGAAGATCCAGACTGCCGGCATCCCGGCCGATCGCAGCCGAGCCATCACCGCCGGGGAGACCCAGGAAGCCGGCGGCATGAAGGTCTACGCGGTCTGGGCCAAGCCGCCCGCAGGCATCCCCGAGGACGACATCGCCGCGCCCGACGTGCAGCACCTCGGCTACGTGATCGACACCCGGCCGGTGCGGGTGTACGTGTCGGGCGATCTGGTCCGCACATTCGCCGAGCACGAGCGACTGGTCGCGCCGGTGCGCGCCCTCAGACCCGAGCTCGGTCTGCTCACGACCCACCCCACCGAGGGGGAGTTCCCCTTCTTCGAGGGCGCCGCCAAGCTCGCGCAGCGGATCGGCCTGGCGGTCGCCGTGCCGTCGCACTACCACTGCTTCGTGCGCCGCACGTACGACCCCGCGGAGTTCGCCGCCCAGCTGCGGGACGTCGAGCCGCTCATCATCCCCTACAACCAGTCGGTGGTGTACGCCACGCGGCGGGCAGCCGCCTAGCGCGGGCCGCGCTCGCAACCTGGGCGCGCCCGAACGCCAGCGCCTCGGCGTGCCGGAACGCAGTGACCCACCGGCCGGCAGCGGCTCGTACGGGCGGGCGGGACCCGCCTGCCGCGCCCGGACCGCTGCGACCTGGCTACCAGCCCAGCTTCGAGGACAGGTTGTGGAAGAAGTAGTTCTCTTCGAGGTAGATCAGCCGCGCCGTGTAGGGGGCGCGCGCCACGCACACCTCCGCGCCAGGCGCCACAGTGGCCACCTGGCGGCCGTCAGCGAGCAGCTGGACCTGGCAGCCGCGCGTCTCCTCGCCGAGGTGGAGGCGGATGCGGGTATCCGGCGTCAGGATGAGGGCCCTGGACGTGAAGTTGTACTCGTTGATGCCGTCCAGGATCAGGCAGCGAGCGTCGGGCATCACGATCGGAGCGCCGGTGGACAGCAGCAGAGCCGTACTCCCGGTGGGCGTGCCCACGACCACCCCGTCGCCGCGGATGGTGCGGATCCGCGTGCCGTCGACGAACACCTCGATGCGGACCAGATGGTAGCTGGTCCCCAGGATGATCTCGTTGACGGCCCGCACGGTGCCTCCCGGGTACTCGCAGGCCAGCACCAGCCGCTCGCTGACGATGAACCGGCCGGCGATCACCCGCTCGATGATCGCCTGCAGGTCGCGCCGGTCCCCGGCGGTCAGGAATCCCACCGTGCCGAAGTTGATCGCGAGCACGGGGCAACGGTGGAACAGGTCGAGGGCGCGCAGCACCGTGCCGTCGCCGCCCATGGCGATGACCAGGTCAAGAGCGCACGGACTGGGCGCGGCACTGTCCAGTGCGACCAGCTCGATCTTGCGGCTGGACAGAAACTCCCCCAGCTCGCGGGCAGGGTCAGCCTGGCCGCGGTCGCGGCAGAACAGCCCGACCCTGCGCAGCTCGATGCGGCCCCCGGGTCGCCCCGCCGGCCTCGCCTCCGGTGCGTGGGGGTCTGGCTGCCCGGCGCCCATCAGTCGCCGTCCACGTTGCGGACCAGTTCGAGGTCCCCCGTCCGCGCCGCCTCCAGGACCGGTCCCATGTAGTCGTCGACCATCTCGGGTGTGAGTCTGACCGGCATGTTCTCCAGCTTCATGCGCAACTGCGGGTCGCGGGCCGCGGCCAGCGCCCGCTCCACGTGCTCGGTCCGGAACCCCGGCACCTCGCCGAGCGTCACCGGCGCCCCGATCCGCCGCTGGAACGCGATCATCGCCTCGGCCACTGCCACGCCGAGCCGGCGGCCGCGCAGGCTGGCGATGCTCGCCGGAGCGTAGCCGGCCGCGGCCAAGGCCCGGCCGACCAGCCGCAGCTGCGGCTCGACGGCGGGAGCGAAGAACACCGTGTAGTACGGATTCATGATGGCGCACGCGCGTCCGTGGCTGAGGATGTCGACCAGCGAGAAGCTGGTCAGGTGCGCCCCGTTGGTGCCGCCCAGCATGATCGCGTAGCCACCGAGATCGGTCGCCAGCCCGAGCGCCTCGCGTCCCTCGCGGTCGGCCGGACTCTCGATCACCCCGGGCAGGTAGGCGAGGATGAGCTCCAGGGCCGCCCCCGCAACCTCCACCATGCGCCCGTAGTAGGCGGTGCCGGCGGCTCCGTACAGCACCTCCAGCACATGGGCCATCCCATCCAGCGCCCCGTCCATCGTCAGCGCGGCCGGGGCCCCGAGCGTCACCTCGTAGTCGAAGACCGGCTGCACCGGCACGATCGCCTCGTCCACGATCAGCTTCTTCTGGCCCGTCCGCAAATCGGTGATGTTCGCGTACTTCGTCAGGTGCGCGCCCGAGCTGGCTGCCGTCTGCACGGCGACGCACGGAGCCAGCCGCTCGCTCCGCGCGGCCAGCGCCCTGGTCACCAGCCCCGTGCCGAAGTAGGCCTCGATCTCGCCGCCGAGCACCCCGAGCACGTTGGCGGCCTTGACCGCGTCCAGGGTGCTGCCACCGCCGAAGCCGATCACGACCCGGGGTCGCAGCTGGGCCAGCGCGGCGGTGATCCGCGCCAGATCCTCGCGCGGGGCGTTGGGCGCGGCGCCGGCCACCTCGCCGACGATGTCCACGTGCGCGCCGGCCAGCGTCTGCCGCAGGGCAGCGACGAACGGCGCCGAACCGGGGAATCCGTCGCACACGAGCGCGGCCCGGGTGCCGAGTCGGGCTGCCAGGGGGCCGACTCGCGGCATCACCCCCATGCCGTGGAGATAGCGATTCCCCTTGAACTCCGCCAACAGGGCCCGAGCCCTGCCAAAGTCGACCATCGCTCGACTCCTCCTCCCCCGGATCGGCGGCGCGCTCCACCGGGCCGCCGCGCCGCGGTTCAGCGACTGCCCCCGACGCTCGTTCGCGCCTCCTGACCGGCCAGATCCTCCAGCACCGTCAGCAGTCCAGAGTGGTCCAGTTCGCCCCTGCCCTTGCCCATGGCGGCCGCGAACAGCTCGTGCACCACGGCGGTCACCGGCAGCGGCACCCCGTAGTCGTTGGCCGTCCGCATGATGATGTTCAGGTCCTTGTGGTGCAGCCGCAGGCGGAACCCGGGCGCAAAGTCGCCGCTCACCATGCGCTGGCCGCGGTTCTCCAGGACGCCGCAGCGCGCCAGCCCGCCGCCGAGGACCTGGACGATCGTCGCCGGATCGACGCCGGCCTTGGCCCCTAGCACCAGCGCCTCGCTCACGCCCGCGATGGTGACGGCGACCAGCACCTGATTGCAGGCCTTGACGATCTGCCCGGCGCCAGCCGGGCCGCACAGCACGATGCTCCTGCCCATGGCCCGCAGCACCGGCAGCACCTCGTCGAAGGTGGCCTGGTCGCCCCCCACCATGATCGACAGGGTCGCCTTCTGCGCCCCCACATCGCCGCCGCTCACCGGCGCATCGAGGCACCGCACCCCCTGTCGGCCCATCGCCTGGCTCACCTGGATGGCCACCGCGGGAGCGATCGTGCTCATGTCCACGTAGATGTCGCCGGCCTGCGCGCCGGCGATCAGACCTGCTTCGCCGAGCGCCACCTCCTGAACCTCGGGGGAGTCGGGCAACATGGTGATCACCGTGCAGGCCCGTTCGGCCACCTCCCGCGGCGAGGCCGCTGCCGCGGCGCCCAGCGCCACCAGGCCATCGACGGCCGCCCGATTCACATCGTGCACGACCAGCCGGTGCCCGGCCGCCAGCAGGTGGCCGGCCATCGGGCGCCCCATGATGCCCAGCCCTATGAACCCGATCCTGTGCCTGTCCATCGCTCCTCCGCTCCTGAGAATGCGCGTCGCCGCGCCCGCGCCCTGTCCCGCCGAGCGGCCTGCCGGCCCGGCCCGCCGCGTCGACGCGCGGCCGTGCCTGCCCCCGATCGCCACCGCCGCTCTGCCGGCGCCCGCGCCAACGCCCGCGCCCGACGCTCAGGCACCCACCTGCAGGCCGTGCTGCATCTCGTAGGCCTTGACCAGCGCCTGGGTGCCCTCGCGCCCCAGCCCCGCCCGCTGTACCGCATTGAACCACTGGTGCACCAGACTCACCCCCGGCAGGGCGACGCCGAGCTCGTTGGCCGCCTCCAGCACCAGTCTCAGATCCTTCTGCTGCAGATCGACCATAAACCCCGGCGCGAAATCTCTGGCCAGGATCCGCGGACCGAAGTTGCTCATCATCCACGAACCGGCGGCGCCGCCGGCGATCGCCTCCAGCACCCGGCCCGGATCCAGCCCCGAGGCCGCAGCCAGCGTCAGGGCCTCCGCCACGGCCAGGTTGTTCAGGGCGCCGGCCACCTGATTGCACAGCTTGGCCGTCTGGCCCGCGCCGTGGTCGCCCACGAGCGTGATCGTCTTTCCCAGCGACTGCAGTACGGCCCTGCACCGCGCCAGCACCTCGGCCGGTCCGCCTACCATGATGGCCAGCGTGGCGTTCCGCGCGCCCAGTTCGCCGCCGCTGACCGGGGCATCGAGCATGGCCACGCCGCGCTCGCCCAGGCGAGCCGCGATCCGGCGCGTGGCCGCCGGCGAGATGGTGCTCATGTCGATCACCGTGCTGCCGGCCGCCGCCCCCTCGATCACGCCCTGCTCTCCCAGGATGACCGCCTCGACGTCGGCAGTGTCGGTGACCATGGTGATGATCACGGCCGCCCCCGCCGCAGCCTCGCGCGGCGTCGCCGCCCGACGCGCTCCCGCAGCGACCAGGGCGGCCACGGCCGGCCGTTCGCTGCGGTTGTACACGGTCAGGGCATGGCCGGCGCGCAGCAGGTTGGCGGCCATGGGCGCTCCCATGATGCCCAGCCCGATGAAACCGATGCGCGAGCTGTCGAGTCTGGTCTCCATCCCGTCTCCTCGCAGTGGGCCGCCCCCGCTGGCCCGGCCGCCGGGCGCCGGCCGCCGGGCGCCGGGCGCAGCGTCAGAAGGTGAGACCGAACTCGTGCCGGAAGTCCTCGATCTTGGCCTGCGCGAACACGGCCGCGAACCAGTTCTGCAGCACTTCCTCGCGCTTGCGGGCGAGGAGTTGCTGGCGGAGCTGGTCGCTCTCGGCCTGCAAGCCCTCCTCCGCGACCGGCGGGCGGGCCACCAGGCGAACCAGGAAGGCGCCGCGCGAAGGCACCGCCACCACCTCGCTCACCTCGCCCGGGGACAGCGCGAAGGCGGCTGCCGTGAACGGCTCGACGCGGCCGACGCCGGGGATGGCGTCACCGCGCGCGAACGGACCGGCAGAGCGCACCTCCGTGCCGGCCGCCGCCGCTGCCGCCGCCATGCCGCTGGCGACGGCGACCGGCCGCACCGCCGCGAGCCGGGCTGCTGCCGCCGCCGTCTTCTTCTCCTGCGTCGCGGCGCGCACCACCTGCTCGCGCACCTCGTCGAGCGCCGACACGCCCGCCGCCTGCTTGGCCGCCAGCCGGGCCACCCACAACCCGTTCTCGTTGCCGGCCACGCGCGTGACCGCACCCGGCTTGGCGGCGAAGGCCCAGTGAGTCACCCAGGCGCTGCCCTGACCCAGCCCCGGAACGACGGCTCCCTTCGGCACGAGGCCGCTGTCGCGCACCTCCAGCCCCATGGCCGCCGCAGCCTCGCTGAAGCCCTCGGCGACGGCCCGGTTGCGGAACTGCTCGGCGCGCTCCTCCAGTTCCTCCTCGGTCTGGCGCGACGGCCTGAAGCGCAGCAGGATGTGGCGCGCATGCACCTTCTCCTCGCCGCCTTCCTGCAGGCGTTCGTCCACCCGGATCAGGTGCCAGCCGAAGCGGGTCAACACCGGTGGCGAGATCTCGCCAGGCTGGAGCGCGAAGGCCGCGTCCTCGAAGGCCTTGACCATGCGTCCGCGCCCGAAGGTCCCCAGATCGCCCCCTTGCTCGGCGGAGCCCGGATCCTCGGAGGACGAGGCGGCCAGCGTGGCGAAATCTTCGCCCGCCAGCAGCTCCTCGCGCAGCAGGCCGATCTCGCGGGCCACGGCGGCCGAATCCGCCGCCGTCGGCGCCTTGGGCAGGTACACGTACTCGAGCCGCACCTGGTCCTGATGCCGGAACTCCGCCTCGTGCGCCGCATAGTAGGCCTCGACATCCGCGTCGGTCACGGCGATCTCGGCGTCGTCGATCGCCGTGGCGGGCACGAACAGGTACTCCACCTCGGCCTTCTCGCGCTGCTGCAGGTAGAACTCGCGCACGTCCGCCGGCGTGACGTGAACCATCTCCGCCAGCAATGACTGGAGCTTGTAGGTGCGCAGCTGCGCGCGCATCAACCCCTCCAGCTGCATGACGAACTCCCTGTTGCGCGCGTCGCGGAGCAGGTTGGGGTCGTCGAGGAACGCCCCGTACTTGGCCGGATCGAACCGGCCGTCGGTCTGGAAAGCCTCCAGCTCGCGCACGGGCTCGGGAGGCTGCGTGCGGGTGAAGTGGGCCACCTCCCGGTCGGTCACCTGGATTCCCAGGCGGTCCATCTGCTGGCGCAGGATGATATCGCGCACCATGCCGTCCCACACTTCGGCCACCAGCGCCCCCTGGTCCTGGTTCTCCTCGCGGGCGCGCTGCTGAGCCGCGTTGCGCAGCGCGTTCTGGAACGAGCTGAGCGAGATCTTCTCGCCGTTGACGATGCCCACATTGGTACCCTCGCGGCTCCTCCCCCGGCCCGAGAAGTCGGCACCCCACTCGATGACGATCAGAGCGACGAAGGCGAAGATCACCAACCAGAGGACGATCGCCGTGCGCTCCCGCAGTTGGCTCATCATGGCTCGCAGGTCTCCTGCTCGTGTCTCCCCCTCGCGAGGGAATCCCCTGCCGTCTGTTCGTCCGCGTCCGCGCCCGTCTGCCGCAGCAGGCAGCGGGTAAGATGGCCATCGCCCGGATCCTGCAAGCGCGGCACGACCCGCGCGCACCGTGCCTCGCGCTCGGCGCACCGAGGATGGAACGGACATCCGCTCGGCACGGCGGCCGGGTCCGGCGCATCGCCGGTCAGGCCGAGACGCCGACGCCGCACGCGGGGATCCGGCACCGGCGCCGCCGCCAGGAGCGCGCGCGTATACGGATGCCGGGGCTCCCGGTACAGCTCGGGGCCAGTGGCCACCTCCACGATCCGTCCCAGGTACATCACCGCGACGCGATCGGCGATGTGCCGGACCACGCCGAGATCGTGCGCGATGAACAGGTAAGTCAACCGCAGCTTCTCCTGCAAGTCCTGCATGAGGTTGACGATCTGCGCCCGGACGGACACATCCAGCGCCGACACGGGTTCGTCGGCGACGATGAACTCGGGGCCGACCGCCAGCGCGCGCGCTATGCCGAGGCGCTGTCGCTGGCCGCCGCTGAGCTCGTGCGGGTACCGTCCCGCGCAACTGGCCGGAAGCCCCACCATGGCCAGCAGCTCGCCCACGCGCCCGGCCACCGTGCGGCGGTCGGCGAGCCCGTGGATCCGCAGCGCCTCGCCGACGATCGCGCCCGCGGTCGAGCGCGGGTTGAGCGCGCTGTACGGATCCTGGAAGACCAGCTGCATGCGGCGCCGCTGCGCGCGCAGCGACCGGCGATCCAGCGCCGTCAGCTCGACGCCGTCGAAGAAGACCTGGCCGGCCGTCGGTTCCACCAGGCGCAGCAGCAGCCGGCCGAGCGTCGTCTTGCCGCAGCCGCTCTCGCCCACCAGGCTCAGCGTCTCGGCGCGGCCGATGTCGAGGTCGACGCCGTCCACCGCCCGCACGCACCGGCCGGGACGACCCCACAGACCCGCAGCCACGGCATAGTGCTTCCGCAAGCCCCGCGCCTGCACCAGCGGCGACGAGGGCCTCACCGCCGACCACCGGGCGCCCCGGCGCCCGCCCGACTCGCGCCGCCCGCTCCCCC
>CAZPXM010000086.1:0-16471 GCA_964591015.1 uncultured Gemmatimonadaceae bacterium
CACCCGCGAGCACATCGTCGTGTTCGGCGACTACGATGTCGACGGCGTCACCGGGACGGCGTTGCTGCTCGACTTTCTGGCCCGGGTGGGCGCCGACGCCGGCCATCTGCTGCCGGAGCGCCACGCGCAGGGGTATGGACTGCAGCCCGCCAGCGTCGAGCTGGCGCGCCAGCAGGGCGCGCGGCTGATCGTCACGGTCGACAACGGGGTGGCCGCGGGCGATGCCGTGGCGCTGGCAGTCGCCGGCGGGATCGACGTGATCGTCCTCGACCACCACCAGCAGCTGGGGCCTCTGCCTCCGGCCGCGGCGATCGTCAACCCCAATCGCCGGGACAGCTCCTATCCGTTCGCCGGGCTGGCGGGCGTGGGCGTGGCGTTCAAGTTCGTCCAGGAGGCGAGCGCCCTGTTCCTGGATGCGGGCGAGCGCCGCCGCTATCTGAACGGCCTGCTGGATCTGGTGGCGCTGGGCACGGTGGCCGACATGGTGCCGGTCACCGGCGAGAACCGGGTGCTGGTGCGGCGCGGCCTGCAGATCCTCAACAGCGCGCCTCGCCCGGGCTTGCAGCGGTTGCTGGCGAGTGCGGGCTACGACGGCAGGCCGATCGATGCCACCGGGATCGCCTTCCACCTGGCGCCGCGCCTCAACGTGGCCGGCAGGCTGCACACCCCCGAGCTGGCGCTGCGGCTGCTGCGCACGCAGGACGCGCGCGAAGCGGAGGCCCTGGCCCGGCAGCTCAGCGAGCTCAACAGCCGCCGCCAGGCCCTGCAGCGCGAGGGGCTGGCGGAAGCCGAGCGGCTCCTGAACCCCGAGGATCTGGACAGCGATCGCATGGTCCTCTTGCTGGGGGAGAGCTGGCATCCGGGGGTGATCGGCCTGCTGGCCAGCAAGCTGAGTGAGAAGTACGCGCGGCCGGCGGTGGTGTGCACCGCGGAGCGCCGCGACGGCACCTACACCGGCTCGGCGCGCAGCATCGCGGCGTACGACATCAGTGCGGCCCTCGGCACCTGCGCCGATCTGCTGCTGCGCTACGGCGGGCATCCGGCGGCAGCAGGCTTCACGCTCGCGGAGGAGCGCTTCGAGGAGTTCCGCGTCCGCCTCCTCGAGCACGCTCGCCAGCACCTGGCCCCGCTGGACTTGCGGCCGTGCCTGGAGGTCGACCTGGTGCTGCGGCCGGCGGACATCTCGGCCGCCACGTGGGCTGCGGTGGAGCAACTGGCGCCCTTCGGGCCTGGCAATCCCCGGCCCGTGTTCGCGGCGCGCGAGTGCCGGATCACCCAGGCCCAGGCGATCGGCCGCCAGGGCCGCCATCTGCGCCTGGAGCTGAGCTGCGGCGAACAGCCGTGCCGGGCGGTCTGGTGGGAGCGAGGCGCTCTGGCGCCGCAGCTGCGGGCTGGGGCGCGCGTGGCCGTGGCGTTCGCGCTGGAGGCCGATGGGTACGGCGGCACGAGGAACGTGCGGCTGGAACTGCAGGACATGTACCCGGTCGGATGAGCAGGAAGGCATGATCCCACCGTTGCGCATCGCGCATCGCGGCGCCTCGGGCAGCGGGCTGGCGCCGGAGAACACCCTGGCCGCCTGCGAACGGGCGCTGCGGGAGGGCGTCGACGCCATCGAGATCGATGTGCACGCGACGCTGGACGGACACGTCGTCGTCCTCCACGACAGCACGCTCGACCGCACGACGGACCGCAGCGGCGAGGTGGCGCGGATGACCTTTGCGCAGGTGCGCGAGGCGGACGCAGGCGCCTGGTTCGGAGCGGAGTTCGCCGGCGAACGAGTCCCGTCACTGGCCGAGGTGCTGGAGCTGGCGCGCCGGCGAGCCATGGTGGTGATCGAGGTCAAGGCGGATCACATCGCCGAGCGAGTGCTGCAGACCATCGCCGCCGCGGGCGCTGTCGATCGGGTGGTGCTGCAGTCGTTCAGCGCGGAGACCGTGCGCCGCCTGAAGGTCCTGGAGCCGCGCATTCCGGCGGCCTGGCTGCTGGGGCGGGTGGTGCCCGGTCCCACGCGTCCGCGCGCGCGCCGGCTGGTGCGCCAGTTGCTCGAGCTGGGCGCCAGCGCGGCGTCGATGTGGTGCGGAACGCTGACGGCGGCGTTCGTCGAGGAGCTGCGGCTGCGCGCCCTGTCCGTGTGGACATGGACGGTGGACGAGGAGGCGGCCCTGCGCAGCGCCATCTCGATGGGCGTCGACGGCATCATCACCAACTACCCGGATCGGCTGAACCGCGTGCTGGACGAGCTCCAGCAGGGGGGCCATCTGCTGCCCGCGGCCGGGCGCCGCAGCCGCTGGGTGCGGCACCGTCTGTGGCGCCGCCCGCGCGGCGGTGCGCACAGCGAGAGGGGAGGCGGATGAACATGCCCCGCGGGAGTGGTGACGCGCGCGCGCTGGTCCGGCTGGCGCTCCTGACTGCCCTGGTGGCCGTGGCGACCCGCGTGGTGCAGATCCCCATGCCCGCCACCGAAGGCTACGTGAACGTGGGTGACGCGGTGATCATCGCCGGCAGCCTGCTGGTGGGCCCGGTCGCCGCGGGGGCGGCGGGCGGCGTGGGCTCGGCGCTGGCGGATCTGCTCGGGGGCTACTCGCACTGGGCGCCGTTCACGCTGCTGATCAAGGGGCTCGAGGGACTCGTCATGGGCGCTTTGGCACGCGCGCTGCGCGTGAACCTGCGGCGTCCCGGGGGGGTGCTGCTGGCAGGCGCGATCGGCCTGCTGGGGGTGACCTGGATGGTCCTCGGCTACTTCCTGGTGGAGTGGCATCTGTACAGCTTGCCGCCGGCGCTGGCGAGCCTGGCGGGAAACATGGCGCAGGCGGGCGTCAGCCTGGTGTGCGGCTTGCCCCTGGCAGTGGCCCTGCACCGCCGCCTGCCGCCGCCGGCCTGACGCGCCGGGCAGCGGCCTGACGCGCCGGGCACGAGCCTGGCCGGGCCGCGAAGAGCACAGGATCGCGGCGCGTCGCCGACGATGGCGAGGGGGGTCGCTCTTGTACTGGTCGGTGCCGTTCGCGCTGCTGCTGCTGGTCGTCGTCGCGCTCAGGTACCTGCGCCCCGGGCCGGAGCGCTGCCCGGAGTGCGGCGCCCGGCGGCCGCGCGAGGCGCCGCTGTGCCCGCGCTGCGGCTGGATCTACGAGACTCCCGGAGACGACGAGGACTGGGGTGAGTAGCACGAGCTCTGACGGGGTGCAGGCCGATGGCCCGGACGCCGCCCGGAGCGGAGGGCGGGGCGCGGGAGACGGCGTTGACGCTGGCTGACGGACTGCACGTGGGCGCGGCGGAGGCGGACATCACGCCGCCGCCCGGCATCGCCATGGGGGGGTACTGGGGGCGGCGTACGGGTGCCGTCGGCGTCCACGATCCTCTCCAGGCCCGCGCGCTGGTCTGGCGCTGCGATGTGCACCGGGTCGGCCTGGTCGCGCTGGACCTGGTCGGGCTGGATGCCGCGACGGTGGCGCGGGTGCGGCGCCGGGTGGCCGCGACGGGCGCGATCCCGGAACACGCGCTGATGGTCTGCTGCTCGCACACGCATTCGGGGCCGCTGACCCTGTCCTTCCGCGGCATGGGCGAGCTGGATGCGGCGTATCTGGCGCGCGTCGAGGACACGGTGGTGGCCACGGTGGCCCGGGCCGTGGCCGACGAGGCGCCCGGCCGGGTCGCCTACGCCAGGGTCCCCGTGCAGCTCGGCGTCAACCGGCGCCAGACGCGCGGCGGCCGGACTGTGCTCGGTCAGGATCCGGCAGGGCCGGTCGTGCCCTACGCCCACGTGATCCGCTGCGATCGCGGCGCGCAGCCGCGGGCGGTGCTCTTCAGCCACCCCTGTCACGGCGTGGTGCTGGGCCGGGACAACTGCCTGATCAGTGCCGATTTCGCCGGCGCGGCCGCTTCGTGCGTGGCGCGCGCCACGGGCGCCGTCAGCCTGTTCGTCAACGGCGCCTGTGGCGACGTCAACCCGCGGTCGACCAACGCCGATTTCGCCGCCGTGGAGCGGCTGGGCGGCGAGCTCGGCGCCGCGGTGGTGGCGGCGCTCGGGCGCGCAGCGCCGGTGCGCGGTTGCCGGGTGCGGGCCGCCTCTACGGTGGTTCGGCTGGCCCTGAAGCCTGCGCCGGACCGCTGGCGTGCTGCCGGCGTGGTGCTGGCCGCGCGGCTCAAGGAGCTGTACCGGCGCCGCGATCCGGAGGCCGGCCCGGTGCAGCAGGCGCAACTCGCCTGGGCGAGAGCCTGGCGCGCGTGGGTCCGGGCCGGTTCCCGGCGCGCCGCGGCAGTGCCCATGGAGGTGCAGGCCATCGCGGTGGGCGATCTGGCCCTGGTCGGCCTGGCGGGCGAGATCTTCGCCCGCTATCAGCTCGAGCTGGAGAACACCTCGCCCGTCGTCCACACCGTGCTGTGCGGCTACGCCAACGGGTGCGTGGGGTACGTGCCGACGGCGGACGAGCACCGGCGCGGCGGGTACGAGATCGAGCAGGCGCACAAGGTGTACCCGTCCGTGCAGGGGGTGGCGCCGGAGTGCGAGGCACAGGTGCGCGCGGCCGCATTCGCGGTGCTGGGCGCCGTGGGTGGCCAGTGACCGCGGAGGGCTGTGGCCGGCCGGCAGCAGACAAGGGGCCGGTGGCCGCTGCCCGCCCCGGCAGCAGCTGCGAGCGTGGGCGCGCCGGGGATCGGGGAGCCGACAGGCCGGGGAGCCCGCAGGTGCTGGACATGGACGCAGCCGGCCTGCCGGCGCTCGCGCGACAGCTCGAGCGCGTGTATGCCCACGTGCCGGCGACTCGCTGTGCCGGCTGCGGCGCCTGCTGCCAGTTGACCGACTGGGAGTATGCCAACCACTACGCGACCATGTTCCCCCTGTACCGCGCCGAGTACGTCCACATCGCGGCCCAGGTGCGGCGGGTTCTCACCGAGCAGCGCGCCGCCTCGCTGCTGAGCTTCACCATGGAGCGGCCGCGCTGCTGTCCGTTCCTGGAGGCCGGCCATGCCTGCGCCATCTACCCGGTGCGGCCGCTGATCTGCCGCACCTACGCGGTGATGGACGCGGCCTCGATCGCCGCGGCAGCGGCTCGCCAGCGGCGCACGGTGCCGCTCGCCTGGGTGCAGCGCTTCGCTCGCCGCGAGCGCGGCATGACCTGCGCACGCGCCGTCGTCACCGAGCCGCGCAAGGTGCCTGCGCACGCGTACCGGCTGATGACCGGCGCCTACGAGCGCGAGCTGACCGAGCTGAGCGCCAGCGTGCCAGTGATGGACGCCGAACGGTTCCGCGTGTTCGCCGCGGTAACCGGGCGCCGGGCAGTGCCCCTGCGCTGGTCGTGGGGAGGCTTCAACGCCCTGTGCGCGACCTCGCCGGGCTGGCTGCGGGAGAACCTGGCTGCGTACTGGGCGGAGGCCGTCCTCCCCGACGCAGGCTAGCGCCCGGCGACCCGAGCTGCCGGCGGCGGAGTCCCGCCCTGCCCGCGGGCCTGCGGGGTCGAGCTCAGGAGTGCGGCGCCGAGTGCGCTTGCACCTCGTGGCGCCGCCACGCGCTGCGCACCACCTCGCACTCCCGCTCCAGGTAGCGGGGCAGCTCCTCGTCCGCGAAGGGCAGCAGCATGGACTTGGTGGCGCCGACGATCTCCGGCGGGATCTGGAGTGCCTGGGCCACGTGGGCGCGGCAGCGGCGGACGAAATCGTCGGCCGGCAGCACGGCGTTCACCAGCCCCAACGCCTCCGCTTCGGCGGCGACCAGCGGCCGGCCGCGCAGCACCAGCTCCATGGCGCGGCCGTGGCCCACGTAGCGAGGCAGGAAGAAGCCCAGACCGCAGCCCGGCGGCACCGGCGTGCCCGCGCAGGAGAGCTGGAAAACCGTGGTCGCCGCGACCAGGCGGTAGTCGAAGGCCAGGGCCATCCCGAGGTACGGCGCGGCCAGCTCGCCGGCCAGCGCGGCCACGGTGATCTTGGGGCAGCGGGCGATGCGGCCGATGAACTGGCACAGGCCGTACTCCTCGCGGGACAGCAGTTGCTCCCGGTCCATGTCGGAGCGAGCCGCAGACGCCGCCGCAGCCCCGGCGGCATCGAAGAGACGTTCGACGAAGCGGGCATAGCCGGCGGCCCCCAGCGTGCGCTCGTCACCGGCCAAGAGGACGATGCGCGCCTCGGCGTTCCTCTCGGCCTGATGCAGCGCCGCGAACAGCCGATCCTTGCTCGCCAGGTCGGTGGTGATCTCCATGAGATCGCGCTGGAGCTCGATCACCACCGCATCCCCGTCTCGGTGCGTCCGCACCGCGTCCTGCGTCTGCTGGCCAGCCGATTCAGCCATGGGCATGACCTCCCGCTGCGGCAGCCGCGGCGGCGTGGGCGCCGGTGACGGGCTGCCGCGGCACTGGGCGCCCGCCGAGACGGTCCAGCCCGGACCGTTGCGGCTCAGAACTCCCGGAAGGCGTCCCGCTGGCGGCCGCACACCGGGCACTTGTCGGGCGCCTGGCCGATGACGGTGTACCCGCACACCGAACAGACGTGGACGGACGCCGAAGGCCGATCCTGACCGTTCTTGACCAGGCTCTGGGCGTCCCGGTACATCGCCTCGTGGATCTTCTCGGCCTCCAGGGCGTAGCGGATGCTCAGCAGCGCCCCCTTCTCGTCCTGCAGCCGGGCCACGGCGTCGTAGGCAGGGTACATCTCGGTGTTCTCGAAGCTCTCCCCGGCGATGCCCGTCTCCAGGTTCGCGGCGGTGTCGCCGATGGCGGCCAGCTGGCGCAGATGGTTGGCCGCGTGCACGCGCTCCGCGTAGGCGATGGCGCGGAACAGCCGGGCGATCTCGGGGAACCCCTCCTTGTCGGCCTGCTCGGCAAAGATCGTGTATTTCATGTGAGCCTGGCTCTCGCCGGCGAACGCCGCTTCGAGGTTGGCCTTGGTCATCGCACGCATAGGGGTCGTCCTCCGTCGCTTTGCGAGTCTGTTGGCGCCGCGCCCGCGCCCGCGCCCGATCGTCCGCGGCGCCCGGCGCCCGGCGCCGCGCGGGCGAGGCGCCGGGCGGCGCCTCAGGCGTGCTGCCGCACGAGCTCGGCCAGCGCCGCCTTGTCCACCGTTCTGCCCACCAGCGGTCCGGCCCCCAGCACGGGAAACCGCGTCTGGAATGCCGGCCGGTCGTTCCGGTAGATGATCCCGAGCGGATATCTGTCCTCCTGCATCGCCAGGCGCATGGCCGCCTCCCAGTCGGCCGGATCGTGCTCGTCCGGCAGGCGGTAGGTATGCTCCCGGTACCACTGGATCGTGTTGACGCGGTTGAAGGTGATGCAGGGCTGGAACACGTCGACCAGCGCGAACCCCGGATGGGCGATGGCCTGCCGGACGAGCTGGACCAGATGGTCCACCGAGCCCGAGAACCCGCGCGCGACGAACCCGGCCCGCATGGCCACCGCCACGGCGAGCGGGTTGAACGGGGGATACGGCACTCCGTGGGGCTGCGCCTTGGTGACGAAACCCTCCAGCGAGGTGGGACTGGCCTGGCCCTTGGTCAGGCCGTACACCTGGTTGTCGTGCACGATCAGGGTGAGGTCGATGTTGCGGCGGATCGCGTTCAGGAAATGGTTGCCCCCTTCGCCGTAGCTGCAGCCGTCGCCGCTCTCGACGATCACGGTCAGCGCGGGGTTGGCGAGCTTGGCGCCCGTGGCCACGGGCAGCGCCCGGCCATGGAGGCCGTTGAAGACGTTGGCGTTGAGGTAGTGGGGCGTCTTGGCGGCCTGGCCGATGCCGGACACGAACAGCACCTGGTGCGGAGCCAGGCCGCTGTCGGCCAGCGCCTGCTTGACGGCGCGCAGGATGGCGAAGTTGCCGCAGCCCGGGCACCAGGCGGTCTCGTACCTGCCGTACCGCTCGAGCGCGGGCTGGGATCGAGTGGTCACGGTTGGCTCCTCCCTTCGCCGCGGCGGTCCAGCGCGCGCCGGATGAACTCGGGCGTGATGGGCAGCCCGTCGTAGCGGTGCACGTGCCCCGCGACGTGGAAGCCCGTCTCGCGGCGCAGCAGGCGCGCGAACTGCCCCGTGGCGTTGCTCTCGACGCAGACCACCTCGGCAGCCTGTTCCAGCCGCGGCAGGAACTGCTCCGGCGCCAGCGGCCAGACCTGCGCGAAGTGCAGGCTGGCCGTCCGCAGGCCGGTGGCGCGCAGTCCGGCCGCCGCCTCCAGGACGGCGCCTCGCGTGGACCCCCAGCACACCAGCAGCAGCTCGGGCCGCTCGTCACCGCAGTACTCCGGGGCGAGCACCTGCTGGCGCAGGCCGGCTCCCTTGCGCAGCCGCTTCTCCACCATGCGCTTCCGGATCGACAGGTCCTCCGTCAGGTGGCCGGCCTCGTCGTGTTCGTCGCTGTCCGCCACCACCAGGTGCTCGGACAGCCCCGGCAGCAGTCGGGGGGAGATGCCGCTGTCGGTGAACGCGTAGCGCTGGTAGGGCAGCGCCGCCGGCTGCTGCTCCAGGCGCGGGACGTACGCCGGCAGCTCGTCCAGCGCGAAGGGCGGGACCGCCTGGTAGCAGTCGGCCAGATACAGGTCGGTGAGCACGAACGCGGGCGTCTGGTACTCCTCGGCCGTCTGGAGCGCCCGGCGCGTCAGGTGGAAGCACTGTGCCACGTCGCCGGGCGCGAACACGGCGCGCGGGAACTCGCCGTGGCCGGCGTGCAGCACGAACTCCAGGTCGCCCTGCTCGGTGCGGGTCGGCAGGCCCGTGGCCGGCCCCGGTCGCTGCCCCACCACGATGACGATGGGCGTCTCGGTGATGCCGGCCAGGCTGACCGACTCCGCCATCAGGGCGAAGCCGCCGCCGGACGTGCCCACCATCGCCGGCGCGCCCGCGAACGAAGCGCCCAGCGCCATGTTGATCGCCGCGATCTCGTCCTCGCCCTGTTCGACCACCAGGCCCATGCGTGCGGCGCAGGCGGCCAGGTGCAGCGCGATCGGGGTGGACGGCGTCATCGGATAGAAGGAGTAGAAGCGCAGGCCGGCGGAGAGGGCCCCGAGCACCAGGGCCTCGTTGCCGTTGAGCATGAGGCGCGGCGGCCGCGGCTCCGGAGCGGGGGACAGCCGCCGCAGCGGCGTCTGGCGGCCACTCGCCCACGCGAATCCGGCCGCCAGCGCGCGGCGGTTCCTCTCGAGGACTTCGGAGCCCATGCGCGCGAAGTTGTCGCGCACCAGCTGGTCGGCCACCTGGCGGTCCAGCCCCAGCAGGCCGCCCAGCACCCCCAGCGCCGCCACGTTGGCGTAGCGGCCTTCGGCCAGCTCGGCAAAGGGCACGTCGAGGCAGCAGCCCGCCAGCCCGAGGGACTGGTCGGCCACGATGAGGCCGCCGGGGGCCAGGTCGTCGCCGAGGAGGGTCACGCTCTTCGCCGTCAGGGCGACGAGCAGGTCGATCGGCTCCTGGGGCGCCAGGATCTGGCCAGGGCCGGTGCGGATGCGGAACGTGTTGTGGCCGCCGCGCACCCGGTTCTGGTAGTCCTGGACGACGTTGAGCGAGTACCCGCTGCGCACCAGGCTCCTGGCGAGCAGCTCGCCCAGCGTGACGAGACCCTGACCGGCCTCCCCGCCGATGACGATGTGCAGCGGACCCGACTCCATCTCCTGCTCCTTGCCGGGAGGACGGGCTGGCCGGCGGGTCAAGCCATCGGCTCGAACATGTCCTTGCCCACCCCGCACTCCGGGCACACCCAGTCCTCGGGCAGATCCTCGAAGGCGGTGCCGCCGGGGATATCGCGGTCAGGATCGCCCTTGGCCGGATCGTAGATGTAGCTGCATGCCATGCACTGGTATTTCGCCATCGTCGCCTCGTGTCGGTGTGCCGGCCGATGCTGTCCGCGTTCGCCCGGTCGGCGCAGAACAAAGAGACGGGGAGGCGTCGAGCAAGTATCGCCTCGCCCGGCCGGCAGCGGCCGGCAGCCTGCGGCACACGTTCTGCCGGTGTCCGCGGGCTGCCTGGCGAGCAGGCGCCGGCCAGACCCCGCCGCCAGCCGCCGCCCTACCGCGACAGGGCCTCGATCGCCTGGGCCAGGGCCTGGCGGTGCGCCTCGATCGTGCCGGGATCGCGCGTGAACTCGGTCATGCTCGCGCTCACCGCGGCCGGGACCTCGAGCAGCCGTTCGTAGCTGGCGCGCAGCCCCGCGGGCAGGTCGGCGCGACGCTGCAGCAACGCGCGCAGCATGGCGAAGTACTCGTAGTCCTCGATGCCGTCGCGCAGCATCTCCCAGCGGATGCTCTCCACAGGTCCGTCCAGCACGGGCCCGGCGCCAGCGCCGCGGATCGCCGCCAGGGGCGGGTAGACGAAGCGGCCGTCGCCGTTGCCCCAGGGGATCCGCGCGCCCGGGCGGCTGTCGTACCCGCTCACCCAGCTCATCGGATCGGCGTAAGGATCCTGTAGGCTGTCCGGATAGGCGGCCGAGCTGGTCCAGTAGTTCGTCTGCCAGACCAGGATTCCCTGCACCTGGTGCTGCCAGGTCTGCCACAGCCACACGCGCAGCTCGGTGCCGGGATGGTCGATGAACAGCCCTGCGTACGGCGCCTTGGGTCCGGTGCAGACATACCACCAGATCGTCTCGCCGGCCTGCTGGCGCGCGGCGGCCGGACCGGGCTCGAACGAGGAGGTGACCGGACACCAGATGGTGGGGCCGCCGATCAACTCCGGCTCGACCTGCTCGGTGAGCATGCGGCGGATGCCCGGCGCGTGCGTGCGCAGCTTGCGGAAGCCGTTCATGACGAACGCGTAGTCGCGCGGCTCGGGCTCGTCGAACCAGTACACGTACGCGGCGTCCAGCCACCCTCGTTCCCGCAGGTGCTGCTCCAGGCTGCCCAGATACGCCGCCAGCATGGCCTCGTACTCGGGGGACCCCTCCGGGTGACCGTTCAGCTCGGGCTCACGGCGGGAATGGAAGGTGCCGCCGCCCAGCCCGCTGACCGGCAGCTCGAAGGAGTTGAAGCCGAGCGTGTCCAGCCCGCGCCTCACCGCCCCGTCCCACGCCGCCCAGTCGAAGCGGGGCGCCAGTCCTTCCCAGGCGACGCGGAGCGGGTCCATGGGCGCCGGGTCGTAGGGAGAGATGTGGTGAGCGGCGAAGCTGGCCAGGTACTTGTCGAGCACGGCCCGCTGGTCGGCCTCGTTCCGCAGCCGCTGGTACCGCACGACCAGCGGCCACGAGAACCCGAACGCGGTGCTGCAGCTCATCCTGGCCGGCAGGTCGAAGTCGAACGCCACCACCTGGAGCGGCACGCGCACCTGGCGGCCGGCGGCCTGGACGAGCAGCTCCCCGTGGTAGGTGCCGGCCGGCGCGTCGTGGGGCACGCGGACGCGCACCCAGATGGGCTGGTTCGCGCCCCCGGGCACGCGCAGCGGCTCGGCGAGGGGCAGCAGCGGGTCGGGCCAGCCAGCCACCGCGCCGGTGGGATCGGACGGGCGCTCGATGGACACGTAGCCCACCTGCAGCAGCTCCACCGCCGAGGCGGGAATGACGGCCTGCTGCGGGCCCGCCAGCGCCGTGGCCTGCACCGTCAGGTCGTCCAGCTCGGCCTGCGGGCGGATCACCAGCTGTGCGGCCTCCGCCTCGCCCCGGGCGGCGCTGATGCGCACGGCCGGGCCGGGGGTCTCCGGCACCGGTCGCTGGCGGGCGATCTTCCAGCCCGAGGATGCCCACCACAGGCCCAGGGCGTCCGTGCTGCCCGGCAGGCGTTGGCCGTAGCTGCTCGCGTACAGCGCGGGGACCGCCACGCTCAGGCGGCCGGCGAAGGCGCGCCCCGGTTCGAGCCGCACCTGCAGATCCCAGTCGCCTGCTCCGGGCACCTGGTACTCCAGCGTCACGGTGTCGCGGGCGCCTGGCTCGAGGCGGACCGGCGACACGGCCGCCACGCGGCTGCGGACCTCGGCGCGAGCGGGTCCGCCCTGCCCTTCGCGTCGCCCGCCGGCGGCGGTGGGAGCGGCGGCGCCGCCGACCTGCGGCTCGTGCCGCGCCTCGATCGTGGCCTGCGGCTGCACGGTGCGCGCCGCGGACCCGAGGTTGGCGAGGGCCAGCACGAGCCGGTTGTCGCCGCCGGGCAGCGCGTCGCCCAGCGCGCAGACGTCCACCGCGAGCCGCTCGTCGGCGGTCTCGACCGCCAGGAAGCGGGTGGCGCCCCGCAGGTCGGCCGGCGTGCCGTCGACCCGGGCCGTGTAGCGGTATTCGGTGACCTGCAGGGCCCCTGGATCGAAGTCGGGACCCAGCCGGCGGGGCGCATCGGCGCCCAGCCGCACCCAGATCGCCGCGGCGGGCAGCAGCGACGCCGGGACGGCGAAGGTGCCTGCCCCGGCCTCGGCCAGTTCGCCCAGCAGCGTCCAGGTCGCGCCGTCCGCGCTCGCCTCCACCCGGAGCGTGCCCGCCTCGTGATAGCCGACGCTGACGGCGACCGCGGCCTCCAGTTGCCGCCGGCTGCCGACCCGGTGGCAGTAGGTCACGTAGCTGCCCGCGCCGAGGCACCAGCGGTAGGTGTTGAAGTGCGCCCGGTGGGCAACGAGCGGCCGGCTGTGGTTGCTGCCGACGGCCATGCCCGGTACCACGCACGTGTAGGTGTCGCCCGCGAGCGTCTCGCCGTCGCCCAGCTCCAGATCGGCGGTCCGGGCATAGAGCGGGCGGGCGCGGCGCAGCTCGATGCGGTCGTACTCGACCTCGCCGTCCGTCTGCCATTGCCCGAAGCGCAGCCAGGCAACCGTCGAGTCGACGCTCGCCGGCGCCACGAACACGGAGCGGTACTCGCCCCACGCCGCGGCGATCGGTCCCAGGTCTCGGTTGCAGAACAGCGGGCCGGTGGTCGGCGTGCCCGTGCGGGCGGTGGAACGGGCCAGGAAGCTGAGCTCGTACAGGCCGCCGGGCTCCAGGGCCAGGCTGGCGGAGCGCCAGTAGTTGGCGTCGCCGCCGGTGCCGCGCACTCCGAGCGTGCGCCGGCCGTGGGGCGCCGGGCCGTCGCCCCAGAAGCCCTCGCCTCCGGAGAGGACCCAGCCTGCCGGCATCTTGTCGCCCGGGCGGCCGCCCAGCTCGAAGGAGCCGTTGGCCACCGGCACGAGCTGGCCGCTGGCGACGCCGGCGGTCAGGCCGAGCCACGAGGCGGCGATGGCGGCCAGCCAACCCCGCCAGGAGCGGGCCGCGCGCCCTCCGCCCGCCATCCGGCCGGTGCGGCGGGGCGTCTGCCGGAAGAAGGAGGGCCGGGCGCGGTCGCCGGCGAAGTCACGAGGGTGGATCCAGGGGCGTGCGCTCATGATGTCCTCGCTGCATGTCCTCGCTGCGAACCTCTGCGTGGTCTGCGGCCGTGCCGCGCCGGACCTTCCGGTCGCGATCGGCTCAGTTCAGCTCGTCCAATGTCAGTCGGAAGCTGTCGACGAAGTGCTCGAGGAAATAGCGCACTTCGGGCAGTTCGCAGCCGAGCAGACTGGCCCGGATCGCCTTCTCTGCCTCGCTGAACTCCAGATTGCCGGCGCGGCGTTCCTCCAGGCACTTGAGGTAGGCGCAGATCTTGTCGGCCCAGGCCACCACCGCCAGCAGTTCAGCGTCCGCCGCCGCCGGCTCGAACAGGGGCGCGAAATCCGGCCGCAGGTCCTCCGGCAGCATGCTCAGCAGGCGCGCGCGGGCAGCCTCCTCGAGCTGGCCGTACGCCCTGTCGATGGTGTCGTTGGAATGCTTGATCGGGCTGGGCAGGTCGCCCACGATCACCTCCCCGGCGTCGTGGTACAGGGCGAGCAGCGCGGCGCGCTCGACCTGCAGGTCGCCGCCGAACAGCCGGTTGCGGACCACCGCCAGGCCGTGGGCGATCATGGCCGCCTGGAGGCTGTGCTCCTGGAGGTTCTCTCGCCAGGTATTGCGCATCAGGCTCCAGCGCGGGATGAACTTCATCCTGGCCAGGTAGGCGAAGAAGTGGCTCATGGGTCCTTGCGGGCGACGCGCGTCCGTGGGGCGCTGGCAAGCGATCCGGCAGCAGGGGCAAGTCTAGCGCCAGCCAGCTTCGCCAGCAAGCGCGGCCCGCGCCCGCTGACGGGCGGCGGCTGGCCGGCCGGGGCCGTGCTTGGCGCCGGCAGCGGTCCGTGCCTTCCTTTGCAGGGCAGGCGACGGCGCCGGATCCGGCGCCCGCCGGGTCCGCGGGAATCCTGTCCGCTGCGGCCGGGCGCCGCCAGGGCGCGGCGCCGGCGGCGGGCATCCGCCCTACCAACGCGAGGGATTGCGGCATGAAGATCACCGACATCCGCACGGCCGAGGCGCGGTTTCGCTACATCCGCGTGTACACCGACGAAGGTCTCTACGGCACCGGCGAGTGCAGCCACGTCGACGGTGGCTGGCGCGGCACGGTCGCCTCGATGAAGGAGCTGCTCATCGGCCGCGATCCGCTGGACGTGGACGCGTGCTTCGAGCACGTCCGGCGCGCCTACATCTTCCGCGGCGGCATGTCGGGCCTGGGCATCTCGGTCCTCAGCGGCATCGAGGTGGCGCTGTGGGATCTGGCCGGCAAGGCACTCGGCGTGCCCATCTACCGGCTGCTGGGCGGGCAGTTCCGCGCCCGCGTCCGCCTGTATGTGGACAGCGCCCACGCGGACTACCGCCAGCGTGCCGAGCAGGTGCGCGCCCGGGGCTTCACGGCGATCAAGTTCGATCTGGACGACGCCCACAACCCGCACAAGCTGGATCGCTGGAACTGGTCCGTGACGCCAGCCGAGCTGGAATGCATGGTCGACCAGGTGGCGCAGATCCGCACCGCGATCGGCCCGCACCTGGACCTGGCCATCGACCTGCACGGCCAGTACGACGCCTTCGCGGGCATGAAGCTGGCGCACGCCCTGGAGCCGTTCGATCTGATGTGGCTGGAGGAGCCCGTGCCGCCGGAGAACCTGGACGCGCTGGCCAGGATCACGCAGAGCACGCGCACGCCCATCTGCGTCGGCGAGAACCTGTACCTGCGCCATGGCTTCCGCGATCTGCTGCAGAAGCAGGCCGCCGACGTGATCATGCCGGATATCTCCAAGTGCGGCGGCCTGTCCGAGTCCCGCAAGATCGCCAACATGGCCGAGCTCTACTACGTGCCCTTCGCGCCGCACAACAACAGCGGCCCGCTGAGCACGCTGGCGGATGCGCACGTGTGCGCCAGCGTGCCGAACTTCCTGGCCCTGGAGTTCCACCGCTTCGACGACGACACGTGGGTCAGGCACCTGGCGCTGGAGCGCTCGATCATCCAGGACGGACACGTGGTGTTCACCGGACAGCCGGGCATCGGGGCCGAGCTGGACGAGGAGTACGTCAGGCAGCACGCGCAGTACGACGGGGAGCTGTTCCAGTAGGCCCGGCGAGCGTCCCCGGCCGGGCGCTGCCGCGCGCGCGGGCGCCAGCTGGCGCCAGGAGGGAGGCCATGGCGGCGGGCGACTTCTACTTTGCCATCGACGCGACGTTCCGCCACATCCACGCCACGTACGGCAAGGAGGCGCTGGTCCAGTACTGGCAGGCCATGGCGAGGGAGTACCATCGACCCCTTGCCGAACGCTTCCGGCGCGGCGGCCTGGAGGAGGTCCGCGCCTACTGGGCCGAGTACTTCGCGGCCGAGCCCGGCGGCGACGTGGAGGTGCGCGGCGGCGAGAAGGAGGTGGAGCTGGTCGTGCGCGCCTGCCCGGCGATCGGCTGGCTGCGGGCCGCCGGCCGGGACATCGTTCCCTGTTACTGCGAGCACTGCCGCCACGTCTCCGGCACGCTCGCGGCGGCGGCGGGCATGACCTTCGCGCTCACGGGCGGCGATGGCGCCTGCCGGCAGGTGTTCCGTCTCCAGGGAGACACGGCATGATCGGGGTCCAGGATTTCGTCGGCTACTACGCTTGGACGTTCGAGTACCTGCGGCGCAAGTACGGCGAGGAGGCCGTGCGCGACTACTGGCACCGCGCCATCTCGCTGGATTCGCAGCGGCACGCGCGCGCGCTGATCATGGCCAGGGGCTTCGAGGGCATGGCCGCGTACTGGGGCCACACCCTGGCCATGGAGGAGGCTGGCTACACCTTCCAGCGGGGCGCGGAGTACTTCCGCATCGACATGTTCGCCTGTCCGTCGCAGGGCTATCTCGACCGCCACGGCCTGGCGTTCTACCACGACTATTGCGAGCACTGCATGGGCTGGATCAAGCCGCTCATGGACGATGCCGGCTTCGTGGTCCACCACGAGCACAACCACCGGGGCCAGTGCTACTGGGAGATGCAGCCGGCTACGGAAGCAAGCGCCACACCGCCGCCCGATCGGGGCCCGCAGGATGTGCGCAACCTGCCGCCCGAGGTGTGGGCGCAGGCCCGGCGCCACCGGTACGTGGCGGGGCGGCGGGTGGCCACGGCGACCCCGTGATGCCTGCCCCATTGGCGAATCCGCCGACGGTTCCTATCGTCGAATCCCGCCCCAGGGGGGTGGAGTCCGTCGACAGCCGCAAACTGCGGGACTGCCGCTGACTCCAGCGATGACCGGCCGCACGGCGCCGTAGGCGCCCGAGCCGCGCCGG
>CAZPXM010000087.1:0-4333 GCA_964591015.1 uncultured Gemmatimonadaceae bacterium
CGAGCTCCGGCTCCAGGACCGGCCAGGCGAACGGCACCTCGACCTGGCCGGCCGCCTCCGTCACTGCCGCGCGGGCCGCCGCCAGCCCGGCCTCGTGCTGCCGGACCGCGTCGCGCGCGAACAGGGACCGGTCGATCCGGCGCAGGCGTTCTTCGGTCCACCCGGCACCCAGCCGCTGCAACAGACGGTCCAGCTCCGCCTGCGCCGCCGCCTGCTCCTGGCTCAGGCGGACCAGCTCCACGCCGTCCTCGACGTAGCGCTCGCGGCCGCGCTCCAGCGTCTCGATCTGCGCGCCGGCCGCCAGCACCTGCCGATCGACCACCAGCCCGTCCAGGCTCTCGCGCTTCCGCTCGACCTCGAGCCGGAGCTCGTGCAGGCGCTGCTCGTGCTGGCTGCGCGCGGCCACCAAGGTCTCCAGCCGCGCCCGTCCGTCGGGCGGAAACGGGCTGGCGGGCCCCGCCGCATCCAGGGCGCGCTCGCAGTTCAGCAGCTCGATCCAGTCCGGCCACAGCTTCAGGTAGGACTCGACCCGGCTGAGCTGCGGCCTGAGCTGCGCCAACTGCCGGTCGGCCGCGGCCAGACCCGCCTGGACCGCCTCCAGCGCGGCGACCGCGGCGGCGTACGCCTCGGGCGCGCCGCCGGCCTCGGCGAGGCTCCGCCGGTTCTGCGCCAGCGCGGCCACCAGCTGGTTGAGGCGCGGCGTGGTGCCGCGCGGCTTGAGCAGCTCGTCCAGACGCTGACCCAGACGGCGGCGCGCCTCCGGCAGCGAACGGCCGGAGGCACCCGCACCGGCCCCGTACAGCGCTCCCTGCACCGCCTCGTCGCGCAGGCTGCGCCCGTCCTGCAGCTCGCCCAGACCGAACGCGTAGATGCTGCGGTAGACCTCCGCCGAGACCCCGCCCAGCAGGCGGTCCAGCAGCTCCTCTGCCCCGCCGCGACCGTCCGCGGCCATGACCGCCGGATGCCCGCCGCGCCCGTGGAAGCGCTCCACGGTGTAGCGCTCCCCGCCGTCCAGCTCCAGCTCGAGGCGGCCGCCGTGTCGACCGCCCGCCAGCGGCGGGTACAGCGGCAGGTCGGGGGCGTTGGCGCGCGGGAAGCCGAACAGCATGGCGCGGATGAACCCCAGCAGGGTCGACTTGCCCGCCTCGTTGGGGCCGCAGAACACGCTCAGCCCGCCGGGCAGCCGCTCGATCGTGAGACCGGCGAACAGACCGAACCCCTCGATGCTCCAGCCGGCGATCCTCATGCGCCGCTCTCCAGCAGCTCCACGCACAGCCAGCGCGCCCGGTCGAGCAGCCAGCGCAGCTCGGCAGGGTCGAGCCGGTCGAAGACCTCCTCCGCGCGGCACAGACGCAGCAGGTCGCCGAGCACGTCGTCCTGCAGGCGCTGCACCAGCTCGGCATCGGGCAGCCGCAGCGCCTCGTCGGCCAGGCGCAGGGCGGTCGCCAGCAGGTCGCCCTGCTGCTGCCGCCGCGCCAGGTCCAGCTCCGGCCGGCACCACAGCTGCACGTCCTCGATCCAGACGAACGGCTCGCGCCCTGCCAGCGCCTCGTTCACGGCAGCGCGCAGGTCTGCCACCGCCCCCTCGCGCGCCAGCTCCGCGTACAGCGGGCCGCGCCCTTCCAGCAGCACGCGACAGACACAGCCGCGGCCTGCCGCGGCCTCCTGCCGCCGCAGTGCCGCCTCCGTCACGGCGCGCTGCAGGGCGTCGACGGTCGTGCACCCTTCGATCGACACCGCCGCCGTGCTCCAGCGCACCGCGTCCAGCGCGCAGAACTCGAGGCGGACGCCGCGGCGGTCGTCCACCTCCACCACGAAGCAGCCGCGCGGGCCGCTCTCGCGGACGTGCCGTCCCTGCGGGTTTCCCGGATAGACCACGTGGGGGTACTCATGCAGGACGGCCCGCTCGTGCACGTGCCCCAGGGCCCAGTAGTCGAACCCGGCGCGGGCCAGCTCGTCGACCGTGCACGGCGCGTACACGTCGTGCGCCGGGTGGCCGCCGCAGTTGGCGTGGAGCAGGGCGATCTGGAAGAGCCCGGAGCCGTCCGGCCGCAGCCGGGCGGCCAGCGGCTCCCTGGCATGCCGCTGGCTGTAGCTGATGCCGCAGACCGCGGCCCTGGGAAGCCCCTCTGGCCCGATGCGGACCGTGGCGGGCTCCGGCCCGAACACGTGGACGCCTGCGGGCCACTGCAGCGCCGCGGACCAGCCTTCGAGCGCATCGTGGTTGCCGTGCGCGACGCAGCAGGAGATCCCGTGGGCCGCCAGCTCCTGCAGCCCGGCCACGAAGCGCAACTGCGCCCGCAGGCTGCGGTCGGCCGCGTCGTACACGTCACCGGCCAGCAGCACGAACTGGACCTGCCGCGCGATCGCCAGCTCGATGAGCCGCGCGAAGGCAGCGAAGGTGGCCTCCTGCAGCGCCCGCGCCACGGCTGGCGACTCGGCCCGGACGCCCTGGAAGGGGCTGTCCAGATGCAGATCGGCGGCGTGGATGAAGGCGAACGACATGGCAGCCGGGATGGGCTCAGGTTGATCGTTCGCGCGGCGCGCGGCGCGCGCCGCAGCGGCGGCGCCCGGCAAGCCCACCGCGCGCCGGCGAACTCAGCGGATCCCGATGGTCTCTACCCCGTACGCGCGCAGTTCGTCCAGGAAGACGACGATATCGTCGTAGAGCAGCTCGCCGGCGCCGCTGAACATCACCTTGCGCTTGCCCGTGAAACCGGGCGGGAAGAACTCCCGCAGCCTGGCCCGCAGCTCCTCGCGGGTGATCTCCTTGCCGTCCAGCAGGATCTTCCGTTCGGCGGTGTACTGGACGACCGGGTCCTGTCTGACCTGCCCGGCGCCCGCGCCGGCGCCCTGGGGCAGCGTCGCCGACAGCGTCTGGAAGATGATCGGCGTGATGACCATGAAGCCCAGCAGCAGCGACAGCGACACGTCTGCCAGCGGGGTGACGTTGAGGGTCGACTCGAGCTGCGGGCCGGTCAACCTGCTCCTGGGCATCTCAGTCCTCCCCGTCCTTCTTCTTGGCCATCAGCTCCACGGTGGAGGCGCCGGCGTTCTGGCAGATCTCGAGCAACTGGAGGATGTCGCTGTAGGGCCGGCTGCGCGACCCCTTGATCACGATCGGCTGTTCCTCCTTGCCCTGGTACTCGGCCGCCAGCTCCTCCGGCAGACGTTCCAGCGGCACCTGGCGCATGTTGAGGTAGATCGAGCCGTCGGCCTGGCAGGAGATGACGATGTAGTCCTGGCCCTCCTCGACGATCTGGGTCAGGTGCGCGGCCTCGGGCGTGTCCACGCGGATGCCCTCCTGGATCATGGGCATGACCACGATGAAGACGATGAGGAGCACCAGCGCCACGTTGACCAGCGGCGTGATGTCCGGCAGCGGGCTCTTCCGGGCCCGCGCGCGCAAGGCGAGGCTGGTGAATGCCCGTGTTCGCGCCATGGCTAGCGAACGGCGTGACGGCTGCGCAGCAGGCGCCGGACCAGGTGTCCGCTCAGACGCGAGGCAGTGTTGTGCAGCCCGATGGCCAGGTTGTCGACGCGGTTCATGAAGTAGTTGTAGGCCCACAGAGCCGGCATCGCGACGAACAGGCCGAGCACCGTGGTGACCAGCGCCTCCGAGATCCCGGCCGAGACCGCCGTGAGTCCGCCGCCGCCGGAAGTGGCGATGCCGCGGAAGGCGCCGATCAGGCCGGTCACCGTGCCGAACAGCCCCAGGAACGGCGCCACGCCGACGATGGTGGCCATGCCGGGCAGGCGGACGCGCAGGTTGGCGATGGCCACGTCCAGCGCCCGGCCCACCTCGACCTCGACGCACTCCATGACCATCTCGTCCGACTCGTTCTCGCCGACCACCAGCGCGTACTCCTTCATGGCCCCCGCCAGCACCGTGCCCAGCGGACAGTGGCCGCGCTGGACCGCATCGGCCAGCACCTGTTGCAGGGACTCCAGGGGCAGATCGTGGTCCGCCTGCTCCACGCGTCGGGCCAGCGCTTCCGAGCGCTGGCGGGCCCAGCGCAGGGCCAGGAAGCGGTCCACCATCACCGCGTACGAGTAGATGGAGAACGCGGCGAGGAGGAGGCAGACCGTCTTGCCCGAGAGCGCCATCTCGGCCCACAGCTCGCTCACGAGTTCCATGTGCGCTATCCTTTTCGTCGTGGATGACCCGGCGCGCGACGCGCGGCTCAGATACGCAAACCCCGGCAGAAGCGTCAAGAGGCCGAGCGGCCGGCTGCGGCCGCGGCCGCAGCCGGCCGGCAGGAAGAGGAGTGCGATGCGCCTGGCGGCGTTCTTCTGGCTTCTCGCCGTCGCCCTGCGGTCGGCGGCGGCAGGC
>CAZPXM010000087.1:4343-16089 GCA_964591015.1 uncultured Gemmatimonadaceae bacterium
GGTCGGGACCGCCGCCGGCAGGCGACCCTGCCGGCGGCGGTCCCGACCGGCTCGCCGCAGCGCTGGCAGCCGCCGGCCTGCAGCGCCAGGACCTCGGCTACCGGCTGCAGGCCTACTGGTCGCCGCTGCCGGACCCGGAGCGCATCGCCTACAGCCTGCCCTTCTGCAGCGGCCTGCTGGGCGAACCGCTGCGCGCGTACGAGTTCGCCCGCACCATGGCCATGGCGGCCGCCGCCAGGCTGGACCCCGACAGCCTGGCGGCCGACGAGCAGGCGCTCTACCGGCTCGCGTTCCACCTGGGGGTGGAGCGCAAGATCGCCGGCCTGCGGCCGCACGGCGCCAACCTGCCCGCCGACCCTGCGGCCGCGGTCGCCTTGAGCGAGGCCGTCGAGCGCCTGGAGCAGGTGGCTGGCCGCCCGCCTGCCGCCGGCGTCCCCGACCCGCGGCGGCGCGGTCGCGACCGGGCGCCGCGCGAGGAGCGCCTGGAGCTGGCGCGCCAGGCAACGACCCTGTCGCCACCGCTCCAGCGCGCCCTGGCGGCGTTGCTGGTGAACGTGGCCGACGCGTACGAGTGGCGCCAGCAGGCGGTGCGCCGCTGCCCGGCCGCAGCCATGCAGCAGGCCTTCGCGAACCGCCGCCTGGCCACCCCCGAGGACGAACCGCGGGCCTACTGGTTCGAGATCGACGACGTGGCCCGCGAGCTGGACGAGCCGTGCCTGTACTACGCCTGCCTCAAGGCAGTCCAGGCAGCCGATCAGGCGCGCCGCGCCTTTGCCGCGGCGATCGCCGCCGACCCGGCCGGCGCCAGCTCGGCTCGCTTCGAACTGCGCACGGCGGCCGGCCGGATCGTCGTGCGCGGCACGGGTCCCGACGTGCACGCCTGGCCGGATGCCGCCGTGCTGGTGGACCTGGGCGGCGACGACCACTATCTGGGTGCCGCGGGCGCCACGCCGTCGCTGGCCGTGCCGATCAGCATCGCCATCGACTGCGCCGGCGACGACCGGTACGAACAGGATGGCGACGAGCCGGCCCAGGGCGCGGGCTTCCTGGGAGCGGGCATCCTGATCGACGCTGCCGGCAACGACGCGTACCGCGGCCGGCGCCACGCCCAGGGCTGCGGCGTCTTCGGACTCGGACTGCTCTTCGACGGCCAGGGCGACGACCAGTACTGGCTGGACTTCTCCGGCCAGGGGGCCGGCTATTTCGGCCTGGGGCTGCTGCTGGACGGCGGCGGCCAGGATGCCTACCGCGTGCTCGGCGACGGGCAGGGATTCGGCGGCCCCGGGGGCGTGGGCGTGCTGGCGGAGCGGGCGGGCGATGACCGCTACACCGCCGAGGCCCGGGCCGAGCAGGGGGGCCGCCCCGACTACCACTCGCACGGCCGCATCGCCTGCAGCTACGCGCAGGGAGCGGGAGCCGGCCGCCGCGGCGACATCGCCGAGGGGCACACCTGGGCCGGCGGCCTCGGCGCCCTGCTGGACCTGGACGGCGACGACCAGTACGAGGCGGGCAACTTCTCCATGGGCCTGGGATACACCTACGGCACGGGGATCCTGTACGATGGCGCCGGGGACGACCGGTACCGCAGCGTGTACTTCACCCAGGGCAGCGCCGCGCACTTCGGCGTGGGCGCCCTGATCGACGCAGGCGGCGACGATCGCCACGAGCTGTACGACACGGGGGGCGCCGGCCTCGGGTACGGCTGGGACTTCGCCATCGGGCTGCTGGTCCAGCTCGGCGGCAGCGACTCCTACCGGCTCCGCAGCACCGGCCTGGGCCGCGCCGAGGCGCGCGCCAACGGCCTGTTCTTCGACCTGGGCGGCGATGACGAGTACATCTGTCCCGCCGGCCCTGCCGGCCTCGGGGCCGCACCGTGCCGGGACGAGTACCGCCGGCCCGGCTATGCGCGGGCGCCCGACGTCCAGCGCGCCAAGGCCATCGGCTTGTTCCTGGACATCGGCGGCCGCGACCGCTACCGGCGCTGGGCCGGCGGCAGCGACCCCGGCGCCGGCGCCACCGTCCCCGACTCTGCGGCCGGCGACGACCGGACGTGGCTGCAGCCGGCCCCCGACTCGTCCGAGTACGGGGCCGGCAACCACGGCATCGGCATGGATGCGGCGACCGGCGTCGTGCCCGAGTTCGCGGCGCCGCCCCCACCGCCCCCCCTGGCGCCCGGTGCCGGCTCGCAGGACTAGCGCCCCGGCCCGCGCTCAGCGAGTCATGCGCCGCAGCACCGCCGGCAGGATTCCCCCGTGGCGGTAGTACTCCAGCTCGACGGGCGTGTCGATCCGGCAGATGACCGAGAAGCGCTGCTCGCCGCCGGGGCCGCGGGCGCACACCTCCACAGACTGCCGCGGCGCGAGCCGCTCGTCCAGGCCGAGCACGTCGTACACCTCCTCGCCGGTCAGCCCCAGACTGCGGCGGTCGGTCCCCGGCGCGAACTGCAGCGGCAGCACGCCCATGCCCACCAGATTCGAGCGGTGGATGCGCTCGTAGCTCGCCGCGATCACCGCCTTGACGCCGAGCAGATGCACGCCCTTGGCGGCCCAGTCGCGGCTGGAGCCCGTGCCGTACTCGCTGCCGGCCAGCACGATGACGGGGACGCCGGCGGCCGCGTACGCCATCGCCGCCTCGTAGATCGACATCTCCTCGCCAGCGGGCAGGTAGCGCGTGCGCCCCCCTTCCACGCCCGGCACCAGCTCGTTGCGGATGCGGATGTTGGCGAACGTGCCCCGCACCATCACCTCGTGGTTGCCGCGGCGCGAGCCGTAGGAGTTCCAGTCGGGCCGCTGGACGCCGCGGCTCTCCAGGTAGCGCGCGGCCGGGCTGCCGGGCGCGATGCTGCCGGCCGGCGAGATGTGGTCGGTGGTCACGCTGTCGCCCAGGCACGCCAGCACGCGCGCGCCGACGATGGGGCGGATCGGCCCGGGCTGCGGCGGCAGGCCGTCCAGGAACGGCGGCCGGCGGATGTACGTGCTGTCTTCCTCCCACGCATACCGCTCGCCCGTGGCGACTGGCAGCGCGCGCCAGGGGTCGCCGCCGGCGAACACGTCGCGGTACTCGGCGGCGAACAGCTCCGGCCGCACGGCGCTGGCCAGCAAGGCGTCGATCTCGGCGCGGCCGGGCCACAGGTCGCGCAGGAACACCGGACAGCCGCGCGCGTCCGTGCCCACCGGCTCGGCCTCCCAGTCGATGTCGACCCGGCCCGCCAGCGCGTACGCGACCACCAGGGCGGGCGACGCCAGGAAGTTGGCCCGCGTGGCCGCGTGCACGCGCCCCTCGAAGTTGCGGTTGCCGCTCAGCACGCTGCAGGCGATCAGCCCGTGTCTGGCCACGGCCGCGGCGAGCGCCTCGGGCAGCGGTCCCGAGTTGCCGATGCAGGTGGCGCACCCGTACCCCACCGTGTGGAACCCGAGGGCTTCCAGACTGGCGGTCAGGCCCGCGGCGTCCAGATAGCGGGTCACCACCCGGCTGCCCGGAGCCAGGCTGGTCTTCACGTGCGCCGGCACCGACAGCCCGCGCGCCACGGCGTTGCGCGCCAGCAGGCCTGCCGCCAGCATGGCCGCCGGATTGGAGGTGTTGGTGCACGAGGTGATGGCCGCGATGGCCACCATCCCGTCGAACAGCTCGGCGGAGCGCTGGCCGCCCAGGTCCACGCGCGGGCGCTGGCCGCGCCCTCCTCCCCCGAAGCGGCCTGCCAGCGCTTCTGCGAACGCGGCCCTGGCGCGGCGCAGCGGCACGCGGTCCTGGGGGCGGGTGGGACCGGCCAGGCTCGGTTCCACCGTGCCCATGTCCACGGTCAGCGTCTCGCCGAAAACCGGCGCCGGCGCGCCGGGGCGGCGGAGCATTCCCTGGGCGTCCATGTAGGCGCGCACGCGTTCCACCACGGCCGGCGGCCTGCCGGTCTGCGCCAGGTAGCGCAGCGTCTCCTCGTCCACCGGGAACAGCCCCGTCGTCGCCCCGTACTCGGGAGCCATGTTCGCCACGGTGGCGCGATCGGCCAGACTGAGCCGACTCACTCCCGGCCCGTAGAACTCGACGAACTTGCCCACCACGCCGTGCTGCCGCAGGATCTGCGTGATCGTCAGCACCAGGTCCGTGGCCGAGCTGCCCGCCGGCAGCTCCCCTTCCAGGCACACGCCGACGACCTGCGGGAGCAGCATGTGGATGGGCTGGCCCAGCATGACGGCCTCCGCCTCGATCCCCCCGACGCCCCAGCCCAGCACGCCCAGGCCGTTGACCATGGTCGTGTGGCTGTCCGTGCCCACCACGCTGTCCGGCAGCCAGACGCCCTCCCGCTCCTGCACGACCTCGGCCAGGTACTCGAGGTTGACCTGGTGCACGATGCCCGTGGCCGGCGGCACGACCCGGAAGTTGCGGAACGCCTGCTGCCCCCAGCGCAGGAACTCGTAGCGCTCGCGGTTGCGCGCGAACTCCAGCTCGACGTTGCGGCGCAGCGCCTCCGGCGCACCGGCATGGTCCACCTGCAGCGAGTGATCGACGACCAGGTCCACCGGGACCACGGGGTTGACCCGCTGCGGATCGCCGCCGAGCGCCGTCACGGCGTCGCGCATGGCCGCCAGATCGACCACGGCCGGCACGCCCGTGAAGTCCTGCATCAACACGCGGCTGGGCTTGAACGGGATCTCGTCCTGCCCGGCGGTGGCCGGGCTCCACCGGGCCAGACGCTGCACGTCGTCCGCGGTGATCTCGAAACCGTCGCACTGGCGCACGGCCGCCTCCAGCAGGATCTTGATGGCAACCGGCAGACGGCTCACCGGGGCTATGCCGTCCTCCTCGAGCTTGTCGATGCGGTAGATCGTGCCGCTGCCCGCGCTGGTCTCGAGGCGCGTGCGGACACCAAAGACGTCTTCAGTCGCGGCCATGGAAGCCTCGCAGCCGAGCTGTGCCGATGGTGGTGGGGAGCGCGCCGACAGGGCGCTGCCGGCCGCGCGGGTAGTGTAGAAGCGACCGGCGAGCCCGTCAACCGACACGCCCGGGCGCCGGCGGCAGGCTGCGCCCCGGCTGCCTGGCGTGCCGCCACCGCGGAGTCCGGGCGATGACCAACGATGAGTTCGCGTTCGCGGGCATCGGCGAGCTGGCAGGGCACCTGCGCCACCGCCGCGTCTCGCCGCTGGAGCTGACCCAGTACTTCCTCGAGCGGATCCAGGTGTACGACGACCGCCTGAACGCCTTCATCAACGTGACGGAGGAGCGCGCCCTCGGCGGCGCGCGCGCCGCCGCGGCCGCCCTGGCGGGCAACGTCGATCTGGGGCCGCTGCACGGCATCCCCATGGCGGTGAAGGACCTGTTCGACGTGGCCGGGCTGCCGACGACCGGCGGCTCCATCCTGCGGCGGGACCATGTCGCCCGCCGCAGCGCCGCGGCGGTGCGCCGCCTGCTGCACGCCGGCGCGGTGCTGGCCGGCAAGACCCACATGGTCGAATTCGCCTTCGGCGGCGCCGGCGTCAACCACCACTATGGCACGCCGTGGAACCCGTGGGACGCCGATGTCCAGCGGCTGCCCGGCGGCTCCAGCTCGGGCTCGGCAGTGGCCGTCGCCACTGGCCTGGTGCCCGCCGCGCTGGGCAGCGACACGGGCGGCTCGGTGCGCATCCCCGCCTCCTTCTGCGGCCTGGTGGGTCTCAAGCCCACCTACGGGCGGATCAGCACCGCCGGCGTCCTGCCGCTCGACACCACCCTGGACTCGGTCGGCCCGCTCACCCACACCGTCGAGGATGCCGCCTTGCTGCTCGGCGTGCTGGCGGGCCCGGACCCCGACGATCCAGCGACGCTGACGCAGCCGCCGCTGGCTGCGCTGGACGAGCTGGAGGCGGATCTGGGCGGCCTGCGACTGTGCTTCCCGCGCGAGTACTTCTGGGACGGCCTGGACCCCGAGGTCGAGGCAGCCGTGCGCGAGACCGCCCAGGTCTTCGCCGATCTGGATGTGCAGGTCGACGAGATCTCCCTGGACGTGCTCGACGAACTCGCGGAGTTCCGTGCGGGAGTCAGCCTGACGGCGGTGGAGGCGTACGAGCGACACCAGGCAGACCTGGAGCAGCGCCTCGATCAGTTCGATCCAATAGTGGCGCCGCGCATGCTGGCCGGACGCGACGTCCGCGCCATCGACTACCTGCGCCAGCAGCGCGCCTTGACCGCCATGCGGCGGCGGGCCCTGGCGGCGCTGGACGCGGTCGACGCGCTGATCACGCCCACCACCCCGTTCACCGCGCCGGCGCTGGCGGAGGCGGACGCCGGCGAGGAGTATTTCCGCATCAACAGCCTGTGCCTGCGCAACACGGT
Source organism: uncultured Gemmatimonadaceae bacterium (assembly GCA_964591015.1). GTDB lineage: Bacteria > Latescibacterota > UBA2968 > UBA8231 > UBA8231 > SLHA01. The sequence continues at coordinate 10,647 of CAZPXM010000087.1, forward strand.
TGCGGCGAATCTCCTCGGGCTGTGCGCGATCTCGATCCCGTGCGGCTTCACCAGCGCCGAGCTGCCCGTGGGGCTGCAACTGCTCGCCAAGCCGCATGACGAGCTGCGCCTGCTGCGAGTGGCGTACGCCTTCGAGCACGCCACGCAGTGGAACCGCCAGCACCCGGACATGGCGGCCTTCGCCTGAGCGGACCGGGGCCTCCGGGGAGGCGTGGCGGCCTCATTCGCGCCGCTTGCCGGCCGCTGCGGCCGTCGCTATATTGTCGCGCCCGTCGCCCCCGCGCGCGCGCCGCTGGCTGCCGTGCCGTGGCGCTCTGACTGGCGCGTGGCACCGGCACCGGCGGCGGTCGACTGGGCTCCCATCGTCTAGCGGTCAGGACCCAAGATTTTCAATCTTGTAACCGGAGTTCGAGTCTCCGTGGGAGCACCAGCGCGCGCCGCAGGTGCGTGAGCCGCGCTGCGGCGGCTCGCGCTCGTGCCCCAGGCTCTCGCCCTCCGCCCGCCTCCTGTCGTCACGCCTGCCCCAGCACCGCAGCAGTCCGCTTGCCGGGCGCCCTCTGGCCGGTCTATATTGCGGCTCCCACCACGGCCGGCAGCCACAGGCGAGCCCGCCAGCGCCCCCCCCGCGAGGCCGGAGCCGACTGCGGCCGGCAGCGTCGCGCGCCCGGAGACGAGCCCATGGTGACACTCGGGGACATCCGGCTGCGCCAGTATACGCTGGAGACCCTGCCCCTGCTGCGGCAGTTGCACGCACAGCTGCAGCGCGAGCCGGTGCAGGTGTGCATCGAGAGGGCTCGCTTCGTCACGCAGTTCCTGCGCGAGCTGTCGGCCGATGTGGAGCCGATGGAGCTGCGCTACGCCAGGGCGGTGCACCACTACCTGGCCAGCAGGGAGCCGCTGTTCCCCGACGCCAACTTGCTGGCCGGCACGACTACCTCCAAGCCGGTGGGCGCCCCGGTCTATCCGGAGACCGACGGGCTGGCGATCTGGCCCGAACTGCAGGCCATCGGCAGCCGGCCCTGCCAGCCGCAGCTTCTGGCAGACGCGGATGCCGACGAACTGAACCGCGACATCTTCCCTTACTGGCTGCAGCGCACCGTTGCGGAGGTGGCGCGCAGCCGCCAGGGACAGCCAGGGCCCGCCCTGCTGGAGCGGCGCCCAGGCTTCGCCGCTGCCGCGCACGCCGCCGTCACCCCCCAGGTCGTCCCCGACTACGCCGTCGTGCTGCAGCGCGGCGCCCGCCATCTGGTCGTCCGGGCGGGCGAGCGAGAGGCAGCGCTGACGAGCATCGCCAGGACCGAGGCTCAGCAGCGCCAGATCCGCTTCTACCGGGCGGTGCAGATCGCCCTGGAGGGGGCCATCGCGTACGCGGCCAGCCTGAGCCAGCGGGCAGCCAAGCTGGCCACGGCCGAGCCGGACGCCGGGGCGCGGGCCCGCCTGGAGCAGTTGGCCGACATCTGCGCGTGGGTCCCCGGCAACGCCCCCCGCACCTTCCGCGAGGCGGTCAACTCGCTCTGGCTGATCCACATCGCCCTGCGGGCCGGCAGCCCGCATCTGAGCTTCGGCCTGGGTCGGCTCGACCAGTTGCTGTACCCGTTCTACAGCCGGGACATCGAGGCAGGATCGCTGACCGTGCCCCAGGCTCTGGAGCTGCTCGGCTGCCTCTTCCTCAAGCTGGCGGACAGCACCGTCCTGCGCGCCGAGCTCGACGCCGAGCTGTCCGGCTCGCCGGGCACGGCGCCCGCCATCACCATCGGCGGCATCGATGCCCGCGGCGAGGACGCGGTCAACGACCTGACCTACCTGCTGCTGCGGGCCGGCGAGCTCCTGGGCACGCCCGCGGCGAGCCTGCATGTGCGCTATCACGTCGCCCGGAACCCGCCGGCCTTCCTGCACCGCGCCCTCGAGGTGGGCCGCCGCGGCGGCCAGGCGCCGGCCCTGTGCAACGATGTCGCCGCGATCGAGGTGCTGGCCCGCGACGGTATGGCCAGCGAGCACGCGCGGGATTACGCGATCGCCGGCAGCGCCGCGCTCACCGTGCCGGGCCGCCGCTTCGACGCGGGCGGCGGCTTCGTGCTGAATCTCGCCGCCGCCCTCGAGCTGACCCTGCACGGCGGCCGGTGGCCGCGCGGCCGGCGGGCCGGCGAGCAGCTCGGACCGCCCACCGGCGAGGCGGCGGCCTGGGCGGACTTCGGGTCATTCTGGGCCGCGTTCCGCCAGCAACTGGGCTGGCTCGTCGCGCAGATCGTCGCGGCGAACGAGGCGCTGGAGCAGGCCCGCCGCCAGCTTCTGCCCACGCCGCTGCTGGCGGCGCTGTACGCCGGGCCGCTGGAGACGGGTACCGACCTGAGCGACGGCGGCGCGTCCTGCAGCGCGACCATCGCGGCGCACGCCGGCTTCGCCGAGGTGGTGGATTCGCTCAGCGCCATCGAGACCGCGCTCTGCGCCGATCGTGTCTGCACCTTCGCCGAGTTGGTGGCGTGCCTGCGCGACGACTTCGCCGGACACGAGAAGCTGCACGCCTATCTGACCTCGCGGCCGCCGCGGTACGGCACGGGCGATCCCCTGGCGGCCAGACACGCGCAGGCCGTGCTCGAGCTGGTCGACGAGCTCTACCACCAGCTCTACCAGCGTCCGGGCGAGGGCTGCAGCAACCGGTACCTGCCCGGCTACTGGAGCCTGACCGCTCCTCTCGCGCAGGGTCTGCTCACGGGCGCGCTGCCCGACGGCAGGCGGGCTTTCCGCCCGTTTGCCGGCGGCATCACCCCCACGCCGCGGGCGGCCGCGCCGGTCGCTGTCCGCCTGCGAGCCGCCGCGGAGCTGGGCCATCGGCACGCACCCGGCGGCGCGGCGCTGAACCTGCCCTGGCCCGACGACGCCGAGGGCGATCCGGACGCCTGCTGCGAGGCCGTGCGGTCGTTCTTCGCGGCAGGCGGCCTCCAGATCCAGTTCGGCGCCGCAGACCACCGGGAACCGCCGCACGCGGGCGGTGCCGCTGCCGCGGGGGTGGCAGCGGCAGCCGGGGCAAGGACCGTGCCCGTGACCGCTTGGCGCTGGCTCTCGCCGCGGCACTGGCGCGCCCGGGCCGCCGGCAGGCACCTGCGGCACTGGCTGCGGCACCCGGCCGCCGACGGTCTGCTGGACAGCCTGCTGGCGCTGATGCAGGGCACGCTGGCGGTCGACGCCGACTTCCGCCGCCAGATCGCCGGCTTCCAGGCCAGTTACCTGTTCCGCTGCACCGCGAGCCAGGCCACCCGCGCCGTATCGTTCCGCAAGGAGACCATGGAGTGGGGCCACGCCGCGGCCGCGGAGGCCGACGTCATCGTCGAGTACGGCGACGAGCGCAGTCTGGCGACCCTGTTCTTCTCGGCCAGGCCCGATCTGCTGGAGTGGCTCCGGCGGGAAGACGTGGCGATCTGCGGCAACCGCAACTACCTGTGCAAATTCGCTTACATGGCCGAGCACCTGCGCCGGCGCGCGCTGGCGCAGCCCTGACCCGCGCCCGCCGCCGGCAAGCGGCCGGCCCGCTCGGGCGCTGCCGGCACCGACACACGGATCCCGTCCATGCCGCTGTCTGACAGCCTGCACGTCCGCCCCGGCGAGGGGGTCCGCAGCGCCCTGGAGGCGCAGCGCGGCCACCAGTTGCTGTTCACGACGAACCCGGGCCTGGAGGACATCGCCATCGACGAGTTCGCGCGGCGCGTGGCGGCAGCGGCACCCGCTGCCGCGATGCCCATCGAGGCGCAACCGCGGCCGTTCCGGCTGGCCGGCCACGTCTGGGTGCGCGCCCCCGACGGGCTCGACGCCACCGCCATCGCCCGCCAGATGCGTTCGATCCACCACGTGCTGTGCCCCCTGCACGGCTTCGCGCTGGGCAACGAGCCGCTGGCGCAGATCCACGCGGAGCTGCTGCGCCTGCCGATCCCCGCGCTGGCCACCGCCGCCAGCTTCCGCGTGACCACGCGGCGCCGCGGCCGGCATGGCTTCACCAGCATCGACGTGCAGCGCGCCGCCGGCGCGGCGCTGGTGGCGCACTACGGCCGCCCCGTGGACCTGGAGCACTTCGCCCTGCACGTGCGCGTGGATGTCATCGACGACTTCTGCCTGGTGAGCCAGCAGTTGACCGAGGCCGGTCTCGGCCGCCGCTTCGCCCGCGCCTACCGGCCCCGCGCGGCGCTGAAGGCGCCGGTCGCGTACGCCATGCTGCACCTGGCCGGCCTGCACACCGGCGGCGGCGCCCTGCTCGACCCGTTCTGCGGCTCCGGCACCATCCTCGTGGAAGCGGCCGCGCTGAACCCCGAGCTGGAGCTGTTCGGCAGCGACCTGTTCGCCGAGGCCGTGGCCGGCGCGCAGGCCAACCTGGCCGAGCTGGGGCTGGCCGAGCGGGTCCACATCCGCCAGGCCGACGCGCGCGCGCTGGGGCAGCACTACCCGGAGGGCCGCTTCCGGGCCATCGTCACCAATCCACCCTATGGCGTGCACCTGGGCCAGCGGCTGGATTTCCGCCGGTTCTACTACCAGTTTCTCGTCGAAGCCGGCAAGGTCCTGATGCCTGGCGGCCTGCTCGTCATGCTGGCCTGGAAGCACGGCGACCTGGTCCGCGCCCGGCGCCAGCACGGCGGCTTCGCGCCGCGACAGGTGCGCGTGGTGGAGACCGGCGACCTGTATCCCCGCATCTTCGTGCTCGAGCGGCGGGCCGCCGCCCCGGCCGCGCCATCCACCGCCACCCCCGACAGCCCGACCATCCCGCGCCCCGGAGACCCCGCATGACCACCCTGTACCTCGTCCGGCACGGCGAAGTGCACAACCCCGAGGGGATCATCTACGGCCGCCTGCCCGGCTACGGGCTGAGCGAGAACGGCCGCCGGCAACTGGCTGCCGCGGCGGAGCTGCTCGCCGGCGAGGGAGCGATCGTCGCGCTCTACTCGTCGCCCATGCAGCGCGCCCAGGAGTCCGCCGCGATCATCGCGGCGCGCCTGGGGCTGCCCGTGCAGACCGCCGAGCAGTTGCTCGAGACCAGCATCGGCGGGTACCAGGGCAAGCCCTTCTCGGCGCTGCCCCGGCCCTACATCACCGAAGAACCCTGCCACGAGGGCATCGAGTGCGCCGCCTCCATCCGCGCGCGGCTGCTGGCGTGGACCGCAGCCGCCTGCCAGCGCCACCCCGGGCAGCGCTTCGCGGCGGTCTCGCACCGCGATCCCATCGCCGTGGCGCTCCTGCACTGGCAGGGCCGCGGCCTGGACGAGCTGCCTGCCTATCCGCTGCCGCCGGGCGGGGTGACGCGCATCGACTTCAGCGAGCAGACCGTGCGGGTGACGCCGCTCTCGTGAGCGCCGCGCCCGCGCCAGCATCGGCCCTGGCGCGGCGGGCGCGCGGCGGCGCTGGCGGGTGCACGGCGACGCTGGCGGGCGGCCCTGGCCGCCGCGCCAGGGCCGCGCTTGAC
>CAZPXM010000088.1:0-15850 GCA_964591015.1 uncultured Gemmatimonadaceae bacterium
CGCCGCACCTGTTCGCCCTGCTCGCGCCAGAATTCGTGCAGGATGCGCAGATCGTAGCTGATGTTGAAGTGCCGCACGCCCATGTCCAGGTAGCGCTTGGCCTCGTCGGCGGCGAGGATCTCCGCGCGCGGCGGCACGCCCAGCCGCAGCGCCGTGGCGAAGACGCGGTCCCCGGCGGCCACGACCTCGGGCGCGGTGCGCTGGCCGGGCATACCGATGCTCATCGAGTAATCGGCCGCGCCCCACTGCACCATGTCCAGCCCCGGCAGCGCCAGGATCTGCTCCAGGCTCTCCACCGCCGTCTTCTTCTCGATCATCAGCGCCACCACCACCTCGCGCAGCGCCTGCACGTACTCGGCCGTGCCGGCCTCGCCCATGTAGGCGAAGCGCCGCGCCGCCACGCCGTACCGGCCGCCGTCCGCGGGCGTGTCCGGGCGGACCGCGCGGATGCAGGCACGCGCGTCCTCCACCGTGCGGCAATCGGTGAACAGCACGCTGTCGAATCCCGAGCCGATCGCCCGCTGGGCGACGTAGCCGCGGTTCTCGTCGTCGACCTTGATCATCAGCGACAGCCCGTACACCTCCGCCGTGCGGGCCATGTGATCCAGGTCGTGCAGGGTGAAAGGCGCGTACTCCGCCACGAACTCGACGTAGTCGTACAGGCCGGTGCGCGCCGCTGCTTCGATGACCGAGGGCCAGGTGGAATGGATGCGGGTTCCCAGCGTGGGCTTCCCCGCCCGCAGCAGCTCTCGCAGCTTGTTCGTCTTCATCGTGCCCGCCTCGAGCTAGGGGTTCGTCGGCAGCGCCGCCGCGCCGCGGGAGTCGCGGGCGCCGGGCGCCGGCCCGGGACGCGCCGCGTCGCTGCCGCTGTTGCCGCTGTGTTGCAGCTGGTGCAGGCGGTAGTAGACGCCGCGCAGCTGGAGCAGCTCCTCGTGCCGCCCCTCCTCCCGGATGCGCCCGCGGTGCAGCACCAGGATCTTGTCCGCGCTGCGGATCGTGGACAGACGATGGGCGATGACGATGCAGGTGCGGCCCGCCATCAACCGCGCCACCGCCTCCTGGATCCAGGTCTCGGTCTCCGTGTCCACGCTGGCGGTGGCTTCGTCCAGGACGAGAACGTCCGGGCCGCTGGCCAGGGCGCGCGCGAACGCCAGCAGCTGGCGCTGGCCCACGGACAGCGACGCGCCCCGCTCGCCGATGGCATGCTCGTAGCCGCCCGGCAGCCGCTGGATGAACCGGGCCGCGTTGGCGTCGACCGCCGCGGCCTCCACCTGCTGCCGCGCCAGGCCCGGCCGGCCCAGCCCGATGTTCCGCGCGATCGAGCCGCTGAACAGGTACACATCCTGGTGCACCACCGCGATGCGGCGGCGCAGGGCCCGCACGTCCCAGGCGCGGACGTCCACCCCGTCGACCAGGATCTGGCCGCGCTGGATCTCGTAGAAGCGGCACAGCAGGCTGATGATCGTGCTCTTGCCCGCGCCCGTGGCGCCGACGATCGCCAGGCTCTGTCCAGAGCGGACCTGGAACGACACGTCGCGCAGGACCCAGTCCTCCCCCTCGTAGGCGAACCAGACGCCGCGGAACTCGATATCGCCGCGCACCGTCGCCGGCACCTGGCCGCCGCCGGACGGCTCGGGGGCCGTGTCCAGGATCTCGAAGATGCGTTCGGAGGAGGCCATCGCCACCTGCAGCGTGGTGTAGCGCTCGGCGATATCCCGGACAGGCATGATGAACCGCGGCACGTACTGGAGCATCGCCACCAGCACCCCCCACTCGATCTGCTGGGCGAGCACTTCGCGGGTCCCCAGCCACAGGACCAGCGCCAGCAGCAGCGCGCCGCTCAGCTCCATGAACGGGAAGTAGATCGCCTGGTACAGGGTCGTGACCAGACGCGCGCGCAGGTAGCTGTCGTTGCCCTGGTCGAACTCCCGGGTCCGGCGCGGCTCGGCACCGAAGAGCTGGACGGTCTCCATGCCGGTCAGCGTCTCCTGCAGCGCCGCGGCGAAGCGCGCGAAGCGCGTGCGCGCCTCGCGGAGCGCCCGGAACGTGCGCCGGTGCAGCCACACGGTGGCGCCGACGAACAGCGGCAGCGCCGCCACGGTCAACAGCGCCAGCCGCAGGTCCATGCAGACCATGAACCCGAGGATGGTGAGCACGGTGAACAGGTCCGAGCCCATGGACACCAGCCCGTCCGTGAACAGCTCGTTCAGCGCGTCCACGTCGCTGGTGTTGCGGGCCATGAGCCGCCCGATCGGCGTGCGGTCGAAGTAGCGCACCGGCAGCCGCTGCAGGTGCGCAAAGATGCGCAGGCGGATGTCGCGCATGGCCCACTGGCCCACCATGCCGGTGGTCCAGCTCCGGCCGTACTGGAGCAGGAACTGCAGGACCAGCAGCACGCCGTACCACCGCACCAGCCGGCCGAGGGCCTGCGGATCGCGCTGCGCGATGCACTCGTCCACCGCGATCTTGGTCAGATAGGGCCCGGCCTGGCTCGCGATCGACGCGGCGACGATGAACGCGAAGGTGACCAGCACCCAGCCGGCATAGGGACGGAGGTAGGCGACCAGCCGGCCGATGAGCCGCAGATCGAGGCTGCGGGCGGTGATCTCCTGCTCGGTCACAGCTCGCCCAGCTCCTCGGCCAGATGCTGGCGCCGGTACATGTCCGCGTAGGCCCCCTGGCGCGCCAGCAGCGCCGCGTGCGTGCCCCGCTCGACGATCCGTCCCTCGTCCAGCACGACGATCAGGTCGGCGTCCCGCACCGTGGACAGCCGGTGCGCGATGATCACGGTGGTGCGGGTGGCCATGATGCCGCGCAACTGCCCGAGGATCGCCTCTTCGGTGCGCGTGTCCACGCTGGCCAGCGCGTCGTCGAGCACGAGGATGCGCGGGCGGCGGACCAGGGCCCGCGCCAGCGCCGTGCGCTGCTTCTGGCCGCCCGACAGGGTCACGCCCCGCTCGCCGACGAGGGTGTCCATGCCGGCCGGAAAGGTGGCCAGGTCGCCGCCGAGCTGGGCCACCGCCGCCGCCCACTCCACCGCGGCCGCCGGCGCGGCGGGTGCGTCGGGGTCCCGACCTTCCGGCAGATCCTCCGGCAGACAGCCCAGGGCGATGTTGGCGGCGATCGTGTCGGAGAACAGGAAACTGTCCTGCGGCACGTAGCCGATGGCCCGCCGCAGGGCGGCCAGGGGCAGATCCTGCACCGGCCGGCCGTCGATGAGCACTTCCCCGGCAGCCGGCTCGAGCAGCCGCGGGATGAGGCGCGCCAGCGTGGACTTGCCCGCGCCCACTCGCCCCACGACGGCCAGCGTGCACCCGGCCGGAATGCACAGATCGATGTCCGTCAGGGCCGGACGGCCGTCGTAGCGCGCGCTCACGTGGCGGAACTCGATCCGGCCAGCCACCTCCAGCTCCTCGCCGGCGGCGCCGGCTGGCTGCGGCGCCTCCTGCAGGACGCTCTCGATGCGCGCCAGGGAGGCGCGCGCCCGCTGGAACTCGTCCACCATGCGGCCCAGCAGCATCATCGGCCGCCCGAGGCGGATCAGGTACGCGTTGAACGCCACGAACGAACCCAGCGTCAGCGACCCGTCGATCACCCGCAAGCCGCCCAGCCACAGGATGATGCCTATCGACACGCCGCTGAGCAGGAACGTGAACGGGAAGAACAGGCTGCGCACGTCGACCAGGCGCCGGTTGCGCCGCACGTAGCCCTCGTTGAGCGCGGCGAATTCGGCCACTTCCTGGTCCTCGCGCGCGTACGCCTTCACGACCCGCACACCGGCCAGGCTCTCCTGGATGCGCGCGCTCATCGCCGCGAAGTGCTCCTGGACCTGACGGAACCCCGACCGCACTCGGCCGGCGACCCAGCGCGTGGTGCACGCCATCACCGGCAGGGGCGCCAGGGCGAACAGCGTCAACTGCCAGTCGATCGTGCTCATCAGGATCAGGCTGAGCACGAACGCCAGGATGCCCGTCAGGGTCATCCGGAAGGCGTGGTGCAGGAAGCGCTGGATCGCCTCGACGTCGTTGGTGGCGCGGGCCATCAGATCGCCGACGCGGCGTTGCTGGAAGTAGCGCAGCGGCAGCGCCAGCAGGTGCGCGGCATACCGCTGGCGGATGTCGCGCTCCACATAACGGGACATGCTGCTGAGATGCCACCGCATCGCCACCGCGCTGGCCCACTGCACCGTGGCGAGCAGGGCCACGACGGCGGCGTACAGCGTCACCTCGCTTTCGATGTCGCCGGTCCACAGGCGGCCAGGGGCCTGCCCGGCCAGGGCGGCGCGGGCGGTGTCGATGATCTTGCGCAGCAGCAAGGGCATGGCCGTGGTGATGCCCTGCTCGACCAGCAGCAGGACGAGCCCGAACGCGATGCCGCGCCGGTAGGGACGCAGGTAGGAGGCGAAGGGCCTGAAGGGGTTCACGCAGGCATTCGTTCGCAGGGCTTCCGGGCTCACCGCACGGGGCCGACGCCGCGCCAAATCTGGACTGGCCGGTCGGGTCCAGCAAGGCCGCCCGCGCCCTGCCGCCCGCCCACGGGCGGGCCGCCGCGGCAGCGGGCGCGGCAGCGATCCCCGTGGTGCGCTCAGCGGAGGCAGTCGCGGATCAGGTGCACGTTCTCGGGCGGCGTCTCCAGCGGCAGGCAACCGGTGCCCATCAGGCAGTTGGGATACCCCGCCGCCAGCGCCAGGATGCGGTCCACCTCGCGCCGGATGGCCTGGGGATCCCCCCCGGCCACGATGCCCGGATCCATGTTGACGCGCACCCGCACGTGCGGGTGCGTCCGGGCCACGCGCGCGACGAAGCGGCGCTGGTCCGTCTCGACGTTGCACACGAGGAAATCGGTGCCGGTGCTCAGCAGGTCGTCCAGGATGGGCAGCGTGTCGCCGCCCATGATGCACGGCACCGGATGCCCGACGATCGCGGCCGCCACCGCCAGGACGCGCCGCAGGGCGGGCAGCTCCACGGCGCGGAACTGGCGGGGCGACAGCAGCGGCGGCGCCGCCGCCGACTCGAAGAAGGCCACGTCGAGGCCGGCCTCGACCACCGCCGCGCAGAAGCCCGCCTGCTGCGCGGCGAGCCGCAGCAGCCACCGCTGCGCGTCGTGCGGGCGCAGGGCCATCGCCTCGCACAGGGGGCCGATGCCCAGCAGATTCAGCGCGATCGAGAACGGACCGGCCACCGGAATGCGCACATCCGCCTCCGGCAGCGCGGCAGCCAGGCGCGCCCCCACCGCGATCACCATGCCGATGCGGCCGTCGCGGCGCGCATCGAAGGGCGGCGCGGCGAGCGCCTCGTCGAGAGTCGGGTACAGCGGCGCCGCGATGGCCGGGATGCCGTTGCCGCTGGGCTGCGCGACCGTGGCGCCGTAGGCTTCCGCCTCGAGGTTGTAGATGTCGATCCCGACGACCAGCGGGGCATGGCGGTACTCGAGCCACGCGCCGCGGTGGCCGGCGAACAGCAACTCGGGGTCGCGCGAGGTCTCCCAGGGCGACCGCCCCGCCCAGCGCGCCGCGTGCTCGTACACCGACGGAGAAAACGGGATCTTCACGGTTCGTGCCTCGCTACCAGCGAGCCGCAGTGAAGGCGCGCCGCGCCGCGGCGCAGCGCGCCCGCGCCGGGCCCAAGCAGCGCGCCGCAACACCCGCGCCGGGCGCGCCCCCGGTGTCGTGCCCCCGCTAGACGAACAGCGGTCCCCAGGCGAACTGGTCGTCCACCGCGACGCCGAAGTCGGCCATCACCAGCCGGCGGATCGCCAGCAGCTCCTCCTTGCCCTGCGGGGCCAGCGTGGCCAGCAGCAGGCGCGGCATGTGGTTGCGCAGCCACTGGTCCACGAAAGGCGCCGGCACCCCCAGCCGCCTGCAGGGCCACACCATCTTGTCGGCCACCAGGCGCGTGCGCTCGAGCCGCCCGAAGGCCGACACGGGCTGCTCGTTGACCGTGCTCCGCCGCACGAGCACCAGCCGCGCCCCGGCCAGCAGCGCCTCGACCGTCATCACCGCCTCCACGCCGTGCCGGTAGTAGGCGTCGTCGCTGACGCCGAGCAGCTGCGGCTCGGCCAGCAGAGCGGCGACCGCCGCCTGGCGCGTGAACAGCTTGTACCCCGAATGGAAATCGGGGTACTCCTCGACCGCGGTGGCCCACTCCAGGCACAGCGGCTGCCCGGTGCAGGCGGCATGGTACTGGAGCGCGTCCAGCAGCACCCGATCGGCCAGCTCCTCGAGCTCTCCGCGCCACAGCCCCATCGGCCGGTGCTTGGAGGTGCGGCTGCCGATGACCAGCACCTCGCCCGCGCTGCCGCTCTGACGGGCGTGCAGCGCGGCCCGGGCCAGATTGTGCAGCTCGGGCGCGAAGTGGTCGCCGTCCATGTCGACGGCCGCCAGGAAGTCGAAGACCGGATCTGCCAGCATGTGGGCCGCCCCGGCCCGCAGCGCGCTCAACTTGCCGCGGTTGTCCGCCGCGACCACCACCTGGACGCCCAGCTCGCGGCCGAGTTCGGCGGCGGCGGCCCGCCCGTGGGCCAGCCCGTCCACGCTCAGGCAGATGTGCGCCGGCGTGCCCACCTGCGCTGCGAACGCCCCGACGTTGTCCCGCAGCAGCCGGCCGGCCAGGTCCGGTGCGGCGCCGGCGGGGAAGTACACCGGGATGACGACCGCCGTGCGCTGCCGCACCGCGCGCGCGGCCGCGGCGAACGTGCACGCTGCCGCCATCTCGCTCCTCCCGGGCACGCCGGCCGGCCGGCCGCCCGCACCATTCCCGTGCGTCACTGGCACGCCACGCGGTAGAGCGGCTGCCGGCCGCCCTCGCTGAGCAGGTAGTAGGTCTTGCCGTCGGGGGTCATGGCGATGGCCTCGCCGTCGCGCACGAACGGCACGGGCATCGAGCGCGGCGGCGTGGACAGCAGCGCGGGCAGACCCATGCCGACAGTGCCGGCGAACATGAACACGCGGTTGTAGGTGCGGATCACGGCGCGCGCCCCGTCCGCGCTCACATCTCCCCCCGTCGCCCTGCGGCTGCCGTGGAGCGGATCCACGCCGAACTGCAGGACCAGCGCCAGCTCCATCCGGGCCTCCGTCGCGCCGGGTGGCCAGGCGGCTCGGTACAGTCCGGATCGCCCATCCTTCTCCTTCGTCAGGACATACAGGTCGCCGGTGTCCGGCTCGACCAAAAGCGTCTCCGCGTCGTGGGGTCGGTCCGGGAACACCAGATCGAGGGCATCCCATTCCGCCACGACCAGCTCCGCGGGCGCCGGCGCCGGCTCCAGATGCGGCTCGGCCAACCGATACACGCGGACTCTGGCGCGCCTGGCTCGGTTGTCGCCGATGTCGGCCAGGTAGAGCGCGTCGCCGCCCCCCGGATGCGGCCCCACGGCCATGTCCTCCCAGTCGCGCGCCGTGGCGCCCGCCAGGGTCACCACTGCCCGGAGGCAGCCGGTGGTGTCGATGCCGTAGCAGCGGGCGCGGTCGCCCGAATCGTTGTGCACCCAGAGGATGGGCTGCGACCTGCTGCACGCCATGCCCGAGCACTCGCTGATGCGCGGGCTGGCCACGATCCCGATGAGCTCCGCACGACCGCAGCTCGGCATCGGGGCGGCGAGGCGGGCGGCGCCCTCCGCTCCGGCCTGTTCCGGTACCCCTGCCTGGCAGCGACGCGCGCAGGCCGGCGCGCCCAGCAACGCCGCCAGTCCGGCGGCGAGCCCGCAGAGCACGCCCACCGGCAGCGTGCGGGCGCCGAGCGGCGACCCGGTCCGCCATGCCGCGCCGCCCTCGGTCGGCACCCGTGGCCGCGCTCCGGAAAGCCGGGCAACAGCCCTGCTCGCTCCCTGCCGGCACCAGGCCCACGGCCCGCGGCGGCCCGCCCGACTCCCTGCCGGCGCGGTCGCGGCCCTCACGTGGCCCCCTGCGCTCCGCCTGCCCCAGCGGGCCCGACCAGACCCCGCTCCTGCAGGTGCTTCAACACGGTCTCCAGCTCGCCGCACAGCCCCTCGAACTCGGCCCGCAGGCCTGCTGCTGCGGGTCCGGTGCGGGCCGCCGCCTCCAGCGCGGCCGCCCGCGCGCTCAACGCCCGCATCGCCAGATTGGCGGTGGTGCCCTTCAGCGTGTGCGCCAGAGCGCGCGCCCGCGCGGCATCGCCGCTGTCGATGGCCGCGTGCAGATCCGCCACGGACGCCCGCGCGCGCGGCAAAGTCCGCCAGCAGCTCGCGCGCCAGCGCGTCGCTGCCGCCCACGCGGGCCAGCAGTTCCGGCCAGTTCACCGGACTCTCGGCGGCCTGCTCGCCGCTGCTCGCGGCCGCCGCCGGCGCCGCCGCGCTGGCGGTCGCGGGTCCCCCGCCCGGTCCCAGGGCCGGAGTTGCCCGGGCCGCTGCCGGCTCGGCAGCCACCGCCTCCGGCGTCGGGGTGGGCAAGTACCGCTGGAGCAAGGCCAGCAGCCGGCCTCGGTCGATGGGCTTGGCCAGGTAGTCGTCCATGCCCGCGGCCAGGCACTCCTCGCGATCGCCCACCGTCGCGTGCGCCGTCATCGCGATGATCGGGACCGCGCCGCCCTCCGGCAGCTCCCGTATCCGGCGCGTGGCCTCGAAGCCGTCCAGCCGCGGCATCTGCACGTCCATCAGCACGGCGTCGTAGCGGCGGCGCCGCACCGCCGCGACTGCCTGCCAACCGTCCACGACCACATCCGCCGTGATCCCCGCCTGAGCGAGCAGGCTGGCGACCAGGCGGCGGTTGATGTCGTTGTCCTCGGCCACCAGCACGTGCCCGGCCAGGACGGGCGAGCTCTGGCCGGTGGCAGCCTCGGCGCCGGCCGGCCCGCCCGCGCCAGCGGCGCCGGGCACGCCAGCGGCGGGTGCAAGACCCAGAGCCCGTCCCAGCGCGGCGGCCAGCGCGTCGCGCAGCACCGGCTTGTGCAGGAAGGCGGCGACGCCGAGCGCCTCGGCCTGACGCCGCACCTCGCTCGACCCGAAGGCCGTCATGAACACCACCGGCGTGCGGGCGAGGCGAGCGTCGGCGCGCAGCCGCCGGACCACCTCCAGGCCGTCCATGGCCTGCTGGCCAGCGGCGTCCGGCATGCGCCAGTCCACCACGACCGCGTCCGGCGGCGTGGCCGCGGCCGCCAGCATCTGCAGTCCCTCGCGCCCGCTGCGCGCGCGCTGCACCTCCAGCCCGAGCTGCGCACCCAGACGCGCGGTCAGTTCCAGACAGGTGGGATTGTCGTCGATCACCAGCACCCGCCGTCCCTGCAGGCTCGGCTCGGCTGCCACCCGGGCGGCCGCCTCTGGACCGGCAGCCGCCTCCACCCCGAAAGGCACCGCGAACCGGAAGGTGCTGCCGCCCCCGGGCACGCTCTGGGCCGTCAACTCGCCGCCCATCAAGGCCACCAGTTGCCGGCTGATGGCCAGCCCCAGTCCCGTGCCGCCGTACCTGCGCGTCGTACTGCCGTCCGCCTGGGTAAACGGCTCGAAGAGGCTGGCGAGCTTGCCCGGCTCGATGCCGACGCCGGTGTCCCGCACGCTGAACTCCAGCACCACGGCCTCGGCGCTGCGTTCCCGGACGGCGACCCCGAGTTCGACCTCGCCGGCCACGGTGAACTTCAGCGCGTTGCCGACCAGGTTGACCAGCACCTGGCGCAGCCGCAGATCGTCGCCGAGCAACGTCTCGGGCGTCTCGGGATCCACGCTGACCAGCAGCTCCACCTCGCCTTCGGCCACCTTCTCGCGGAACAGCGCCGCGGTCTGCTCGAGCACCTCGTTCAGGCGCAGCGGCCGGCGCTCCACCGTCATGTGCCCGCTCTCGATCTTGGTGAGATCCAGAATGTTGTTGAGCAGGTCCAGCAGGGCCCGCGACGCGGCGTTGATGGTGCGCGCGTACTCGCGTTGCTCCTGGCTCAGCTCGGTTCGCTGGAGCAGATCGGCGTAGCCGATGATGGCGTTCATGGGCGTGCGGATCTCGTGGCTCATGTTCGCCAGGAACAGCCCCTTGGCGACGCTGGCCGCCTCCGCCTGTCGTTTGGCCACCGTCAGGGCGGCGTTGCTCTCGAGCAGCGCCGCGCGGCGCCGGGCGAGCTGGACGATCAGCCACCCGATCACCAGCGCGGTCAGCGCCCCGCCGGCAAAGACGGCGGTCTGCAGATAGGGCCAGTGCACCCGCAGTCGCAGCTCTGCCGGCCCCGAGTATTCCAGGTCGCGATCGATCGCCCGAACCTGGAACTCGTAGTCCCCGCGCGGCAGGTTGACGTACTCGACGTAGGCGTCCGGAGTGAGCTGCCAGCCGTCCTGGAGACCCGCCAGCCGGTACTGGTAGCGGATCGCGTCCGGGCGCGTCCGCAGGCTGACCGAACCGAACTCGATCCTGGCTACCCGCTGGTCGGTGGCCATCGCCAGTTCCCGCACGGGTCCATGCCGCCGGTGTGTGGCCACATCGCGGATGGCGATGCTGGGTGGAGACGGCACGTGCTCCCAGCGGGTGAGCATGCCCTGCTGATGGCCGAGCCACATCGCTCCGTCGGGGGCGGCCGCCAGTGCCGTCACCTGGTCCTCAGCCACGCCATCGTCGCGAAGCAGCGACTGGAACACGGTCCCATCGAACAGACCGACCCCCGCGGGCGTCCCGATCCACAGCACGCCGCGCCGATCGAGCGCCAGGGCGGCCACCCACGCGTGGCACAGCCCGTCCTCCGGACCGAACACCCGGAGCTGTGCCGCGTCCACCCGGACCAGACCCAGGCGCGTCCCGGCCCAGAGCCATCCGCGCGGATCGGCGACGATGCTGGTGACCACGTTGTCCGGCAGGCCGTCGGCCAGCGTGAGCTTCCGCCAGCGCTGGCCGTTCACATGACTCAGACCGTTCTGCGTCCCGATCCACATCCCGCCCGCGGGATCCGGCGCGAGACTCACGACCGCGTTGTTCGCCAGGCCGTCCGCCGTGGTCAACCGGTGCAGCGCGCCAGCATCGCGATGAAATACGCCGCCGTACTCCGTGCCGACCCACAACCCGCCGCGCTCATCGCGACACAGGCTGGTGATGGCCAGGCCCTGCAGCTCTGGGCCGAGCGGGTGGGGCTGCACCGCACCGCCGTGAATCAGTGCCAGCCCGCTGGCCGTGCCGACCCATACCCCCTCGGGCGCCAGTTCCACGGCCCTGGCTCGGGCGCTCGGCAGTCCGTCCGTGGCGGCGTAGCGGACCTCCGTGTCTCCCCGGCGCCACACCACTCCGGCTTCCGTGGCTATCCACATCTGGCCATCCTTGGCGATCGCCACTTCGTTGACTCGGGGGCGGCTGCCCCCGCCTGCCACCGGGTAGTGCGCGAAGCTCGCGCCGTCGTAGCGAAGCAATCCGCCGCCGGTGCCGAACCAGACGCCTCCCGCCCGATCCTCGAGGACGGCGGCCACGTCCGTCAGCGCCTCTGCCGTGTCGATCCGGGCCAGCGGCGTGGCCGTTGCCAGGGCTCCCCGCATATCGAGCCGGCCCGTGTACAGGCCAGGCGCCTCGGCTCCGGCCCACACCCGCGCCCGCCGGTCCGCCAGCACGGACTCGACGCCCGGCCATGGCGTGCGGAGAAGCGCCCGACTGCCCGCAGGAGTCCACAGCACGACGCCGCCTTCGGTGCCGAACAGCACGGCCCCGGGCCCCACCGGATGCAGACAGCGAACGTTGCGGGTGTACTGTGGATCCCAGGAGACCGTCTCCAGCCTCTCCGGGGCAGCGAGCCGGCAGCCGCCGCCCTGCGTCCCGACCCACAGTGTCCCCTGGCTGTCCCGAGCGAGGCTCGAGACGCTGCTGGACGGCAGCCCGGCGCGGCTGCCGTAGATCTGGAAGTAGCTCCCGTCGAAGCGACACAGGCCCGACTCGGTGCCCACCCAGAGATCGCCCCCAGGCTCCGGGCACAAGGCCTTGACCATGTCGTCGGGCAGGCCATCCGCCTGGGAGTACGTGACGAACTCCCGTCCGTCGTAGTGGACCAGGCCCACTCGCGTGCCCAGCCACAGCCCGCCGGCGGCATCCGGCGCCAGGGCGAGCACCTGCACCACCGGCAGGCCATCCGCGGTCCCGTACGTGGTGAACCAGACCCCGTCGAATCGGCACAGGCCGCTGTCGGTCCCGATCCACAACGCACCGTCCGCGTCCTCCAGCAGCGCGAGCACGCGACCGCGCGCCAGGCCGTCCAGAAAGGTGAACCGCCGCCACAGGCCGGTCTGCCGGCCGGGTCCAGCACGCACCCGCCGCCCGGGTCCCGCCTGGCGGGCCTGGCCGCCGACCGGAGGCATGACGAGGCGGACGGTGGTCGCCTTGCCGGGGAGCACGGTGCAGCGCTCGCTCTCCTCGCCGGGCCTGCGGCCGGCGCGCAGCACCACGTACGTGCCGGCCGGCAGCATGGCGGCAAAGACGCCGTCGCCGTCGGTCTCCACCCAGACCCAGCGGCGGGGCTCCTCGACGGCGGCGATGCGGACGCGGGCCTGGCCCGCCGGGCGCCCGTCGACCTTCACCACCACGCCGCCCACGGATCCCAGCGCCACGTCGGGCCCAACCAGCAGCACGTCGCCGCGGCGGCCCGCGTGGATCATCTTCTGCACGCCGCGCCCCCAGGCGTACCAGGTGAACGAGCCGTCCGCGTCGCGGTCGGCCACCACGACGTCGAAGCTGATCACGTCGCCAGAGACGACGCCTGCGCGGCCCAGATCCAGCCGCCACTCGTAGGTATGCGTGCCCGCCGAGTGCCGCCACGCGGCCGCCACCCCGGGCACGCCCTCGCTGCGCATCGCCGTGCGCCCCGGGCCGCCGCCAAACGTGTAGTACTGGAGCGCCGGAGCAGTCTCGGCCGCGTGCGTCACGTCCAGGTACACCTCGCAGCCGTCCTGGGTCTGCCAGCTGACACTCGCGTCTGGCTCCCGCACCCAGGAGTCGTCCTCCACCTCGACGAGCACGAACAGGGCCGACAGTGCCGCATCGTACCCGATGCGGAACTCCGCCCGGCAGTCCGCCGGACCGGCGGCTGGATCGCCGTACTCGGGCGTCGCGATGGCGTAGCGCGGGAGCTTCGCGGGCCAGTCGGCCCCATCGCCGTCCACGCGCAGGCCGGCAACCGGCAGGGCCGCGGCGAGCTTGCCGTTGTGCGCCGGTGCAGGCAGGGCAAGGCACAACACCAGCAGGGCGCAAGTCCAGACGCTTCGCATGGCCAACCTCCGCCGGCCTCGCCGCGGGCCGCCTCACTCGGCCGCGGGCCCGCCCGCGTGCTCGTCCAGCCGCTCCATGCGCTCCACTTCGTCGGCGCTCACGTGGCCGATGACGCGGCCGTCGTCCAGCAGGTTGTCCTCCTTGACGGCCAGCCGCTGGAACAGCCGCCGCAGATCCACCGTCCCCCCGATGCTGAACCAGACGGTGGACACCACCGCGATGATCCCCGGGACCGCGAGGTTGTACACCGCGAACCAGTTCGCCCACCAGGAGTTCGGCCAGCGCGAGACGGCATTCCAGACGACCAGGACGACAAAGCTGCCGAAGCCCCACACCATCGAGTACATGAACACGGCCCAGGCCAGGATCCGGTCGCCCCGCGTGTACTGCGAGTCGATCCCCAGCAACCGCTGGTACGCGCTGCGCCAGGTCAGCGCCACCTGCGTCACTTCCCGCTCGTCGGCCCGCCGGTACCGGCCGCGGTGCAGCATGCGCTCCATGTTGAACGGCTCGTGGCTGGTCAGCAGCGAGACGACGCCGTAGAGCACCACGCCGATCACCAGGGCGATGAAGTAGATCTCCTGGGAGTTGACCGGGAACTTGTCCGGCGTGACCCGCCACATCACGTACGGCTCGAAAGGCCGCGAGATGCTCTCGACCGCTGCCCGCACCGGCGGCAGCCAGCCGTTCGCGCTCAGCCACGGGTAGAGACTGGGGACCCACAGCTTCTGCGCGACGATGCCGGCGACCGCCAGCGTGGACCCGGCGACGAGCGAGCAGAACGCGCCGGCAGCCGTGCCGCGCCGCCAGTAGAGCCCGCCCACGATGCACGGCCCGGAGCCTCCCAGCCAGATGGCGCCGGTGATGGCGAAGAACATGAGGATGTAGTCGACCTGGGCGAACAGCAGCGAGAAGCAGAAGGCGAACACCGCCACGCCGGCGATCACCAGCCGCAGCAGGCGCAGCTGCTGCGCCGGCGTGAAGGCGCGCCCCCGGATGGGCAGGATGATGTCCTGCACGATGATGCTCCCCCACGAGTGCATGTAGGTCGTGTCGGTGCTGACCATCAGGAAGATGCACAACGCACAGAACACGCCGGTGATGCCGATCGGCAGGATGTGGCGCAGGGCCATGGGCACGCGCATCTGACCGTAGATGGCCCCGAAGGTCTGCGCCACGCTCTTGTCCTGGGCCGCCAGCACCCGCTTGGTCACGTCCAGGGCGGGCTCCTTGTCGACGCTGTCGGCGGCCGCGGGCGCGGCGCATGCGGCGCGCGCGGCCGGCAGACTCCCGGTCTCCAGGTACTGGCGCACATCGGCGCGCAGCTCGGCGAACCGTTCGTCGCCGGCCACGTCGTTGAGGGCCGTCCAGGCCAGCTCGCGGCGCGCGTTCGCCGCGCCCGCCGCGAACCGCTCGTTGTTGAGATAGGTGTAGGCGGAGATGCCCAGCAGCACCATCATCATGCTGGCGAAGCCGCCGCGCCAGGTGCCCAGCACAGCGCCCATCTTCTGCTCGTGCGCGTTGATGGCGGCCGCGTTGTAGGCCTGCGTCCCGGACCAGGCCATGCGGTTGAAGATGCCGCTGAACAGCCCCACGAACACGTAGAACAGGTTGAAGTCGCGCAGATTGGCGATGTCGAACGGGTTGAGCATGCTCTGCCCCGGCGGTCGGTCCAGC
Organism: uncultured Gemmatimonadaceae bacterium; assembly: GCA_964591015.1. Lineage (GTDB taxonomy): Bacteria > Latescibacterota > UBA2968 > UBA8231 > UBA8231 > SLHA01. The sequence continues at coordinate 14,843 of CAZPXM010000088.1, forward strand.
AGCGTCGGCGCCATGTCCGACGGCCAGGAGAACTGCAGCAGCAGGCACGCGACCACGATCGCGTACAGCGGATAGCTGAGGATTCCCTGGATGCAGTCGGTGGCCATGATGGTGATCTGGCCGCCCAGACTGACGATGAGCACCGCGGCGCCCAGGAACAGCGCCATCAGCAGGGCGAAGGTCGGGAACACCAGCCCGAAGAGCTCCACCTGCAGGGGCAGGGCGCAGAAATAGATGAGGAAGCGCGCGCCCACCGCCGGAAAGATCGCGTAGTTCACCACGCCGGACAGCGACTGCAGGCAGGCGGCGAAGATGCGGAACGAGCGGCTGTAGCGCATCTCGAAGAACTGCCCCATGGTCATGGCGCGCGTCTCGCGGAACCGGTAGATGCAGTACCCGGTGAGCAGCAGGACGATGTTGACCGGGACGTAGAGCTGGTTCCAGAACGAGTAGGCGAAACCGGAGTTGTAGTACGCCTCGAAGAGCGCCACGATGCTGATCAGGCCCATGGCCGCCTCGCCGCTGGCCACGGCCACCACGTACCGGCCGGCCACGCGCCCCGCCGTGAGGAAGTCCGAGACCCCTCTCACGTACCGCTGCGCGCGCACGGCGATGTAGAACACCAGGGCCAGCGGCACCATGACGATCAGCCAGTCTATCCAGTGCATGCGCGAGTTCGCTCCGCGAGGAAGGGAGGCGCCCCACCGGCTGGGCGATGTCCCAAGATACGGGGCCCCCCGCACCTGTCCAGGAACGGCGCGCACCGCGCCGAGGGCCGCCGGCGGCCGTGCGCCGCCGCCCACCGCCCCGGATGGCGCCGCTGCGGCCTCAGCGCCGCAGCTGCCGGTAGCGCAGGCGCCGGGGAATGGCCGCCGCCTCGCCCAGCCGCCGGCGCCGGTGTGCGGCGTACTCCTGGTAGTTGCCCTCGAACCAGGCAACCTGGCTGTCGCCCTCGAAGGCGAGGATGTGGGTGGCGATCCGGTCGAGGAACCAGCGATCGTGGCTGAT
>CAZPXM010000089.1:0-15775 GCA_964591015.1 uncultured Gemmatimonadaceae bacterium
CCGCCCACCCGGGGCTCCATTCCGCTTGACAGCTATTTTTCTGTGCAGTACTATTCGGACGTGCACTGTTCATAGGTGCACCCTTCCTGCGAGTCGGGTGGAACACTGCGAGGCGAGCTGCCATGCTCACTTGGATTCCCTTGGGCCGCGAGGAGACCATCGCCTGGATCCTGTCGGCTCTGGGGACGCTCTATCTGGCCATCCGCGTCGGCTTCGGGCTCCTGGCCCTGTCCGCCTGAGCGGGCTGGACACGAGCGATCGCCAGACCATCGGGTGCCGGCCCCGCCAGGGCCGTTAGCCGGCCCATTCGGCCGAACCCGCGTCGCCAAGTATTGGTTGACTTCGGCACCGAATTCCCGTTCATTTGGCTCCATTCGGTCCCTCGCCCAGGCGGGGAATCCAGCTTCGCCAGACCCTCTGTCAGGCTGCGGGCCCGGTGGTAACCTGCGCGGTTCGCGACCAAGCGGTTTGGCTGACGGCGGGTATTTGCGTTGCCGTTCTGCTGGCGGCAGCGACCGCTCGCTGCCTGCGAGACGGCGCCGGAGCTGGTATTCCTGTTTCCGTCCTACCGGCAGGCGAGGCAGCGCCGGTTGTCGCAGGGCCTGAACTCGCCGCCAGCGGGGCCTCTGTGGGGATAGCTGGTGAGCCGCCTATCCGCGTCGAAGTCCTCAACGGCTGCGGCGCCCCTCAGGCGGCTTCGCGCTTGACGCGCCGGGCCCGGGCGCTGGGTCTGGACGTCATCGACGAGGGCAACGCCGGAGGCTTCGGCTACATGGAGAGCATGGTCGTGGATCGGAGGGGCAACATGCGCCGTGCGCGCGCCGTCGCGCAGCTACTGGGCATCCCGACCTGCATCCAGCAGATCACTCAGCATCCCTCGGTCCTGGCCGAAGTGAGCGTCATCATTGGCCAGGACCACGAGCAGCGGCGCTTGCTCGTCCCGTAGCCGCCCGCTGCCTGCCGACAGGAGCCAGTACAGCGCATGGAGTGCGAGATCCCTGGGAGCGTTCGCCGCATGGTCGAGTTGCTCCAGGGGAAGAAGGGAACCGACATCCTCGTCATGGATCTGCGCCGCCTGACCGACACGACGGACTACTTCGTGCTGTGCACGGGGACCTCCGACCAGCACGTCCGCGCCCTGGCCGATGAGATTGTCGACAAGACCACGGCTGCTGGCGATCCGCCCTGGCACGTCGAGGGCTACGAGGCGCGCCGGTGGGTGCTGCTGGACTTCGTCGATGTCGTCGTCCATCTGTTCCGGCCCGAGGTCCGCGAGTTCTACGCGCTCGAGCGGCTGTGGCGCGGCGCCGCCTGCGTCCGGTTCGATGACGGGACGATCGCGGACCGCCAGGAGCCGTCAGCCGCCCCCGTCGACGCTGTCTTCTCGAGGTCCTGAGTCGATGCCCGTCGAGACCCTGCGCTGGGAGGACGGCCATCTTGTCTTGCTGGACCAGACGCGCCTGCCGGGCCAGCGGGTCTATCTCCACTGCCGCGAGATCGAGGACGTGGCCGGAGCGATCGAGCGCCTCAGCGTCCGCGGCGCGCCCGCCATCGGCGTCGCGGCTGCCTACGGCACGGTAGTCGGTGCCCTGGCAGCGGCCACGGCCGCCCCCGCCGAGTTCCTCGGCGCAGTGCGGGCCGGCATGGATCGTCTGGCGCGAACCCGGCCAACAGCCGTCAACCTGTTCTGGGCCCTCGAGCGCATGCGGCTCGCACTCGACGGCGCCCGCACGCAGGACCCCCAGGCGATCTGTGCCTTGCTGCTGGCCGAAGCCCAGGCCATCCACAATGAGGACCGGCAGGTGTGTCGCGCCATCGGCCGCCACGGTGCCGAGCTGCTGCGGGACGGAGCCCGCGTGCTCACCCACTGCAACGCCGGCGCGCTGGCCACGGCCGACTACGGCACGGCCCTCGGCATCCTCTACGCCGCGCACGCCCAGGGCAAACGCGTGCATGTCTTCGCGGACGAGACGCGGCCGTTGCTGCAAGGTGCGCGGCTCACTGCCTGGGAGTTGCTGCAGGAGGGCATCGACGTCACGCTGATCTGCGACAGCATGGCGGCCACCGTCATGCGGCGCGAGCGCATCGACTGCGTCATCGTGGGCGCCGACCGTATCGCGGCCAACGGCGACGTGGCGAACAAGGTCGGCACCTACGGGCTGGCCGTTCTCGCCCAGGCGCACGGCGTGCCGGTGTACGTGGCGGCGCCGCGTTCGACCATCGACCTGACCACAGCGACCGGCGACCAGATTCCCATCGAGGAGCGCAGTGCCGACGAGGTGACCTCGGTGATGGGCTGTCGGACGGCGCCGGCCGGGGTCCGCGCGCTCAATCCAGCCTTCGATGTCACCCCGGCCGAGCTGGTTACGGCCCTCGTCTCCGAATGCGGCGTGGCCCGTGCGCCTCTGGGCCCCGCCCTGGCCGCCTGGATGCGAGAAGGGTCGCGATGAGCATGCTCGTGTCCCGTGCCACTCTGCCCCTCGCCACCGCGGCAACCTGGCCGCTGCTGTTGTTGGCAGGCATGGCGGTGGCTGGTGGGTGTGCCAGCCGCACCGTGCCTTCGGGGTCGGCCGGCGCAGGGGCCAGCCCGGCGCGGCTCGGCAGCTTGCCGGAGGAATTCGACCCCGAGGCTCTGGGCGACGACTTCGGGCCGATCGAGGCGGCGCTGGGTCGCGCCGTCGGGACTGACGTTGCCGGGGCGGACCTTGCTGGCGCCCGCGCCGGCCGCGCTGGTGCGGGGCCCGATGCCGCCGGGCTGGCGGCGGACTCCGGCTGTCTGTTCGAGGTGCGGGTGCTCGCGGCACCCGACCATCAGTCCGCCGAGCGGAGGCGGCGCGAACTGGAGCGCCATCTCGGCATCGAGGCGGAGGTCATCGCGCTCGGCAGGTGCTTCGCCGTGCGCATCGGCCCGTTCGCCGCCCTGCGCGACGCTCGCGCCTGCTGCGAACGGATCGCGGCCTCCAGCGAGGCGGGCGACACGTGCATCGTCAGCGTCGCCGGCGGAGGCCCTGCTGGCGCTGCCCTGGCAGCGCCGTCGCGCCAGTCCGGACCGAGACCGGCCACCATCCACCCCGACGCGAACGCCGACTCGGCTGGTCAGGCAGCCGGGCGGCTCCTCCCGGCGTTCGGGTGGCGGCTGCTGCTGGAAAAGGCGGAGTCGCAGCAGGAGGCCGAACGCGTGCGCCAGGCGGCCGTGCAGGCGCTGCAGCGAACCGACGTCGACATCTGCTTCAAGGCGCCTTGGTACAACGTCGAGATGGGCCACTACCGGAACGAAGCCGAGGCCCAACAGGCCCTGGAAGGTGTGTTGGGGGAGTTCCCTGACGCCCTCACGGTAAGGGGACAGATCCTCATACCAGCGGAGGAGTGACCGATGCCCACGCTGTGCTGGTGCGCCATGGCCCTGCTGCTGGCAGGGTGCGCCCCGCGCTCCGACGTACTGCATCTGCGGGCGCCCGCGTCCGCACCGGCAGATTCCCTCGGAGCGGGCCCTCAGACCGCCGAGTGCGCGGCCGGTTCGGCGCTCCGCCAGGCGCGCTGGCACCTGCTGCGGGCCATCGAGGCGCGCCTGCTGGATCTGCCGGCGGTCGCCCAGGCGGAGCTGGACCAGTCGCTGCGGATGCTGGCCACGCTGCAGGCAGAGGGCGAGGCGGATTCGACCGTGGCGGCGCTGGGCGACCAGGTAGAGGAAGAGTACCGGCGCCTGGTTCCCCACCTGGAACGCTTCTCCTCTGACAGCCCGCTCCCGTTGCTGCTGGAAGGCCTGTCGGAGGAGGAACTGGAGCAGCTTGGACCGAACGCGATGCAGCTGCTCAGGCTGCACCAGGTGGGACGGCGGTGCGACGTGCCGATCGACGCCAACGAGAAGGTGGCGGCCACGGTCCATTTCTTCCAGACCCGCGGCCGCAACACCTTGATGGCGTGGATGGAGCGTGCGGGGCAGTACCGGCCCATGATCCGGCAAGTGCTGCGCGAAGAGGGACTCCCCGAGGACCTCTTGTACGTGGCGATGATCGAGAGCGGGTTCAACCCCAATGCTTATTCGCGCGCCCACGCGGTGGGGATGTGGCAGTTCATCAAGCAGACGGCCAGTCTGGAGGGACTGCGCTGCAACCACTGGCTGGACGAGCGCCGCGATCCGGTGAAGTCGACCCGCGCTGCGGCTCGCCACCTGCGCGGGCTCCACGAAAGCCTCCAGGACTGGCGGTTGGCGCTGGCCGCGTACAACTGCGGCAAGAACAGAGTCGAGAAGGCGATCGAGCGGGCAGGCACACGGAGCTTCTGGGAACTCGACCTGCCGTGCGAGACGCAGAACTACGTGCCGCTGTTCATGGCCGTCGCCGCGATCAACCGTGACCCGGAGCTGTTCGGTTTCGAGCCGCCCACCCCCGCTGCGCCGCTGGCGTACGACGAGGTCCGCCTGCCGCCCGACCTGCCCTACCTCGATCTGCGGGTGGCCGCTGACCTCCTCGGCGTCAGCTACGCCGAGTTGCGCCAGCTCAACCCGGAGCTTCGCCAGCGCATCACGCCGCCCGACCCGGGTCCCGAGGGCTACTGCCTGCGAGTCCCTCCAGGCTCCGGTAGAGGGCTCCTCGAGCGCTACGCCGGCCTGCCCCCCGCGTCCAGACCCGAGGTCTACGAGTACGTCGTGCAGCCGCGCGACAACCTGGCAAGCATCGCTCGCGCCTTCCGCGTCGACAGCCAGTTGATCCTGGCCGCCAACGACATCGCCGACCCCAAGCGTCTTCAGCCGGGCCAGCGGCTGGTCATCCCGGCACGCGGCAGCGAGCAGGACAGCCCTGCACACGAGAAGATCACGTACGTGGTGCGGGCCGGGGAGTCGCTGGCGACCATCGCCAGACGTCACGGAGTGCGGGTTCGCGACCTGACGCAGTGGAACGGCCTGGCTTCCACGCTCATCCATCCAGGGGACCGGCTCACGATATGGCGCAGTCGCCGGACCGCCGCGGCCGGCGCCCCTGCGGTGGCATCGGCGCGCTCCGAGACCTCTTCGTCGGCCCGCGTCGCCGCCCAGGCCCCGGCTGGCGGTACGGCGCGTACGCACAGGGTCGCCCGGGGCGAGACGCTGTGGGAGATTTCCCAGCGCTACGGGGTCAGCATCGCGCAGATCCAGCGCTGGAGCGGCATCTCGGGAACCAGGCTGCAGCCCGGGCAGGTCCTGGTGGTCGGGGAGGGGAAGGCCGCGCCCGGCCTGGTGTACACGGTGGTAAGGGGCGATACCCTGTACAGCATCGCGCGGCGGTACGGCCTGCAGGTCAACGAGCTGGCCCGTTACAACAACCTCAGCCCTTCGTCGACGCTGGTCGTCGGCACCCGGCTCCATCTGGTGCCGCCAGTGGCGACGTCGGCGGCTGACTGAGAGCGATGCGCGTCGCGCGCCATGTGCTGCTGCTCGCGTTGGCGCTGTTGGTCGAGACGACGGGGCTGCAGGCCATCGAGATAGCTGCGCTCAGGCCCGACCTGGTGCTGCTGGCCCTGCTGCACATCGGCCTGCGCGCCGGACCCGTCGAAGGCACTCTTCTCGGGCTCGGCATCGGCTTCCTGCAGGATGCACAGGCGCCCGCCGACCTGGGGTTGAACGCCCTGATCAAGACGGTGGTGGGTTTCTCGGCCGGGTATTGCCGCACCGGGATTGCCGTGGACAGCCTGTGGGTCCAGCTCGCGCTCACCGCCGTCGTCGTGCTGGTTCACGATCTCTGCTTCTACGCGGGCTCCAGCGGCATCGCGCTGGCCGATGTGCCCTTCTTCTGGCTGCGTCACAGCATCGGTCGAGCGCTCTACACCTGCCTGGCCGGCGTCCTGGTGTATGCCGCCCTGTTGCTGCGGAGCCGCCTGCACGCGGCCTGATGGAGCCGCGTCCGTGAACGATGAACCCCGCTGCCCGTGACGATCAGAACGCCCGCGGCCGGGTGCTGTACATCTCGGCGTGCCTCTGTTTCGCTCTGCTGGCCGCCAGGCTGTTCTACCTGCAGGTCACCACGTTCGCCGACTACGCGCGCGAGTCGGACAGGAACCGGATCGCGCAGAGACGGGTGCGCGCCCCGCGCGGCCTGATCTACGCCAGTGGCGGCGAAGCGCTGGCGCTCAATCGGATCATCTACTCGGTGACGCTCGAGCGCTGCACGCGCAGCGAGTACGACGCCGCAACAGCCGCGATCCGTGCCGCCCTGGGCGACAGCGCGGTCGACGGCACCTACAGCCGCAACCGACGCGTCATCCGCCTCAAGCGGGATGTCAGTCTGCACACGGTGGCCGTTATCGAGGAGCTGGTCAAACCTGACCATCCGAAGCTGGCGATCGAGATCGAGTCCCAGCGCTACTACCCCTGCGGACATACCTGCTCGCATCTGCTGGGATACATGGGCGTGGTCCAGGAGGAGGATCTGGCAGCGGGCGGCGGCCGGGGGTACGCCCCCGATGACTTCATCGGCAAGACGGGTCTCGAGCGGCAGTACGAAGCGGTCCTCCGCGGCGTGGACGGAGTGCGCTTCGCCGAGGTCGACGCCGCGGGAAGAGTCCGCCGCGAGTTCCCGGAGCGCGAGCAGCCGGCGGTGCCCGGCGAGGATCTCAGGCTCACGATCGACCTGGACGTGCAGCGCGCGGCCGAGAAGGCTCTCCCCGACTCGCTGCCCGGCGCGGTGGTGGCGCTCGATCCCCGCTCCGGAGCCATCCTGGCCCTGGCCAGCAGACCGGACTTCGACCCCAACGTGTTCGTCTCGACCCACGCCCAGGAGGAGCGGCGACGCGTGCTCGAGGAGGGACGCACGGCGCTGCTCAACCGCGCGCTGAATGGCCGCTACTGCCCGGGGTCGACCATCAAGATGGTCGCGGCAGTGGCGGCCCTCGAGGAGGGATTCACGGACACGCTGAGCACGTTCCCCGGTTGCCGTGGCGCCCTCCAGGTAGGCAGCCACGTCTTCCACTGCATGGGCAGCCACGGCGAGCTGAACCTGCTGCAGGCTCTCGAGGTGTCCTGCAACATCTACTTCCTGCACCTGGCCCAGCTGCTGGGCATGGACCGCTGGCGCCTCTATGCGGCCCGCTTCGGCTTCGGCCAGCCCACCGGATTCGCCATGGAGCCGCCCGAATCGGCCGGCCTGCTGCCGTCCAAGGAATACTACCGCCAGCGCGGCGGCTGGGCGCTGGGACACCTGATGAACCTGGCGATCGGGCAGGGGGCGCTGGTGGTCACCCCGATCCAGATGGCCCGGTACACCGCCGCCATCGCCAACGGCGGGTACCTGGTGCAGCCCCATGTCTGCGGGGACCCCCCACCGCTGGTGCGCATTCCAGGCGTCTCACCCGGCACCCTGCGGACCGTCCGCAAGGGCATGCACCGGGTGGTCAACGGCTGGCGGGGCACCGGGCGCCGAGCGCACCTGGGCAGTGTCGAAGTGGCCGGCAAGACCGGCACGGCCCAGGGGCCCCGCGAGGACAGCGACGCGTGGTTCGTGGCCTTCGCGCCCTATGTCGCGCCCACGATCGCCGTGGCCGCCGTGGTCGAGGGGGGCGGCAGCGGGGGCGCCACAGCAGCCCCCGTGGTTCGCGCGGTGCTGGAGGCGTACTTCGCGACAGAAGAAGACTCCACGGCAACAGAAGCCAAACTGGCTCAGGCAGACAGCCGCCCGGAGGAGTTGGACGCCGCGCCGGCGTGGGCGCTGCGCTGAACGCATAGCCGGGGTCCGGTCATGCTTCCGCAGTTGCGCGAACTCGATCGTCTGACGGCCGCTGCGGCGCTGGCACTGGCGATCCTCGGCATCACCACGATCTACAGCGCCACCTCTGCCAGCGATCTGCCTGCCCTCCGCGCCGCCTGGCAGAAGCAGGCCCTGTACGCCTGCCTCGCGCTGCCGCTTGCCGCGGTTGTGGTCCGCTCCCCCACCAGGGTTCTGTATGGAGCGGTCTACCCAGTCTACCTGGGCTGCCTGGCTACACTCACCGCCGTGCTGTTGTGGGGAGTGGGAGAGGATGCGCGCCGGTGGCTGTCCCTCGGCTTCGTCCAGTTCCAGCCGTCGGAGCTGGCCAAGATAGGCGTCATCCTGGCGCTGGCGCGTTACCTGGCCGATACGGCCCCGGCGCAGGCGAACCGCCCGCGCGTGTTCGTCACCGCGTCCCTGATCGCCGGTGTTCCCCTGCTCCTCGTCGCCCCGGAGCCCGATCTGGGCACTGCCGTCGCCTACCTTGCGCCTCTCGGACCCATGCTGTACTGGGCAGGAGTGCGGCGGGTAATCATCTTCTGCGCGGCCGCACCGTTGCTCAGCATCGTCTTCTCCTTCGAGCCCGTGTGGCGCGACGCGGCTCCGTTCGTGTTCGCGGTGTACCTGGTCGTGAGCACCGGCGCAGTGCATTACCTGCTCAATCGTCTGTGGATCACGCTGTCGATGCTGGGTCTGAACCTGGGAGCCGGCCTTCTGGCCGTGTACGTCTGGGATCATCTGTTGCGTCCGTACCAGCGGGACCGGATCATCGTCTTCGTGGACCCGGAGAGCGACCGACTGGGGGCCGGCTGGAACATCATCCAGTCGAAGATCGCGATCGGCTCGGGCGGCCTTACCGGCAAGGGCTTTCTCGAAGGGACGCAGACCAAGTACGAGTTCCTGCCGGCGGCCCACACGGATTTCGCTTTCGCCGTCATCGGCGAGGAGCTGGGCTTCGTGGGCACCACGGTCGTGCTCGCGCTGTTCCTGGTCCTCGTCCTGCGGGCCGTGAGTATCGCCGTCGCCACCAGGAACCGCTTCCTCAGCCTGACCGCCGTCGGGGTCGCCTCGATGCTGCTCTTCCATGTGTTCGTCAACGTGGGCATGACCATCGGTCTCATGCCGGTGACAGGCTTGCCGCTGCCGTTCATCAGCTCCGGTGGTTCGGCTCTCCTGACCAGCGCCGCGGCTGTCGCGCTGCTGCTGCACGCCCAGCTCAACCGTCACGACTTCTGACCGATCGCGGGGCGCCCGCCTCGCCAGCTCAGAGCCGGTAGCGGCGGTAGTCGATGCGGAGCTGATCGAGCTTGGTGTACAGGTTCTTGCGCGACATGCCGATGGCCTCGGCCACGTGGGCGATCACGCCGTTGTGCTGCTGCAGCGCCCGGCAGAGGTACCGGTGCTCGAAGCGGCTCCTGGCCTCGGCGAAGCTGCGCGGCTCGTCCTGGTCCATGTCCAGCGACTCGGCGTCCAGCACCTCCGGCGGGATGTCCGCCTCCGTCAGTTCGCCGTGCGCGGCCAGTACCACCATCCGCTCGACCACGTTCTCGAGCTGTCGCACGTTGCCCGGCCAGGCACATGCCCGCAGGCGCTCCACGACAGCGGGTGCGACGCCGTCGATGGCCCTGCCGTTCCGCGCCGCCGCCCTGCGGACGAACAGCTGGACCAGGCCAGGGATGTCCTCTCGCCGCTCGCGCAGAGGCGGGATCTCCAGCGGCACCACGTTGAGCCGGTAGAACAAGTCCTCCCTGAACCTGCCCTGCCGGACGCTGTCCCGCAGGTCGGCGTTGGTGGCCGCCACGATGCGAACGTGAACCCGGATGGCACGGTCTCCCCCCACGCGCTCGAACTCCCGCTCCTGGATGACGCGCAGCAGTCGCGTCTGCACCCTGCCGTCGGCCGCCCCGACCTCGTCCAGGAAGAGGGTGCCGCCGTCCGCCAGCTCGAACTTGCCTGGCCGCTGGCGCGTGGCGCCGGTGAACGCGCCGCGCTCGTGCCCGAACAGCTCGCTCTCGAGCAGACCCTCCGGCAGGCCCGCGCAGTTCACCTGGACGAACGGTCGGCCGCGCCGCGGGCTGCGCTCGTGCAGAGCCCGCGCCACCACCTCCTTGCCGGTGCCGCTCTCGCCCTGAATCAGCACAGTGGCCTCGGCGGCAGCGAGAGCGGCAACCTGCTGCCAGAGGTACCGCATCCGGGGATTGGCCGAGGCGGTCAGCGGCGCGGACGTCTCGCCCGAAGGAGCCACGCCAGATTCCTGCTGCGACTCCCCTCCGCCACGCTGCGTCGTCTCCCGTTCAGACATCGGCCGCCTCCGCGAATCGCCGCTCACGGTCCAGCCAGCGCGTCAATCCGTTTATGCATAGCAATGAATACAAAATCCACGGACAGGTGTCAAGACAGCGCCGGCATGCGAGGGCGGGGATGGCGTACCGGGCCGGACGGGGGCGGTGGTGTCAGCCGCCCCGAAGCAGGAAGAACGCGAATCCTCGCCGCGGCCCGGGGGAAGCGAGCGCGTGCCCTCCGGCGCCGGTCTGGCTCGCCGGGCACGCCGGTGGACAGAGGCCGAGGGGCACCGCCCTCGGCCAGCGCCACCGCATCGCCAATACTTGCGGCGGACCTGCAGCTACAGAACGGCGGGCGCGGCGGAGCGCTCGCCGTCGAGCGCCGCGCAGACCTCCTGGGCGAGGTCTGCGTAGTTCTCGGCGCCGGTGCTGACGGGGTTGTAGCGTATCACCGGCTGCCCGTGGCTGGGGGCCTCGGCCAGCGTGACGTTGCGCCGGATGTTGGTCCGGTAGACCTTGGCGCCGAAGTAGTCGCGCACTTCGAGGGCGACGCGTCGGGACAGCTGCAGCCGCTCATCGTACATGGTGAGCAGCACGCCCTCGATCTGGAGTCCGGGGTTGAGGTAGCGCTGCACGAGACGCACCGTGCTGAACAGCTTGCTCAAGCCCTCGAGCGCATAGTACTCGCACTGCACAGGGATCAGCACCGAATCCGCAGCGGTCAGGGCGTTGATCGTCAGCGTCCCCAGAGACGGCGGGCAGTCGATCAGGATGAAGTCGAACTCGTCGGCAACCGGCGCCAGGGCCTCGGCCAACCTGCGTTCGCGACCGAACACAGTAGCCATCTCGACCTCGATCCCAGCCAGCCGAATGTGCGCCGGCGCCAACGACAGAAGAGGCAGTTGCTCGACCGGGTGCAGAATCCTGCCCAATTCGGTCTGCCCCGTCAGCACGTCGTAGGTGGAGCCATGCAGGCTCTCCGCTGCCGCCCCACAGCCGCTGGTCGCGTTCGCCTGAGGATCCAGGTCGATCAGCAGTACCCGCCGCTCGGACTGGGCCAGACACGCACCCAGATTCACGGCAGTGGTCGTCTTGCCTACCCCGCCCTTCTGGTTGGCGACTGCGATCACCCTGCCCATTTGCCCTTGGACCGTCGATGCCCTGCGCAACTGGAAGCTGCGGGCAGACCGCCAGCGTCGGCACCCAGGCCGCATGCCGGCCTGCCATGGATGGCCCGCGAACCCGGTCGCCCGCACGTCCTGCCGGGCCGACCCGGCGCGGCTTGGCCACGGGCTCGCCGGTGCTTCGTGCGGCGAGCGGGCGCCAATATAGGCCGGCCCCCGGGCCTGGTCAAGCACTGCCTGGAACGACGGCGGATTCCACACATAACTCATTGCATATCAGTCTGTTAGGTTGGTTTCCTGACTCCCGGCCGCGCAGACCGAGCCGATCCCCCTGCGACGGTTCGGGCACCAGCGTGTCCACTGGCCCCGTGAAGCCCCGGCGGCCGCGCCGATCGCGGGATCGGTCGTGCGATCGGGCCCTCGTCAGGCCTGCACTGGCCGGCCGCCGGGCTCAAGCCGCTGGCCCTGAACCGCCGCGATCCGGCCACCACCGGCGACCGGCGACCGGCGCTGGTCGGCTGTGCCCGCTGCCGGACCCGTGCAGGTGCAGCCCACCCGGCCGGCGGTGCCAGACGCGAGGCGGTTGACAGCGTTGCCTGCCGGGCACTCATTCCCCCCGCGGCAGCCCGCAGCGCCAGGGTCGCGGGTCCATTCCGACCGACGAGCGAGGTCGTGTCCCAGATGGCGGAGTCAGTGGCGCGCGGCGACGCCGCGTGCACGGTGGCCGAGCTGAAGGAGCAGATCCGGCGCTTCGTCAGGGAGCGCGACTGGGAGCAGTTCCACTTCCCCAAGGATCTGGCCATCGGCCTGGCGGTCGAAGCTGCCGAGCTGCTCGAGCACTTCCGCTTCCGCAGCAATGAGGAAGTCGCCGGCATGCTGCAGGAACCGGAGTACCGCCGCAAGGTCAGCCACGAGCTGGCCGATGTGCTCTACTTCGTGCTGATCATGTGCGAGTACCTGGGACTGGACGCCTCGACCATCTTGACGGAGAAGATGGCCGTCACTGCGGCACGGTATCCGGTCGACAAGGCGCGCGGCCGCAACGTGAAATACACTGCCCTCAGGGAAGGGAAGTAGCGATGGCGGACACCGCCCAGTTCGCCCGGCTGGTGGAGATCATGGCGCAGTTGCGCGCCCCGAACGGCTGCCCCTGGGACCGCGAGCAGACGCATCGGACACTGCGTTCGTACCTGCTGGAGGAGACGTACGAGGCGCTGGACGCCGTCGAGCGGGAAGACTGGCAGGGGCTGTGCGAAGAGCTCGGCGACGTGCTGTTGCAGATCGTCTTCCATGCGCAGATCGCGGCCGAGAACGGCCAGTTCACCATCGCCGACGTCTGCCGGGGCATCGCCGACAAGCTGGTGCACCGGCATCCCCATGTGTTCGGCGATGCGCAGGTACACGGAGCGGAACAGGTCGTGGCCAACTGGGAACGGCTGAAGCGCGAGGGGAGAGCCGCCGGCACGCCGTCGCGCTCGGCGCTGGACGGCATCCCCGCCCAGCTTCCCGCTCTGCTGCGCGCGCAGCGCGTGCAGGGACGAGCCTCGCGGGTCGGGTTCGACTGGACGGACGTGACCGGACCGCTCGACAAGGTCGAAGAGGAGCTCGCCGAGCTGCGCCGGGCCCGGGCGGAGGCGAAGCCGACAGCCATCGAGGAGGAGTTCGGCGATCTCCTGTTCGCGCTGGTCAACGCGGCCCGCTTTCTCAGAGTGGATGCGGAGGACGCCCTGCGGCACGCGGTGGCCAAGTTCGAGCGGCGCTTCCGGGCGGTCGAGGCCAGGTTCCGCCACCAGGGTCGCGAGCTGTCGGACGCCTCCCTGGCGGAGATGGATGCTGTGTGGGAGCAAGTCAAGGACGAGCAGCGGCCGCGATGACGGCCGGGTCCGGCTGGGCGCGCCGCCACCCGGCCGGGTCGTGGGCCGCGCGCCGCCGGCCAGGCGCGTAGCCGGGCGCGTAGCCGGGCGTTCGGGGCCACGCGCCGTCGCCACCCGAGTACGAATCCGGAGCGGAGCCCATGCCGCTGAGAATGATCCACGTGGGCTGCGGCGGGTTCGGCGCAGCCTGGTGCCGCGAGTTCCTGCCACCGAATATCGCCGACGGGCTCATTCGCCCCGTGGCCGCCGTCGACACCAACCCCGCTGTTCTGAGCAACGCCCGGGAACACCTCGGACTGCCGGCCAGCAGGTGCTACACGGACCTGCGCCGTGCCTTCGCCGAGAACCCGGCCGACTTCTGCACGGTGGTGGTTCCTCCTGACCAGCACGAGAGCGTCGTGGACGTGGCCGTCGAACACGGCTGCCACATCCTGTCGGAGAAGCCCGTCGCCCACACGCTGGCGGCCTCGTGCCGGATCGCCCGCAAGGTCGGCGCCGCCGGACTGAAGATGGGCGTCACCATGAGCCATCGCTTCCGCCGCGACATCACCTGCTTCCGGGAGGCGGTGCGCGACCCCGCGAACGGCCCTCTGGACTACGTCGTGTGCCGCTTCACCTGGAATGCCCGGCAGAGCGATGGCACGTTCCGCTACACCATGGATCACCCCCTGCTCATCGACGCCGCCATCCACCATCTGGACCTCACGATGGATCTGGCTGGTGGGCTGTGCGACACGGTATACGCGCAGACCTGGCGGCCGCCGTGGACGCAGATGGCCGGCCACTGCCAGGGCTTCGTGCTCATGACCGCCGCGAACGGCGTGCACGCGCTCTACGAGGGCGCGGATGCCAATGCCGTGGGGCTGAACGCCTGGATGAACGAGTACCTGCGGGCGGAGTGCCGGGATGCCACGCTCGTGCTGAGCCATCAGCATATCGAGCGGTTCGCCGCAGGCGGCGCCGCGCGGGAGGGGACCGGCCAGAGCATCGCGCTGCGCGACCAGCCCAAGTGGGCCAACGCATGGCTGGTCGAGAAGTTCGCCCGCTGGCTGGCCGGCGGCGAACCCATGGAGACGCACATCGACGCCAATCTGCAGTCGGTGGCGCTGGTCTTCGCCGCCATCGAGTCCAGCCGGAGGGGCACGCCCATTCAGGTGCAGCAGTTGTTGGCGGAGAGCATGGCCGCCGTGTGACCTGGCGGCGGCCGGAACGTCAGACGAACAACTGCACCGTGCCGTCCGGCCCGCCGGTGACCAGGCCCGCTGTGCTGCGGCAGGCCAGCGGCTGCCGCAGCGCAGCAGCCTGCGACAAGCGGATCGGCGCGCTTGCGGCGGCCTGCCCCGAAGTGGTGGCGCCGGTGACCGGTGCCGCTGCATCGCAGACCTCTTCCGGGTCCGCCTCGCGCCACGCCGGTGGGCGCCTGCTGCCGTGCCAGCCGCTGCGCAGCTGCCCCGTGGGGTCCAGTTCGAGCACCGAGCCGTCCGCGCACAGCGCCAGGCAGCTGCCGTCGCGGCGCGGCGCCAGCCCGAGGACAGCCTGGGCGACGAACGCGTGCCACAGCCGGCGCCCCTGGCTCGTGAAGCACAGCAGGTGCCCGCTGGCCGTACCCGCGTACACTCGCCTCTCGTCCCCGGGCTCCACCCACCCTACCTCTAGCGACAACACGCCAGCGCCGGTGTCCGCCTGCCACGCCACACCGCCGGCGGCGCGATAGACCACGAGCTGGAAGTGGTTCGTCTGCAGGCCGACGAGAACCTCCGGCCCGCCGTCGTCGTCCAGATCAACCACGCGCAGCACGCGCACCCAGGAAGGAATCGACCAGCAGGCGATATCGGGGCGCTGCAACAGCCGCCGACACACTCCCCCGGCGTCGTAGACTCGACACCACCCGTGGATCGCCGGCTCGGACAGCCCGACCAGCACCTCCAGCCCGCCGGCTGCCTGCTGCGCCGTCGAACCCGACGGGACGGCACGCGCTGTCGCCGCCCCGTCCGCGCTCGCCGGCGACGCGCCCCGCCGGGAGCGCCGGCTCGGCAGACCTGCCGGAGCCAGCTCGAGGCTGGTGGGCACGCCCCACTCGCACGCGCTGCGCCACAAGCGCCGCCCCCCGGCAGCGAACGCGTACACATGCCGGTCGGCGCAACCGGCGACCACCTCGACATGGCCGTCCGCGTCCAGGTCGCCGGCCGCCAGCGCGAGCACGCCGCAGTGGCCCCGCGTCCAGTACTCCCACGACATGGGCTGCCAGTCGATGCGGCAGGCCCAGCACGGCTCTCCCGCAGGCCCCAGACAGCGCACCGTGGCATCGTCACCGCCCGCCACGAGGCCGCCGTCGGGCCGAAAGGCCAGAGCGCGGATCGGGGCCTCGCCCGCGCGGCTCTCCCACAGGGCGCGGCCGGCGCTGTCCAGGACGACCACCTGCCCCGTCTCGAAGCCAGCGGCACACACCGGCGCATCTGGACCGCGCGCCGCCGCTGCGCCGGGTTCTTCTGGCACCCATCCGGCGCCGCCGGGTGCCCCCGGAGGCGCTGCCACCAGCGCCGTGACCGCGCCCGGCCCCCGGTATTGCCACGCGTCGATCAACCCCCGTGGACGCCGGCGAAAGGCCCCCGCTCGCACCAGGACGCTCGGACCAGCCCCGGGCACCACGAGGCGGCCGCCGCGGATCAGCACCCCATCCCCGTGCGCTCGCCCCCCAGGCCATCGCTTGCCGTTGCCGGGGTCTGCCCTTCCGCCTGGCAGCACCTCGTCCGAATCCAGGCCGATCCCCCCCGCCC
>CAZPXM010000090.1:0-15772 GCA_964591015.1 uncultured Gemmatimonadaceae bacterium
GACTACACGCACCGCCACCCGCGCCTCATCGTGCCGGCCGCGCCCGGCGAGGACGCCGCGGTCATCGACCTCGGCGACCGCTACCTGGTGGCCAAGACCGATCCGGTCACCTTCGCCGGCGAGGAGATCGGCTACTACGCGGTGCACGTGAACGCCAACGACATCGCCGCCATGGGGGCCACGCCCCGCTTCTTCCTGGCCACGATCCTGCTGCCGGCCGGCCGGGCCACGGCGAGCGATGCCGAGGCCGTGTTCCGCTCGCTGCGCCTGGCGGCCGACAGCCTCGGCGTGGTCATCTGCGGCGGCCACACGGAGATCACCCCGGCGGTGGATCGGACCGTGGTGGTCGGGCAGATGCTGGGCGACGTGGCGCCGCGCAGCCTGGTGCGGTCGTCGGGGCTGCGGCCCGGCGACGCGCTGATCCTCACCAAGGGCCTGGCCATCGAGGCTGCCGCCCTGATCGCCCGCGAGAAGCGGGCCGAGCTGCTGCAGCGCGGCGTGCCGGCGAAGGTGGTGGAGCGGGCGGCACGGTTCCTCTTCGAGCCGGGCATCAGCGTGGTGCGCGACGCCCGCACCGCCACCGCCGCCGCGCGCGTGTGCGCCATGCACGATCCGACCGAGGGCGGCGTGGCCACGGGCCTGCGCGAGATGGCGCTGGCTTCGGGTGTCGGCCTGCGCATCCAGGGCGAGCGCCTGCCCATCGCCCCCGAGGCGGAGCGCCTGTGCGCCGCCTTCGGCCTGGATCCGCTGGGGGCGATCTCCTCGGGGGCCCTGCTGATCGGCTGCAGCGCGGCGGACGTCGCCGTCCTGCTGCGCGCCCTGGATCGTGCCGGCGTGCCGGCCGCGCACATCGGCAACGCCTGCAGTGCCAGCGACGGCCTGACCCTGTGGTGGGGCAGCGACAGCATTCCCCTGCCCGAATTCGCCGCGGACGAGCTCACGCGGCTGGCAGCCTCCTAGCGGACGGGCCGCCGCCGCGGCCGAGAAAGCCCATGCCGCGCGCCGTGTTCTTCGACATGGACGGCACCATCACCCGGCCGTACCTGGACTTCGGGGCGCTGCGCGCCCTGGTGGGGGCGCCGGCCGGGGTCCCCATCATGGCGCACATCGCCAGTCTGGAGGCGGCGGCGCGCGCCCGTGCCGAACAGGTGCTGGCGGAGGCCGAGTACACCGCCGCGACCACCGCCGAGCTGAACCCCGGGGCGCGCGAGCTGCTGGTCGGGCTGCGGGCCTGCGGCCTGCGGGTGGCCGTGATCACCAACAACCACCGGCGCGCCATGGAGCACATCGTCCAGCGGCTCGGGCTCCCGCTCGACCTCATGCTCAGCCGCGAGGACGCGGCGGCCAAGCCGGCCCCCGACCTGCTGCAGCGCGCCCTCGAGCTGCTCGCGCTGCCTGCCGCCGACGTGCTCTCCGTCGGCGACGGCCGCTTCGACCAGCTCGCCAGCGCTGCCGCCGGCATCCGCTACATCCAGCTGGCGCACGACGGCAGCGCGCCTCCCGGCGTCACCACCATCCGCTGCCTGGCGGAGCTGTGGCTCCACATCGGCCGCACGCCGCCCGCTTGACAGCCCGGCGGCGCGCCCGCTTGTTCTGCCGCCACCGCGCCGCGGCCACTGCCGCGGTGCTGCGCCGCATCCCGGTGCCAAGGCCAGCGATGCCCTATCCGCGCCTGCTGCGCATCCGGCAGCACTTCGAAGCACCCACGATCGACGATATTCCCGCCGCCATCCGGCAGCAGATGGCGGCCCTGGCGCTGGCAGCGCGCGTGCGGCGCGGCCAGACGGCGGCGGTGACGGTGGGCAGTCGCGGCATCCACCAGATCGCGCTGATCATCCGCACGGTCGTCGCGCAGCTCAAGGAGCTGGGACTGGAGCCGTTTCTCGTCCCCGCGATGGGCAGCCATGGCGGGGGCACCGCGGCCGGCCAGCGCGCCATCATCGAGAGCTACGGAGTCACCGAGGCGTACGTGGGCGCGCCCATCCGCGCCACCATGGACACGGTGCAGGTCGGCCAGACCGCCGCGGGCGTGCCGGTGTTCCTCGACCGGTTCGCCGCGGCAGCCGACCACGTGGTCGTCGTCGGCCGCGTCAAGCCCCACACGGATTTCACCGGCGAGCTGGAGAGCGGCCTGCACAAGATGCTGCTGATCGGCCTGGGCAAGCACCGCGGCGCGGCGCTCTACCACCGCGCCTTCGTGCGCTACAGCTTCGATCGCATCATCCAGTCGGTCGCCGCGGCGGTGATCCGCGACTGCCGCATCCTCTTCGGTCTGGCGATCGTCGAGAACCAGCACGACCGCACCGCGCTGATCGAGGCGGTGCCGCCGGAGCGCTTCGCCGAACGCGAGAAGGAACTGCTGCGGCTGGCCCGCCAGTGGCTGCCGCGGCTGCCCTTCCCCGAGGTGGACCTGCTCATCGTGGACGAGATCGGCAAGGAGATCTCCGGCGCCGGCATGGACTTCAACGTCATCGGCCGCAAGTACGGCTACCACAAGGCCGGCCCGGACGAGCACCCCAAGTGCACCCGGATCTACGTGCGCGGTCTGAGCGCCGCCACCCACGGCAACGCCACGGGCCTGGGTGCGGCCGAATTCACCCACCGCCGGGTGGTCGAGGCCATGGACCGGCACAGCACCTACCTCAACTGCCTGACCGGCCACGCGCCGATGAGCGCGGCGATTCCCATGTACTACGACAGCGACCGCCAGGTGCTCGACGCGGCGCTGAGCACGATCGGCCTGGTGTCTCCCGAGGAAGCGCGCCTCGTCCGCATCCGCAACACGCTGGACCTGGACGAGGTGCAGGTCTCCGAAGCCTATGTGCCGGCCCTGGCGCAGCGCCCGGACCTGGAGGTGCTCGCGCCGGCGACGGCGATGGAATTCGACGAGCGCGGCGATCTGCCGCCGCTGTGAGGGCTGCGGCGCCGGCCGGCCTGCGGGCGTCCACGGCGGGGGCGGCGCAGCCGCCGCACCGCGCAACCGAGGAGCAAGTGCCATGAGCGACGAGTTCAGGATCGAATGGACGCGGTACTCGTTCCCCACCCCGGCCAACCCCTGCTACCACCTCGCCACGGCGGTGCGCGCGGCTGGCGGCGCCTCCGCCAAGGTGCGCGAGGTGCGGGTGGACGGCCGGCGCGTGCGGGACTTCTGGGTGTACAACGACGACGTGTGGCACAAGCTGCACGTGCTGGGCCCCAGCCGCCTGTCCAGCGTCGTGGCGCGCTGCGACTGGACGCCCGGCAGCGCGCACGCGGTGGAGATCGACCTGGAGAGCGAGGCGGAGGGGCGTCGCCTGACGCTGAAGTCCGATTCCACCGCCCCCGGCTTCGGGGGGCACTGGAACCCGGCGTGGAAGCACTACCTGAGCGTGGTGCTGCGCGAGAACGCCGGCCTGGCGCGCGACCAGGAGCCGGTGCACATCACCCTGGCCACGTACGCGGACCGGCTGACCGACCCCGAGCGAGAGATCCGCGTGGTGGGCATCGACCCGCTCAGCGGCGCGCCCACCGAGGTTCCCAGCCAGGTGTACGACGCCTCGACGTGGACGACGCCGACGCCCGACAAGTACTGCCAGAACACCACCACGCTCGAGGTGGCCTTCCTGGCGGACGTGCCCGCCCACGCGGAGAAGGTGTACCTGATCTTCTACGGCAATCCGGCGGCGCCGCGGCCCCAGTACGTCACCGACCTCACGGTGACCGGCGAGGGGCTCGAGCTGACCATCGAGAACTCGTTCTACCGCATGCACACCCAGCCCACCGGCGGCGCCATCGACGAGATCTTCATGAAGATGGGCGTCAACGCGCTGTTCGAGCACCGGCTGGAGACCAACGGCGCGGTGCAGTGGAACCCCGGCATGTACTCGCCCAAACGGCCGTGGCTGCACTCGTCGGACTGGAACCCGCCCGCGCACTACCGCCAGGTGCGCGGCCCGGTGTTCTGCCTGACCAAGCGTGCCGGTGGCTTTCCCGAATACCCGGAGATCGACCTCTCGGTCACCTACCTGCTCTACGCGCACAACCCGTACCTGATGTACTCGTCCATCACCGACGTGAAGCAGGACTTCCACTGCATCGCGCTGCGCAACGGCGAGTTCGTGTTCAACCACGCGGTGTTCGACGAGTTCGCCTGGCTCAAGCCCGACGGCGACATCGGCACCATGGTGATCAAGTCCGGGCCGCGCCATCCGCGCCACGCCCTGCGCATCGAGGCGGACACGCCCTGGCTGGCCTACTTCAGCCGGGAGCACGGCTGCGGCTTCGGCGGCATGACGCTCGACCTGGCGGAGATGCGGCGCACGCACGGCCTGCCGCGCAAGGACTATCCCTTCATCTACCTGGCATGGGGCCCGTGGACCTACTTCTCGCGCGTGCACACCTACGCCTTCGGCAGCAACAACCCGCAGCGCATGGTGCAGGTCGGCGCCGGCACCACGTACTACGAACGCATGGCCTTCATGCCCTTCCAACTGGGCACGACGGACGAGGAGCGCTTCGACCAGCTCGAGGAGCGGTACGCCCGGCTGGCCGACCCGCTGGACGTCCGGATCGAGCTGGACACGGACGACCGGGTGCCCGAGGAGTGGGTGCCGCCGATCCTGGTCGCCGAGTTCGAGGAGATGGCCGACGCCGAGGATGTGTGAGCCCGAGCCGGCGGTGGCCCCCCGTGGCGGCGCGCGGCCGCGCGCGCGCCGGCCCGGCTGCCGAGCGGCCCCCCGTGGCGGCGCGCCGGTGACGGCCCGCCGCCCTTCTTCGCGACCGCTGCCTGGCTGGCGGGCATGGTCCCCGCCGCGGGCGAGGCGGTCCCACCCCTAGCACAGTCGAGGACCAGTCGATGATCCGCATCGGCGTGATCAACACCTGCATTCACGCGTACCTGTATGGCAGTTGCTTCGGCCCGTACGACCGCTACCAGTTCCTGCTGGGCGGCGGCCAGCTCGACATCGTCGAGTCGTCTTCGGTGCCGGTGATTCCGTTCAAGAACACCTGCATTGCCGGCGTCTGGGCGCCCGACAAGCAGGGCGCCCAGCAGTACGCCAAGGCGTTCGGCTGTCCGGCCGTCGACCGCATGCTGGACCTGGCCGACATCAGCGACGCGATCTTCCTCTCGAACACGGGCGGGCCCGGCGACGACCACGTGGACATCGCCGTGCCGTTCCTGGAGCGCGGCCTGCCGGTGAACGTGGACAAGCCGCTGGCCGGCTCGCTGGCGCAGGCCAAGGAGCTCATCGCCGCGGCGCGACGCACCGGCACCCCGGTGTACAGCTCGTCCTTGCTGCAGTACGTGAAGGCCACCGAGGAGCTCAAGCGGCTGCCGCTGGGACAGGTGCGGCTGGCCGTGGCCACCGGCGGCGGCAGCGTGGACCGGATCGTCAGCGGCATCCACACCTTCACCACCCTGAACGGCTTCATGGGGCCCGGCATCGAGTCCGCCTGCTTCCTCAACGCCGCGGCGGGACCGGGCGAGATGGTTCGCTTCCTCTACACCGACGGCCGGGTCGGGATCATCCAGATGAACGGCGTACCCGGCGAGTTCCGCCTGGACGTGTACGGCACCAAGGGCATCGCCTGGCGCGAGACGCCGGTGCCCGAGTACCGGTACGGCGCGATCGGCATGGCCCGCGCGTTCGTCGACATGGTCGCCGACGAGAAACGGCAGCCGGCGTTGAGCTACGAACACATGCTGGAGATCGTGGCGGCCCTGGAGGCGGCCCGGCTCTCCAAGCAGGAGGGCCGGCCGGTGCCGCTGGCGGAGCTGCTGAGCTGATGGAGCGCGCGACCCACGACCACATCGGCATGCCGCGCGAGCAGCTCGACACGCCTGCCCTGCTGATCGACCTGGACCGGTTGGAGGCCAACATCGAGACGATGGCCGCGCACTTCCGGGCGGCCGGCAAGCACCTGCGGCCGCACGTCAAGTCCCACAAGACCCCGGCCATCGCGCACCTGCAGCTGAACGCCGGCGCCATCGGCATCACCTGCGCCAAGCTCGGCGAAGCCGAGGTCATGGCCGACGCGGGCATCGGCGACATCCTGGTGGCCAATCAGGTGGTCGGCAGCCGCAAGATCGGCCGGCTGCTGGCGCTGGCGCGGCGGTGCGACATCATGGTGGCGGTGGACGACCCGGGCAACCTGGCAGCGCTGGACGAGGCGGGGCGTGCCGCCGGCGTGGCACCGCGCGTGCTGGTGGAGATCGACATCGGACACGGCCGCTGTGGGGTGCGTCCGGGACCCGAGGTGGTCGCCCTGGCGCGGCAGGCGGCGGCGCTGGCCGGCGTCCGCTACGCCGGCATCATGGGCTACGAGGGGCACATCATCGACCTGGAGGATGCCGAGGCGCGGGAGCGCGGCGCCCGCGCCTGCCTGCAGCGGCTGGTGGACTGCCGGGCCGACCTCGAGCGGGCCGGCCTGCCCGTGCCGATCTGCTCGGCTTCCGGCACTGGCGACTACTACGTGGCCACGACCTTCGCCGGCATCACCGAGGTGCAGGCCGGCTCGTACGCGCTGATGGACGCCGCGTACGGCCGGCTCGGCCTGGGCTTCGCGGCGGCGCTCACCGTGCTGACGACGGTGACCAGCCGGCCGGCGCCCGACCGGGTGATCACCGACGCCGGCCTGAAGAGCGTCACCCCCGAGCACGGCCTGCCGCTGGTGGCCGGCCGGCCGGAGCTGGTCTGCCACGCCCTGTCGGAGGAGCACGGGCGCCTGCGCTCCACGCAGGGACCCGTGACCGACCTGCGGCCGGGCGACCTGCTGGAGTTCGTACCCGGGCATGGCTGCACCACGATGAACCTGTACGACCGCGTGTACGCCATGCGCCAGGGCCGCGTGGAGGCCATCTGGGAGATCGCCGCGCGCGGCAGGGCGCAGTGAGGGCGGGAGGGCTCAGCCCGGCGCGCCTGCCGGCCTGACGACGGCGCCCGTTGCCGGCCGGCAGGCGCCCTCCTGGCTCGGCTCGCCGGCCGGCGGCGGCGCCGTCTTGCCGCGCACGAACTCGCACAGCGCCCGCACCGAGTCGAACAGCTCGGCGCGCAGCTCGTCGTCTCCTACCTGGATGCCGAACTCCCGCTCCAGGCCGTACACGATCTCCAGCGAGCCGATCGAGTCGGCGCCCATGCCCGGGTCGAAGAGCGGCTCGTCGAGCGGCAGCTCGCCAGGGTCGAGGTTCAGCTCCAGGGCAGCAGCCACGACCGCCCGCACGCGCGCTTCCAGGTCCCGAGGCTTTGCCATCGTGCGCACCTCTCAGATGAGCTGGCGGCCGGTGGCCGCGGGAACGGCCGCCGCCGCCGCGCCGAAGTGAGCGAGGAGAATCTCCACCAGCCGTTGCTGGTCGGCGGGGTCGGCGATGCAGGCCGCGGGCAGTCCGAAGTGACGCTCCAGCCGGCTGCAGTGGCAGCGTACCGCGGCCGGACTCAGCGACCGCGAGCCGACCACGCGCCGCCCGATCCGGCTGCGCACGAGGGGATCGCGGTCGGGCATGGCCAGCGCCAGCACCGGGCAGTGGGCCACGGCGCGCAGGCCTTGCAGCGTGTCCTCCACGTACGCTTCCGGATCGCCGGCGTTGACGACCAGCACGCAGGCATCCGGCTGCGTGCCCAGCAGGAACGCCAGCGTCGCCAGCGTGTGGGTCGCCACCCGCTCCACGTCGTAGGGGATGGTGCCCGACTGCCCGCCCACCAGCACGATGTCCGGCTGCCGCGCCGCGCACAGGCAGCGCAGGCTGGCGCGCAGGAACGGCACGTAGGTCTGCAGCGGCAGCCGCAGCGGCGACCCGTACCCGATCGGGAATGCCAGGTCCATGCCGAACAGCTCCGCGTGCGGCTCCGTGGCGATCTGCGCCACCGCGTACCCGCGGGCCAGCAACTGCTGGCGCAGGATCAGCTGCAGGGTGAACTTGCCCTGGCGCGAGCTGGTGCCGAAGACCCCGAGCACGGGCACGGTGGGCGCCGGCGCGCTCGCCGCCGCCTGGAGCGCGCGGCTCACGTCCTCGGCCGTGGTGTCCGCCCAGTGCAGGAAGGCGCCCGAGCGCGCCGCCAGTTCGTGCAGGTCCGGGTAGGTCTCGGCGGGTGCGGGCAGCAGGCTGAACACGTGCTTGCCGGCGGCCAGCGCCAGGCTGGCCGCCTCGCGCAGGATGTCCCGCCGCGCCGCGCGGCCGAGCCGGTCCACGCAGCCCAGCACCAGGCTGTCGGCCTCGCCCAGCGCTCGGGCCAGGTTGGCCTGGATGGGCAGACCGGCCGCCGGCAGCCCCAGGACCGCGGCCGCATCCTTGCCCACCAGCCCCTTGCCCACGGGATCGACGACGGCCGCGATGCGGAAGTCGAGCAGCTCCCGCGCCCGCACCAGCGCGTGCATCTCCTTGTTGAACGGGTACAGGACAGCGCGACCCAGCCAGGCGCACGAGCCGTGACGCGCCGGCGCCGGCGCCCTGGCCAACGGCCTGGCGTCCGGCGCGGCCCGCCGCGACGGCAGCGCTGCCGGCCGGAGCGCTCCCAGGGACAACTGCCGCCGCACCTCCGCCAGCGACGCACCCGGGATCGCCTGGCGGATCAGCGCCACCAGGCCTGCGATGCGCGCCGCCGCGAAGCTCGTGCCATCCAGCAGGACGTAGTCCGGGTCCAGCCAGCAGACGCGCTGCGGATCGCCGCGCGCCAGCAGCTCGGGGTCGTCCTGGCCGGTCAGCACGTAGTCGCGCGCGCCCAGGCCCGCGGCGGCGCCCACGCTGATGACCTGGGAGCAGGCGGCCGGCAGACTGGGGCAGCCCTGGTTGTGGTGCGCGGCGACCAGGATGACGCCGGCTCGGGCCGCCCGCTCGCAGGCGGCAGCCAGCTCGCCGTCCTGTGGCGCGGCACTGCCCAGACTGAGATTGGCCACGTCCATCCGCTGGTCGGCGACCCATGCCAGCGCCTCGACCAGACTTGCGGCCGTGGCCGTCAGGTCCGCCGCCAGTACGCGCACCGCATACAGCGCCGCGCCGGGGGCGATCTCGTGGATGATCCCGGCGCAGGCCGTGCCGTGTCCGGCCGTGTCCACGTAGGGCGGCGCGCTGCCCGGTGCCGCGGCGCTGCCGTCGCTGCCGGCCGCGGGCACCTCGTCCCTGGCCCCCGAGCCGATGGCGATACCGCCGGCCGGGGGCGGGAGGTGCGGGTGGTCCACGCGGATGCCGCTGTCGACCACCGCCACGCGCACGTCCGTCCCGTCCAGGCCGTCCAGCCGCACCATGGTCTGTCCTCCGCTCATCGGGCCGAACCTCCCGGCCGCCAGCCGCCGGCGCGGCCCGCTGCCGCGGCCGCCGCGGGCGGCACGGCCGCGTCAGGCAGCGGCCCCGAACATCCGCGCATACAGCCCGCCGCAGCGCTGCAGTTGCGCGTGGGTCCCCGACTCCACCGCGCGCCCGGCATCCAGCACGACGATGAGCTCCGCGGCCTCGATCGTCTCGCGCCGGTGCGCGATCAGCACCGTCGTGCGCCCCGCGCAGGCGGTCTGCAGCGCGCGGCGCAGCTCGGCTTCCGATTCCGGATCCAGCGCCGCTGCTGGCTCGTCGAGAATCAGCACCGGCGCGTCCAGCAGCAGCACGCGGGCCAGGGCCAGCCGCTGCCGCTGGCCCTCGGACAGCGTGCAGCCGCCCTCGCCCACCGCCGTGTCGTATCCCTGCGGCAGCGCGGCGATGCACGCGTGCACGCACGCGGCGCGCGCGGCTGCCTCCAGCTCCGCGGCCGTCACGGGCTGGCCGAAGCACAGGTTGTCGCGGATGGTGCCACGGAAGAGCGCGCTCCCCTGCATGGCGAAGCCGACCTGGCGGCGCAGACTGGCCAGGCGCAGCTGCCGCACATCGACCCCGTCCAGCAGCACCGCGCCCCGCGCCGGGTCGTAGAAACGCGGGATCAGCTTGACCAGGGTCGACTTGCCCGCGCCGCTGCGCCCGACCAGCGCCACGCGCGCGCCCGGCGGGATCCGCAGGTCGATGCCGCAGAGCACCGGCCGGTCGCCGTAGCCGAACCACACGCCCCGGAACTCGATCTCGCCGCGGGCGCGCGTGACGGCGATGGCCCCGGGCGCGTCGCGGATGGCTGGCCGCCGGTCGTAGATCTCCAGGAAGCGCTGGGCGTGCACGCGGGCCACCTCGATCTGCGGCACGAGCGCGATGAGGCTCTGCAGCGGCCCGTACAGATAGGCGGCGTACCCGGAGAAGGCCATGAACGTGCCCATCGACAGCCTGCCCTCCAGCACGCTCAGCCACCCGTAGTAGGAGAATGCCAGGCTGCCGCCCGCGCGCAGCAGGGTCGCCGCGCCGGCCGCCAGGTTCTGCACGAGCGAGGCGTGCACCTGCAGCCCCGCCACCTCGAGGAAACGGGTGCGCAGGCGCTGCAGCATCGCGCCTTCCAGCCCCAGCGACTGCACCGTGCGCACCGCCGCCAGGGTCTCGTACGCCTCGGCGGACAGGCGAGCTCTGCAGACGGCGATCGCCTGCGAGAGGCGTCCGTACACGCGGCGCGTCACCAGCGCCAGGGCCGTGTCGAGCGGCAGGATGAGCAGGCTGAGCAGCGCCAGGGGCCACGAGAGCCAGAACAGGATGGCCGGGAACACGAGCAGTTGCAGGGTGTTGAGCGCCGCGGCGCTGAACATGCCGATCACCTGGCCGAGCGAGCTGTGCATGTCCTCGAACCGCGACAGCAGTTCGCCGGTCTCGCGCGTGTCGAAGAACGCGAAGTCCAGTCCCTGCACGTGCGCGAACAGCCGCATCTGGTAGTCGAGGCTCAGCAGGGCGCCGACGCGCTGCCCGAAGTGGGCGGCCAGCGCCTGGATGAAGCCGAGGCACAGCGTCACCGCCGCGCCGCTCAGCAGGACGAAGTGGAGCAGCGGCACGTCCTGCCGGGGGTACACCTCGTCCACCAGCAGCTTGGTGATGTAGGGCCCGGGCAGCGCCAGCAGGGACACGAGCACCCCGACCAGCAGCGACTGGAGGATCGGACGCCAGTAGGGGCGCAGCAGCCCGGCCAGCCGGATCAGGGATCGCACGTCGCCCTCCCCGCGCGCCCGACGAACCGCAGCTCGCGCCGTGCGGCCGGACCCGCGCGCCGCAGCAACTGGCGCCACAGCAGCGTCGCGATCCGGCCGCGGGCCACGACGATCTGCGCCTCCGCGCGCATGCCACAGGCCAGCGAGCGCGTCTGATCGCCGTCGCGCACCGCCGGGTCGTCGATGCGCACCTGGGTCCGGTACTGGCCGGCGGGTGCCGCCTCGAGCGAGACCGACTCGACCCGGCCGCCGAACACCTTGTACTCCAGGTGCGGGAACGCCTGGACGAACAGGCGCACGGCCTGCCCCGGCTGCACCCGCGGCACGTCGCGCTCGCTCACCCACAGCTCCGCCTGCCAGCCGGCCAGCGGGGCCAGCTCCAGGACCACGGCGCCCGCCGGCAGGTAGTCGCCGGTACGAGTCTCCACGCGATCGGTCAGCACCGTGCCGGCGATGGGCGCCAGGATCGTCGCCTCGCGGAGCGTCTGCACGCCGCGCAGGCTGTCCTGCTGCAGTTGCAGACGGGCGCGCCCCAGCGCCTCCAGGTCGAGCCGGCGGTCGGCCAGGGCCTCCAGCCGCTGCCCGGCCAGCTCCAGTGCCAGGCTGCACTGCTGCACCTGCTGCAGCGCCTGGCGCGCCGGCACGCGCGCCGCGAAGGGCAGCCGCCGCAGGCCCAGCAGACGCGCGGCGCTGTCCTCGACGGCGGCCTCCGCCTGCAGCCGCTGCAGCGCCAGCCAGCTCTGCCCGAGTTCCAGCTCGCAGCGCTGCCGCTCGCGCTGGAGGATCAGCCGCTGCGTGCGGATCTCCGCCTCGAGCGCCTGCTGCCGCACGCGGTTCTGGTCCAGGGCTGCCAGCGTCTGCTCCAGGGCAGCGCGCCACGGGGCATCGTCGAGCTGCGCCAGCGTGTCGCCCGCCGCGATCCGGTCGCCCTGACGCACGGCCACGCGCCGGACCACCGCGCTCAGTGCCGTCTTCACGAGGCGGCGCTCGCTCGGCACCACCGTCCCGCTGGCCGTCACCGCGATGGCGGTGCCGCAGCCCGCGGCCAGCGCCGCGACCGTGGCAGCCAGCGCCACTGCCAGCCCGAGTACCCACCACAGCAGCCGGCCGGCCAGACCCAGGGTGAGACCGGGGCCGCCAGGCGCCCGGCTGTCCGGCGTTGACGGCCAACAGGTCCGGCACGCCTCCGCTTCTGCCCCCGTCGCGCTGCCCAGCACTGCCACGGCCGACTCCTTCCGCAACGGTCCCGGGCGGCTCGGGCAGCAACGACCATGCCGCCGCCCTCGCTGCCGCCGCGCTGTGCCGCGCCCTCGCCGCGGCGGCCGCGCTCGTCCCTGCCGCGGGCTCCGGCGCGCCGCCCGCCGGCCCCCAGCAGGGCCTGCGGCGGAGCGTGCGCCCACCTTCGGCAACGGCGCGGGCGCGGCCGGCGCCCGGGCGTGATTCCAGCTCGACACGTCCGGCGTGTGCGCCGGCTCACACGGCCAGACCGGGCCGCGCTTTCCAGGTTGCCGCCACCTGCGCGGCGGGGCACTTTTCGCCATCGCCTAGTTGGCGGAGGGGAGTGCCGTGACCGGACCGACGCAGCAACACCAGCACGTGGAGACGATCGACCAGGCTGTCCACACCTATGCCATCCACGTCGGCGGGACCATGGATGGCGCCAACACCCGCGACCCGGTGGGCTACACCCCCTACGCTCAGGCATGGGAGAACAACATCTCGGTGTGCCTGGAGAACGTCGGCGCCGCTCTGGTCCGCAATCCGTGGGTGGTGGTCAACGGCCGGCGGTTGTGGCGCTCGCTGCAGGAGATCCTCGCCGAGGTGCTGACCGCTGACGATCCGCCGGCGCTGCGGGCGCGCCGCCTGTGGGAGTTCGCCCGCCGGCATCGGTACCACTACACGACCGGCGACGACGAGGTGAAGGACACCGTGAAGATGCTGAACGTGTACGGCTATACCCTGTGCTGGGACGAGGCGTACACGCTCGCCAACCTCTGGCAGGCGGCGGGCCTGAAGATCCGCCGCGGCGTGCCCCACGGGCACTGCACCACCGAGGTGTTCTACGACGGCGCCTATCACCTGCTGGACAGCGACGAGCACCTGCTGTACCTGCGCCGCGACAACCGCACCGTCGCCTCCGAGGAGGACCTGGCCCGCGACCACGACCTGGTGCGGCGCGGCCACGCGTACGGCATCCTCGCCGAGCAGGACCCGGCCACCGAGGCGCGCACCGCGGCGCTGTTCGGCTACTCCGGGCCGCGCGCTGGCGGCCGCCCGCTGCTGGCGCGCCATCGCATGGACCTGGAGCTGCGGCCCGGCGAAGCCCTGCTGTGGGAGTGGGCCGACCGCGGCAAGTACCACGGGTACGGGGCGCGACCGCCGCGCCTGGCCAACGGCCGCCTGCGCTTCCGCCCGCCGCTGGATGCCAGTGCCGGGACCTGGGCCGAGCAGATGGCGAACCTGATCAGCACCGGCGCGATGCTCGTCCCGGCCCTGCCCAGCGAGGAGTCATGGCTCCAGTACCGGATCGCCGCTCCCTACGTGTGCGTGGGCGGCCGGGTGAGCGGCGTGGCAGGCTGGCGCGTGGAGCTGTCCTTCGACGGAGCCTCCTGGGCGCCGGTGCGCGACGGCGACCTCGACGCGCACTTTCCCCCGGCCGGTCCGCCGCGCTACGCCTACCACCTGCGGTTGAGCGGCCGCAGCGTGGCCCTGCAGGAGCTGGCGATCGAGACGGACTTGCAGATGGCGCCGCTGTCGCTGCCGGCGCTCGAAGTCGGGACCAACGAGATTCGCTACCTGGACGCGGGCGAGGGCCCGCGCAGCGTGCGGGTGACCCATGTCTGGCAGGAACGCGGCGACGTCGAGCCGCCCGCCAGGCCGACGGCCGCGCGCCAGCCCGTGCCCGGTGCTGTCGCCGACGCCGCCCAGGTCGAGTTTGCGTGGGAGCCGGTCGCCGGCGCGGTGGACTACGAGTTCCGCCTCGGCGAACGCGCGGATCTCGGCCTGGCCCTGTCGCCGGTCTTCGAGCGGCTCATGTCGCGCACCCCCGGGCGCGGTGCGGCGCGCTGGCGCGTGCCGGGACCGGGGCTGCTGAATCCCGGCCAGGTCTACTTCTGGCGAGTGCGCGGCCGCAACGCCGCGGGTCTGTGGGGCCCGTTGGGACCAGCCTGGCGCTTCACCGCTGCCGGCCCGGGAGTGCCGCTCGAACCGCACCTGGCGGTCGACTACGAGCACCGCACCATGACGCTCTGCTGGCGGCCCAACCCCGCGGGCGAGCCCCCGCACCACTACGAGGTGTACGGCAGCGACGAGCGAGGCTTCACCGCGCACCGCTCTGCCTACCAGCGCCAGGAGGGGCCCGCGCGGCCTGCCTCGACCCAGCCGGCCAATCTGCTGGCGGAGACCGAGGGCACCGCGCTGCTGGTCGTCGGCCCCCAGGTTCCGGATGGGCGCGGCAATCGCGCCTTCTACCGGGTAGTCGCCGTGGACGGGCACGGGCGCCGCAGCGGCCCGTCGGACTATGCAGCGGCGCCGCTGCCCTTCGTGTTCAGCCGACCGCCGGCCCGGGCGGTCGCCGGCCAGCAGGCCGTCTGGGTGTGCCGCTCGCTCCGCGCGGAGGGGGACCTGCGCTGCCTCAGCGACGGCCCCCACCGCTACCAGGCCGCGTTCCGCGACCAGGACGTCCTCTCCTTCATCCTGGACGAAGGGCCCGAGTTCCTCGCGCTGGACGCCCGCTCGGGCCGGCTGGTCGTCGAGCCTCCGCACGACCGACTGGGCTTCCACACGGTCACCATCCGCGTGCAGCGCCTGCAAGGCGGCAAGGACGCGGTGGGCTTCGATCTGGAAGTGATCGCCGAGGGATGCACCTGAGCCGCGCTGCGGGGCGCGGGCCGGACGGGGCCGGCGGGCTGGTCCGTGCCCCCGTCGTTCGACAAACGCCGGGTCGCGGCCTATGATATGGTCCCCTGATCTGGCGGCGATGCGCGCCTCTGCAGTCGGCCGCGCGCGAGGCAGCGCGCCCGGGGCATCGCCGTCGTCCATCCGTTCGGCCGAAGCGTCGTGGTGCTGGCCGGCCGCAGGAGAGTCGGTGCGTCCATGAATCGCGAGCGTGTCCACCGCTGGCTGGCGGTGGGGGTATTGGGGGTATCGTTGGGGGTGTATGGGTGGACGATGGCGCCGACGGTGTCGTTTTGGGACTGTGGGGAGTTCATCGCCTGTGCGTATGGGCTGGGGGTGCCGCATCCGCCGGGGGCGCCGTTGTATGTGCTGCTGGGGCGGCTGTTCACTCTGGTGCCGCTGGCGACGGTGGCGCAGCGGGTGGCGTTCATGTCGGTGCTCAGTTCGGCGCTGGCGGCGGTCTGTGTGTATGGCAGCACGGTGATGCTGGCGCGGCGGGCCTTGGGGGGGCAGCCGTTGCGGCCGTTGCCGGACGGTCGCGAGATCGCGGCGCTGGCCGGCGGGGTGGTGGCGGCGCTGGCGCTGGCGTTTTCCTATACACAGTGGTTCAACGCTACCGAGGCGGAGGTCTACGGCTATTCGATCTTCCTGACCTGCGCCGGCTTGTGGCTGATCCTGTATTGGGAGGGGGCGGGGGCCGGGCTGGCGCAGGACCGCTGGCTGTATCTGCTGGCCTATAGTTTTGGCCTGGGCGGTGGCGGCATCCACATGCTGTGTCTGCTGACGGTGCCGACGCTGCTGGTGGTGGCCTGGTTTGCCGCGCCGTCGTTGCGGCGGCTGGTGGAGCTGGGGCTAGGCC